>JBDSIV010000063.1:0-4568 GCA_039917755.1 Knoellia sp. | reverse complement strand
TATGACACCGTGATCGAGCCAGGCATGACCTTCACCATCGAACCCATGCTCAACCTGGGTACCGAGAGGTGGGAGATGTGGGACGACGACTGGACTGTCGTCACCGGAGACCGGAAGCGCTCAGCCCAGTTCGAACACACGATTCTCATCACCGACAGCGGCAACGAAATTCTCACCCTTCCCTGACCGACCCGAACACCGATGGACACAGGAGTCCCCATGAGCAAGAAGAGCGGTCTGCCCCTTGGCATCGACGTCGGTGGGAGCGGCATCAAGGGAGCGCCAGTTGACCTCAAGAAGGGTGAGTTCGCCGGCAAGCGCAAGCGCATCGACACCCCGGCCACGTCCACGCCCGAGGCCGTCGGCGACATCATCGACCAGATCGTCGCGCACTTCGACGAGGTGCGAGGGGACTCCCCCATCGGCATCACCATCCCCGGCGTCGTGACTCAGGGAGTGGTGCGTTCCGCCGCGAACATCGACAAGTCCTGGCTCGACTTCGAGGCCGAGAAGATGCTCGAGAAGAAGCTCGGTCACGACATCGTCCTCGTCAACGACGCCGACGCTGCTGGCGTCGCCGAGATGCACTACGGGGCGGCCAAGGGGCAAAAGGGCCTCGTGATCGTCACGACGCTCGGCACAGGCATCGGCAGCGCTCTCATCCACAACGGCAAGCTCATCCCCAACTCCGAGCTCGGTCACCTCGAGATCGATGGCGTCGATGCCGAGAAGCGGGCTGCCTCCTCGATCAAGGACATCGAAGGGCTCACCTACCCGGAGTGGACCGAGCGGCTCCAGCGCTACTACAGCCACCTGGAGAACCTGCTGTGGCCCGACCTCTTCGTCGTCGGCGGCGGGGTGTCCAAGGACCACGAGGAGTTCTTGCCGCTCCTCAAGCTGCGCACCAAGATCGTGCCGGCCGTGCTCGAGAACAAGGCCGGAATCATCGGTGCCGCCCACCTGGCGCAGGAGTACCACGACTCCCTCTGACCAGCGGCAGGTCAGCGCTGGCGCGCGCTGAGCATCGCCTTTTTCGGGATGTTCCTCTCGACGTCGGACTTCGCTCAGAGCGAGAAAGCGACTGCGCTCGCACCGGCGAGATCGCGGATCTCGGTATCCGCACCGCCCAGCTGGCCAGCCTGCCTGAGATAGCCAGCCCGCCCGGTGGCGTTGAGCAGCCCATCATGGACCGGCACGGCATACCTGGGGTTGAGTCGTCGCAGGAAACCCGTCATGTCTCGACTGCGCTGCCACGGAGCGTTGAGCGGGAAGGCGACAACGTCGACGCTCCCGGGCTCCCCATCGAGACTGTCGCCCGGATGGAAGACGCTGGCCTCCCCCTCAGCCCGCAGCACGACGCCGACGTTGGTGATGCGTGGAAGATCCTCGTGGATGAGGGCGTGCATCTCGCCCACCGGGGTGATCGTCACGGCTCCGATGCGGGTCTCCCCGTTGTGGGCCCGGCCCTCGATCCCGAGGGCAGCCAGCATCTCGACGCTGCCGGCGTCGCAAAGCACGCGGACGCTCGGGTTGGTCCGCACGAGATTTGGTAGTCGCTCGGGGTCCAGGTGGTCCGGGTGTTGGTGGGTGATGACGATGGCCGAGAGGTCGCGCACAGCCTCGAGGCCCGGGGTGAGGTTGCCCGGGTCGATGAGGATGCGTTCGTTCCCGAGCTCGACGAGGAGGCAGGCGTGTCCGAGGTGCGTCAGTCGCATACCTTCACGGTATGCCGGGTGGCCGGCTTGGGTGCGGACGAGTCAGTCATAAGCCGGGTTCTGTCGCGTGGCCGGTTGCCCGGATCACGCTGACGGTCATCCATCTCCGACCACTGTTGCCAGTGGCCTCCAGCGCTCTACCCGTGTGCTCGGGCGGGCCGCCCTCGAACGCACACTGTCTGAACTTGCTCCCAGTGGGGTTTACCTAGCCGACTCCGTCACCGGAGCCGCTGGTGGTCTCTTACACCACCGTTTCACCCTTACCGCCCGACCGAAATCGGGTGGCGGTCTGTTTTCTGTGGCACTGTCCCGCGGGTCACCCCGGGTGGCTGTTGGCCACCACCGTGCCCTGTGGAGCCCGGACTTTCCTCGACGTGGTTGCCCACGACGCGACCGTCGGACTGACTCATCCGCAGGCACAGCATACGTGGCCGTGTGACGAGCTCAGACGAGGAGGAACGTCGTCCGTCCAGCGGCGACGTCAACCGCCTCAAGGCGCACGGACACCGAAGCACCCAGCTCAGCCTCACCCTTGGCACGGACCAGGATGGGAAGCTCCAGCAATTGGACCTCGAGGCCTCGGTCGTCACGATCGACCACCACCGCGTCGAACGACTCTCCGATGCGCGGTTGCAGAACAGCCGCCTCGACGGCGTTGGCGCACAGGCTCTCGGCCTGGCCCGCGCGACGGCCGGATTCCTTCATGATCTCGGGGATCGTCGGGAGGGCTTCACGCACCCAGGTCGGGACCTCGGCCCCACTGCTGATCGCCTCGCAGATGACGAGCCCGAAGCGATCGACGAGGCGGCGCAGCGGTGCGGTGACGTGGGCATAGGCGTCCGCCACGGCTGCGTGCTCTGTCTGCTCGGGGACGTCTCCGTCGAAGGGCGTGTAGCCGGCTCCGCGGAACAGGGACGTCGCCGAGTGGATGAGGGCGAGGTGCTTGGGGTTGTCGCGATCGAGCGTGCGCAGGAAGTCGCCATAGGTTTGCTCGGCGGGCCATGGAGCTCCGAGCGCCTTGGCCTGGCGGCGGAAGCGCGCCACCGCGCCGTGGTCGGCCTCGGGCATGGTGCGCAGAATCCCGACACCCGCGTGCAGCATCATGTCGGCGGCAGCCATGCCGGTGAGCAGCGAGATCTGGGCGTTCCAGTCCTCGGAGGCGCGCGGAGGTCGGAAGGACAGCGTGAAGTTGCCGTCGTCCCCCAGCGCAACTTCCTGCTCGGGCATGGGCAGGTTGGCACCGCCGCGCAGCTGCTCCTGACGGATGCGCTTCTCGCCGATCTCCTTGAGCAGGACCCAGCGCTCGTCGGTCGTGCCGGCGTCAACCTGCTCCTGCACCGTGGCGTAGTCGAACCGCTCGACCGACTTCACCCTCGCTCGATAGAGCTCGGCGCTCGTGCCTTCGCCTTCGGAGTCCAGTCGCATGTCCCAGACGAACGCCGGGCGCACCTCGCCCGGAAGCAGACTGGCGGCACCTTCGCTGAGGACAGGCGGGTGGAGCGGCGCCCGCATGTCGGGGCAATAGATCGTCTCGCCACGCTGGCGGGTCTCCCTGTCGATCGCTCCACCAGGAGCAACAAAGGCCGGGACATCGGCGATGGCATAACGCACGCGGTAGCCCTCTCCGTCGCGCTCCAGGCACATCGCCTGATCGAGGTCCATCGACGTCGCTGGATCGAGAGTGATCAAGGGAACTGCCGTCTCGTCGCGCGCGGGCAGGTCAAGAGGCTGCGCCGACACCGTGTCGGCCTCGGCCTCGACCTCGGGCGGGAACGTCTCGCTCGCCCTGATCTCGACGCGGATGGCCCTGAAGCGCTCCAGCAAGGTCTCACGCAGGGTCTCCGCGGTCGTGGCGTCGGTCGGGGCGAGGCTGAGCTGGCGCTGAGGCATGCCAGCCAACCTACCCAAGCCTCACGCGCATAAGGTGACGGCGTGCTCATCGTCCTGCCACCGTCGGAATCCAAGTCGAACCGTCGTCGGGGCAAGCCTGTTGACCAGAGCACATGGTCCTTTCCCGAGCTGTCCGACACCCGCTCCGCCGTGGCGGCACATCTGCGCGTAGTGAGTGAGTCCCCCACTGCGACAACCGATCTGGGTGTTTCTTCTGGCCTCGCCGCAGAGATCGCTCGCAACCTCACTCTCGAGACCTCCCCGGCAACGCCCGCGGCCGAGGTCTACACGGGGGTGCTCTATGACGCCCTCGACCTCGACTCGATGGATGCCTCTGCGCGCCGCCGGGCCAACAAATGGGTCGTCATCGTCTCGGCACTCCACGGTGCAGTGCGCCTCACGGACCGGATCACGGCCTACCGGCTCTCCATGGACGTGAACCTCGCCGGGCTTGGTCCCGTCGCGGCTGCGTGGCGACCGGTCCTTGACGACGTGCTCGCCCCCGCCGCCGGACGCGAGGTGGTCGTTGACTGCCGGAGTTCGACGTATGCCGCGGCCTGGACTCCCACGGGTCACGTCGCCGAACGCTGGGTGCAGATCCGTGTGCCCGGCGCCAGCCACATGGCGAAGCACACCCGCGGCCTCGTGGCTCGTCATCTCTGTGTGAGCGGCCAACGGGCTCGTACTCCGGCCAAGCTGGCCGCCATCGTGGGCGAGGTGTTCGACGTCCAGCTCACGCCACCGGCTCGGCGGGGAAAGGCCTCGATCCTCGACGTCAGCGTGCGTTGACGGGTCCTCCGAGGGCCACGAGGCGCCACCTGCGGCCCGGGCCGCGGTGCAGCTGCCAGCGGCCACACCTGGCGACGTCGTCGAGCTCGTCCACCAGGACGCGCACGACGGCCTCGGCCTCGGCGTCCTCGGCATGCCGTTCGGTGGTTGCCACCGCGAACCGCAGGTGAAGCT
>JBDSIV010000062.1:0-14598 GCA_039917755.1 Knoellia sp. | reverse complement strand
GGTGTCGTCGTGTCCGAGAACGTCGAGATCGCCGGCCTGCGCCGGTTCAAGGATGACGTCACCGAGGTCCGCGACGGCTTCGAGTGCGGTATCAACCTGGGGTCCTACAACGACCTGCAGATCGGCGACCTCATCGCCACGTACGAGATGCGTGAGAAGCCTCGCGCCTGAGGCTTCGCGCCTGACGTGACCGGCCGGCATACCGACATTTCGGTATGCCGGCCGCTCGCGTGTCGACAGCGCTCACCGAGCGCTGTCGTCGGGTCGCTGGACAGCGACTGCCGGGAGTTCCCGTCGTCGTCGAACGGGCGAGCGATGAGGAGTTGCGCGAGACGGTCTTCGTGGGGGTCGTTCCACCGAGGCGAGTTCGAAGCACTGTCCATCGTGTGGCCCAGCACAGCTGGCCTGTTCACTTGTCAGCCGGGGCCCCCCACCGCTGACTCCGAGTGGACCGTCGAGACGGTGCCTGATGTTGTCTCCGGCGACGATCCATGCCCAGTTCTGTGACGGCACGGCGGGCGCATAGTGTGTGCGGGCAGGACCATCCGTTCGAGAAGGAGTTGTCGTGGCTGACGCCGCACGCGCCCGCAAGGTCGCCGACCGCATCAAGACCCTCATTGCCGCAGGACTGGGCCAGATCATCAAGGACCCCGACCTCGGGTTTGTCACGATCACCGACGTCCGGGTGACCAATGACCTCCAGCACGCGTCGGTGTTCTACACCGTCTTTGGTGACGAGGCCCAGCGGGACAAGACCACCTACCTCCTCAAGGAGAACCGCGGCAGGCTGCGCAGCCATGTGGGCAAGAACCTCGGCATCCGCCTGACGCCGACGCTCGAGTTCATTGCCGACGCGATCCCCGAGACGGCGGCGCACCTCGAGGTCCTGCTGCAGGAGGCCAAGAAGCGCGACGCCGAGGTGGCCGCCGCTGCTGCGGGAGCCACCCACGCCGGTGACGCCGACCCCTATCGTCACGACGACGACGACGACGAGGACGACGACGACGACGACAAGGACGTGGACGACGACGACAAGGACGTGGACGACACTGCTGCCGCTGCGGCCGGTGCAAGTGACACCGGCACCGACCGCGCGTGAGCGGAGCCCCTTGAACCAGAGCGACGGGCTCCTCATCGTCGACAAGCCGAGTGACTGGACAAGTCACGACGTCGTTGCGCGAGCACGCCGCCTGTGCAACACCCGCAAGGTGGGGCACGCCGGCACGCTCGACCCGATGGCGACGGGTGTCCTCGTTCTCGGTGTAGGCCGGGCCACGAAGTTGCTCACCTTCCTCGTCGGCTGCGACAAGGACTACACCGCGACGATCCGTCTCGGGCAGGCCACGCTCACCGATGACGCAGAGGGCGAGGTGACCAACGCCCCCGGCGCCGAGGACGTGAGCGATGAGGCGATCGCCGAAGCCGTGGCCACTCTCAGCGGTGACATCGAGCAGGTCCCCAGCTCCGTCAGCGCCATCAAGGTCAAGGGACAGCGGTCCTACCACCGAGCGCGTGCGGGGGAGTTCGTTGACCTTCCGCCGCGCCCAGTGACGGTGTCCCGCTTCGAGATCCGCAACCTTCGCAGATCGGATGACTCAGGTCTCCAGCTCATCGACGTGGACGTCGAGGTCACGGTTTCCTCTGGCACCTACGTCCGGGCACTCGCCCGAGACCTCGGCACGATGCTCGGCTCCGCCGGACACCTCATTGCCCTGCGACGAACGCGAGTCGGCAGCTTCGGTCTCGACACGGCATACCCGCTTGCCGATCTTGAGGGACGCCAAGGTGAGCCGATGCCGGTCATCCCGCTGGCCGACGCCGCACGCGCAGGGTTCGTGGCACGTGAGCTGAGCGCCGAGGAAGCCCTCACGATCGGCTACGGACAGCGCCTCGCGTCGGCGGAGCCCGGGCGGCCAGAGCCGGTCGCGGCCTTCGCTCCGGACGGCCGACTCGTGGCGATGCTCGACGAGACCAAGGACACGGCCCGGAGCCACGTCGTCTTCGCCCCCGCGAGTTCGTAGAGTGTCCACCGTGCACCGCTTCACCGACCCCGCCGAGACACCCGACGAGCTGGCGCCCTGTGTCGTCACGCTCGGCAACTTCGACGGTGTCCATCGCGGCCACAAGGCCGTCCTGACCCGCCTCATCGAGATCGGACGCGAACGCGGCCTTCCCACAGTCGCCGTGACGTTCGACCCACACCCTCTCGCCGTTCTCTTCCCCGAACGCGCGCCTGAGCTCATCACGCCGGGCACGATCCGGGACGACCTGCTCGCAGACGCCGGCATCGACGGTCTGCTCGTGCTCGAGTTCACGACGGAGTTCGCGCAGCAGTCACCCGAGGAGTTCGTCAGGGGCACCTTTGTCGATGGGCTCCAGGCCAAGGTTGTCGTCGTCGGCGTCGACACGCGCTTCGGCTACAAGAACTCCGGAGATGTCGTGACCCTGCGCGAGCTCGGTACGAAGCATGGCTTCGAGGTCGTCGCCCTCGAAGACGTCGGTGACGGCGAGCGCTGGTCCTCGACCTCGGTGCGCAACGCCCTGAGCGAGGGTGACGTCGCCGCTGCTGCTCGCGTCCTCGGCCGCCCCCACCGCGTCGTTGGCACCGTGGTCCACGGCCACCACCGAGGCCGTGAGCTGGGCTTCCCCACAGCCAACCTCTCGCCCGACTCGGCAGGTCTCGTCCCGGCCGAGGGTGTCTATGCCGGCTGGCTCACCCGCCTCGGCCTGGCTGCCGGTGAGCCCGACCGCACGATGCCCGCCGCCATCTCGATCGGCACGAACCCCACGTTCGACACCTCGGACCGGCGCACGGTTGAGGCCTACGTCCTCGACCGCGACGACCTCGATCTCTATGACGAGTGCGTGGTCGTCGAGTTCGTCGAGCACATCCGTCCCACGCTGCGTTTTGAGAGCATCGACGAGCTCCTCGTCGCCATGTCCAAGGATGTCGAGCAGTGCCGAGCGGTGCTCACCCAGATCGTCCCCTCCTGAGCCTTCGGGGCCAGTGGCTCCGCCAGGATCTCGGCCTACTCGTCGGGGCAACCGGCACGTCGCTCATCGGTGCGCTGCTTGTGTGGTCAGCGACCCACGAAGCCGCGGGCACGGCATACCTCGTTCGTCATCTTCTCAACACGGCGATCGGCATCGGACTCGCAGTCGGGGTGGGCCGACTTGGCCACCATGGATTGCGGCTCGTGACGCCGTGGGTCTATGGCCTCTCGTTGTTGGGGCTCATCGCTGTGCTCACCCCGATCGGGACAACGGTCAATGGGTCCCGGTCGTGGATCCCGGTTGCTGCGGGATTCACGGTGCAGCCCTCGGAGTTCGCCAAGGTCGGGCTGGCCCTCGTGCTCGGCTTCGTCTTTGCCGACCGGTGGGAGCGACGGGTGGCGCCCAGCAACCGTGACGTGGCGCTCGGGTGGGTGCTGGCCGCCGTCCCTGTTGCGCTGATCATGCTGCAACCCGACCTCGGCTCGGCGGTGGTCCTGGGCGGCCTGGCGTTCGTGGTCATCGCGATCGCCGGTGCGCCTCGGCGCTGGCTCGTGGGGGTGGGGCTCGCTGCAGCCGGGGTAGTTGTCGCGGCGCTGAGCACCCCGTTGCTCAGTGACTATCAGCGCGACCGGCTTCTCGCGTTCGCGAATCCGAGCGCCGACCCGCAGGGCATCGGCTACCAAACCCGCCAAGTGCGCCTCGCGATCGGTTCGGGCGGCTGGTCGGGCCAGGGCTTCATGGAGGGGCGCCAGACCCAGGGCGGCTTCATCCCCTACCAACTCAACGACTTCATTTTCTCGGTGGCGGGGGAGGAACTCGGCTTCATCGGCGCGGCTGGGCTGCTGCTGTTGCTCTCGTTCATCGTCATCCGGGTCTTCATCGTCGCCGGGCGCTCCGGGGATGCCTTCGGGCGCTTCGTGGGCGTGGGCGTGGGGACGTGGCTGGGCTTCCAGGTCTTCCAGAACGTCGGAATGAACCTGGGGGTCATGCCGGTGACCGGGTTGCCGTTGCCGTTCGTGTCCTACGGGGGGTCGTCGATGTTTGCGTCGTGGCTCGCCGTGGGTGTCGTCAATGCGGCGTATGCCGCGGGGCACCGCGATCGGATCTAGCTCGGCTGTTTGCTCCGCGGCCCTTACCCGTTGGTCACATTTGGCGGGATGGGGTCCGCAAGGTGCACTCACTGTGGGACGATCCGGCAACGACTTCCCCAATGACGAGGATGCCCGCAATGCCTACTGCACCTGCCCAGATCCAGACGGCCGCTGACGAGCCGATCGACGAGGACATCCTCACTCAACGCTCGCCCAGCGTCGCCCACCTCTTCCGGGATCGCGTCGCTGCGACCCCTGACAAGACCGCGTTCATGTACGCGAACGTCGGGGCGGGAGCCGATGGTGCAGATGAGTGGGTCAACGTCCCGTGGACCGAGGTGCAGAAGCGGGTCAACGCCATTGGTGCGGGTCTCATTGCGCTCGGTGTCGGTCCGGAGGACCGCGTCGGCATCGCGGCGGGCGCGTGCTACGAGTGGGCCATCGCCGACCTGGGTGTGATGGTGTGCGGGGGAGTCACGACGACGATCTATCCCACGACCATCGACGACGACGTTGCCTTCATCATCAGCGACTCGCAGAGCAAGGTCGTCTTCGCCGAGAACGCCGAGCAGGTTGCCAAGCTCCGACGCATCCAGAACCAGATCCCAGGAGTGAGCAAGGTCGTCACCTTCGACCCAGAGGCTGCGACGGGCGAGGATGACTGGGTCATCTCACTCGACGGTCTTGAGGGGCTGGGACGGACCGGGCTCGAGCGTGACCCCGGCATCATCGACGCCCGGATCGACGCGCTCACCCCTGACCGCCTCGCCACGATCATCTACACGTCCGGCACCACGGGCCGACCCAAGGGGGTCCGCCTCCTGCACAAGAGCTTCGTCTATGAGGCCGCCGCCATGCACGCCACGGGCCTGCTCAGGGAAGACGACGTGCAATACCTCTGGCTGCCGCTGGCGCACATCTTCGGCAAGATCCTGCTCACCTTGCCTCTCCAGACGGGGCTCACCACGGCCATCGATGGTCGGATCGACAAGATCGTCGACAACCTCGCCGTCGTGCGACCCACCCTCATGGGTGCCGCGCCGCGCATCTTCGAGAAGGCCTACGGCCGCATCAGCCTGATGATGGAGCAGGAGGGCGGAGCCAAGCTCAAACTCTTCAACTGGGCAAGTGGCGTCGGACGAGAGGCCAGCGATCTGCGCGAGCAGGGCACGTCGCCCAGCGGCCTGCTCGCTGTCAAGCACGGCCTGGCGGACAAGATCATCATGAGCAAGATCCGGGAGCGTTTCGGCGGGAACATCCGCTTCTTCATCTCGGGCTCGGCTGCGCTCAATCAGGACATCGCCCGCTGGTTCGATGCGATGGGCATGCCGATCCTTGAGGGCTACGGCCTCACGGAGTCCACGGCTGGTGCCTTTCTCGTCCGACCCGGCGCCTTGAAATACGGGTCGGTGGGATGGCCCTTCCCGGGGTCGGAGGCTCGCATCGCCGAAGACGGTGAGGTGCTCCTGCGCGGCGACCACATCATGGACGGCTACCACAACAACCCCGAGGCCACGGCGGAAGTTCTCACCTCCGACGGGTGGTTCCACACGGGGGACATCGGTGAGCTCGACGAACGCGGTTTCCTCAGGATCACCGACCGCAAGAAGGATCTCTTCAAGACCTCCAACGGCAAGTACGTCGCGCCGTCGGTCATCGAGTCGACGTTCAAGGGGATGTGCCCCTACGTCAGCCAGTTCTTGGTCCATGGCGCCGACCGCAACTTCGTGTCCGCGCTCGTGACCCTCGACCCCGACGCCATCCAGGGTTGGGCAGCGGCCAACGATCTGGGTGAGCGGTCCTACGCCGAGATCGTGACGTCCGATGAGGCACGCGAGATGGTTCAGGGCTACATCGATGAGCTCAACGCCGGGCTCAACAGGTGGGAGACGATCAAGAAGTTCTCGATCCTCGACACCGATCTGACGGTCGACAGCGGCGAGATCACCCCAAGCCTGAAGCTCAAGCGCAAGGTCGTCACCGAGCGCTACAAGGACACGCTCGACGCCCTCTACACCGGCAGCTGACAACCTCACGCACTGCCCAGTTGGGACGCGGCGGGCGCACCTCGTCGTGTCCCAACAGGGCAATACACGGGTCTCAGTCCTCGACGAGGGGCACGAAGCGGTAGGCGCCGTGAAAATCGACGTGTGCCTCACCGTCGGCGTCCAGCCACACCCGGTGCATCCACCCACGGACCGGGATGACCATCACTGCGCCCGGTGCGAGCTGGTCGACAAGGGCGCGTGGGAGGGTCTGCCCGTCAGCCGACACCAAGATCCGGTCGAAGGGGCCGCTGTCCGGTGAGCCGAGCGCACCGGGTGTTGCGAGCGTCAGGCGAGCCCACGGCATACGGGCGCGGTCAAGGTTTGCGGCACCGAAGGTGACCAGCTCCGGCACCCGTTCCACCCCGACCACCGAGCCGGTCGGCCCGCAGAGGTGGGCGAGCAGGGCCGTCGTCCAGCCCGAGCCCGCCCCGACGTCGAGCACGCGGTCTCCAGCGTGCACGTCGAGGAGCGCGAGCATCGCCGCGACGGTGCGCGGCTGGGAGTTCGTCTGGCCGTGCCCGATCGCCAGTGGCCCGTCCCGGTGCGCGTGGCGGCGCTCGCGCAGGGGCAGGAAGTTCTGACGCGGCCACGCGGCCATCGCCTCTGCCACCCGCGCCGCGGCCTCCATCACCCCAGTGTGCCCTCAAGCTTTGGGCTACGCGCCGGGGCGAACGTACCCTTGCCCCATGCACACCCGTACTGCTGGCGACTCCCTGTTCTCCGCGCTCGAGCCCCTGCTCGAACAGGTGAGCAAGCCGATCCAGTATGTCGGTGGCGAACTCAACTCGACCGTCAAGGACTGGAACGTTGGCGGTGAGCACACCGTGCGCTGGGCGCTCATGTATCCCGACGCCTACGAGGTCGGTGTCCCCAACCAAGGCTCGATGATCCTCTACGAAGTCCTCAACGAGCGCCCGGACGTCCTCGCCGAACGCACGTATTCGATGTGGCCCGACATGGAAGCCCTCATGCGGGCCGCGGGTATCCCGCAGTTCACCGTCGATGCCCACCGAGCGGTGGGTGACTTCGACGTCCTGGGGATCTCGTTCTCGACCGAACTCGGCTACACCAACCTCCTCACCGCGCTCGACCTCGCCGGCATTCCGCTGCACGCCCGCGACCGCACCGACGGCGACACACTCGTCATCGCCGGTGGCCACGCGGCCTTCAACCCCGAGACGATCTCCGACTTCATCGACGCCGCGATCATCGGCGACGGCGAAGAGGCTGTCCTCATGGTCAGCGCGCTCATTGCTGCGTGGAAACGCGAGGGTATGCCGGGTGGTCGCCGTGAGCTGCTGCTGCGCCTTGCGCGCACCGGTGGTGTCTATGTGCCGGTGTTCTATGACGTGAGCTATCTGCCGGACGGCCGCATCCAACGCATCGCCCCGACCGAGCCCGGCGTCCCGTGGCGCGTCTCCAAACACACGGTCATGGACCTCGACGCGTGGCCCTACCCGAAGCAGCCGCTGGTCCCGCTGGCCGAGTCCGTGCACGAGCGCATGTCGGTCGAGATCTTTCGTGGCTGCACCCGCGGTTGCCGCTTCTGCCAGGCCGGCATGATCACCCGTCCGGTGCGTGAGCGCTCGATCACCAGCATCGGCGAGATGGTCGAGAAGGGCCTCGCCGCAACAGGATTCGAAGAAGTCGGGCTGCTGTCGCTCTCAAGCGCGGACCACTCCGAGATCGCGGAGCTCACCAAGGGGCTGGCCGACCGCTACGAAGGCACTCAAACCGGGTTGTCGCTCCCGTCGACCCGCGTCGACGCGTTCAACATCGACCTCGCCAACGAGCTGACCCGCAACGGGCGCCGCTCCGGGCTGACGTTCGCGCCCGAGGGAGGCAGCGAGCGGATCCGCAAGGTCATCAACAAGATGGTCACCGAAGAGGACCTCATCAAGACCGTCTCGGCGGCCTATGGCGCGGGCTGGCGCAACGTCAAGCTCTACTTCATGTGCGGGCTGCCCACCGAGACCGACGAGGACGTCCTCCAGATCGCCGAGCTCGCCAAGAAGGTCATCGAGACCGGACGTCAGGTCAGTGGCCGCAAGGACATCCGTTGCACCGTGTCGATCGGTGGGTTCGTGCCCAAGGCGCACACGCCGTTCCAGTGGGTTGGCCAGCTGTCCGCCGAGGACACCGACGCCCGCCTCGAGAAGCTCCGCAACGCCATCCGGGACGACCGGCGCTTCGGCTCCTCCATCGGGTTCCGCTACCACGACGGCAAGCCCGGCATCGTCGAAGGCCTCCTGTCGCGCGGCGACCGCCGAGTGGGTGCCGTCATCGAGCAGGTGTGGCGTGATGGTGGCCGTTTCGACGGGTGGAGCGAGCACTTCTCCTACGAGTTGTGGATGGCGTCGGCCGACAAGGTGTTCTCCGCGAGCCAGTGGCCGATCGACGTCGACTGGTACACCACGCGCGACCGCGAGGAGTCCGAGTTCCTACCTTGGGACGTCATCGACTCCGGCCTCGACAAGGAATGGCTCTGGCAGGACTGGCTCGACTCGCTCGACGAGACCGAGGTCGACGACTGCCGCTGGACGCCGTGCTTCGACTGTGGCGTCTGCCCCCAGCTGGGAACCGAGATCGAGATCGGCCCGACGGGCAAGGTCCTGTTGCCGCTCACCGTGCTCGGTGCCGGCAAGGCAGCCATGGCCGAGCACACGCACGCCTGACCCAGCCCGGGTCGACCCGTCGGGACCTGTGTGACGGGTCGGGGGGTCCTGACATGCCGACCCGTCACAGCGCCCCCGACACGTGGCCTCTGGGGATGTCCCGAACCGCCACGTCTCGGCTGACGTCACCTTGCGCTGACCCGTCGGGGCCGGTGCGGTCGAGGAAGTGTGGGCGAGCGGAAGCAGGAAAAGCCCTCACGAGCAGGGTAGAAGGGAACAGTGCAGACTTTTTTCCCCTATGCCGACCCCCGCGCGAGCGCCGCGGTCCTCGACGACCGCAGGCTCGGCAAGCAGCGAGTCGAGACGTTCCAGGTCCTGCGGGCGTTGACCTGGCCGACCTACGGCTGGAAGAACCACCCTGCCGTGCGGATGTGGCGCGGTTTCGTCCCCGGGCTGGTCGCTTACGGTCTGGCGTGCGTTGACGAGTGGCGGGCGCGGGGGAGGGCCGACTCCACGAGGCTGTCGCTGCTCGAGTTCACCGGCGGCGTCGAGCCCGACTGGAACGTGCTGCGGGACGACGGGCGCCTCCCACCGTGGGTCGGCGACGAGGCGCTCCACCTCAGCCACCGCTCCGCCTTGGTCCGCAAGGAGCCCGAGCACTATCGCCAGCACTTCGGCGACATCCCTGACGACCTGCCCTACGTGTGGCCTGACCCAAGCTTCCCGAGCTGGCCCCTGCAGCGCGGCGATGAGGCGCCGTTCTCTCCCACCGAGGCCGCGACGCTGCTCGGCCTCGACGACAGCCCGGCTAGCGCTGACGAGATCGTGCGAGCCCTGACCGCTGGGGACGACGTGCGGCTCACGGCGCAAACCGCCGCCGAGGGCAAGGTCCTTGGCCTGCTCGCGGGTCTGTGCACTCCCGGTACGACGCTGTGGGTCGTGGACCTGCCGCCATTGGCAGCGTCCGGACCGCCTCCGGCGCCGCGTGAGACCTCAGGGTCGGTGAGCGCCTCCAACGCCCGGGCGCCGTCGGAGCTGGACCAGCGGGCGGTGACGCTCGAGGCGCAGAGCGTGCCAGAGTTCCGGTTCGTGCGCCGCGGACTCGCTACGCGCGCACTCGCGGACCGACTCGGCGCCGGTCTGGTCGTCACGCCGGCGTCCCTCGACTCAGGGCCCGTGACCGGTCGCCCCCGCCTCGTGCTTCCGCCGGCCTGAACGGCTCCGTGCTCGCAAGAGGCGGTTGCAGGACGAGGTGAGCGGACGGCATACACGTCGTCCGGGACGCGCCCAGCGGTGAAATAGGCTGGGCGGACCATGGCACGTCGCATCCCTGAAGGCCCTCCGCCGCCGCTCGCGGTCCAGAAGCTCCGCATCCGCTACGCCAAGCGCGGCCGGCTGCGTTTCTCGTCGACGCGGGACTTCGCGCGTGCCCTCGAGCGTGCCCTGCGGCGCTCCGGTGTGCCGATGGCGTTTTCGGCCGGCTTCCACCCGCACCCCAAGATCAGCTACGCCAACGCCGCGCCCACCGGCACCGCGAGCGAGGCCGAGTACTTCGAGATCTCGGTGACCGAACGCGTCGACCCTGACGCCGTCCGCGTGGCCCTCGACGAAGCCCTCCCACCCGACCTCGACGTCCTCGAGGTCGTCCAGGCGGGCCCGGGCAGCCTGGCCGAGCGCCTCGAGGCAAGCGTGTGGCGTCTCGAGATGCGCGGGGTCACCTCCGGCTCCTTGGCGTATGCCGTGGAGCGCTTCCTCGCTGTCGACGTTGCCGAGGTGACCCGCATGTTCAAGACAGGGGCCAAGACGTTCGACGTCCGTTCGGCCGTCGTGTCGATGGTCGCCACCGAGAGCGATGACGGCTCATGTGCGATACTTCAGATGGTCGTTCGGCACACCACACCGTCCGTTCGCCCCGATGACATCCTGACCGCACTGCACGCAGTGACCGAGCTCGCAATCCCTGTGCCACCTCTGGTGACACGGTTGGCCCAGGGCCCGCTGCTCACGGCAACTGCTGGGGTGGCTGATCCACTGGCCGCCGACAAGGAGGCCGTCGGTTCCTGAAGGGTTGCCGCAGCGGAGAACGAGGCCGCGCGAAACCTCTCGGGGGCAGCACATGACTTCCGTGACGGGAAACTTCACCCGCCACGATCGCGATACGAGCCCCACGGGGTCGGCAGGTCCGGGTTTCACAGCCCAGATGGTGTGGCTGACGGCCACGTGGCGCCGAGAGGGTCACAGCCCATGGCTACCCAGGACGAGCCCACCACCCAGAGCGACCAGACGGTGGGGGACACCGCTGAGGCGGCACCCGCCACGGCGCCCCGTCGACGCCGCGCGACCAAGAAGGCCGCCGCCCCCGTGAGCACCGAGGTGACGACCGGCGTCGCCGAGGCTGCTTCCGACCCCGCTGCAGAGTCGTCTGTTGAGAGCACCGACGCAGTCGCACCGAAGAAAAAGGCGGCCAAGAAGAGCGCCAAGAAGGCTCCAGCAAAGGCCGCAAAGAAGGCGACCCGCAGCAAGAAGGCTCCCCAGCCCGAGTCCGATGCTCTGCTCGACCTGCCTGCCCCCGACGAGCAACTCATCGAGGACGGGCCCGAGAGCGTCGATGCCGCGCCGGCCAAGGCTGACGTGGCCAAGGCTCCAGAGGCTCCGTCGTTCGGGCTGCTCTTCCAGGCCCCTGATGCCACCAAGGCCCCGCGTCGACGCCGGGCCACCTCTCCCGCGCAGGCGCCGAGCGAGGGCACCATCGACCGTGCGCCGACGACCGACGAGGCCACGGCAGACCAGCCTGTCATCGCCGAGGTCGACGCCGAGGCCGACCAGCCCACCCGCCCCCGCCGGGGGAGCCGCGCCGCCAAGAAGCCTGTCGAGGCTCCTCAGCCCGCCGGGGATGACCAGACGAGCGAGGACCAGTCCAGCGACGAAGACACCCGTGAGGACGTCGGCGACGAGCAGCTGGACGGTGGTCGTCGCCGTCGACGGGGCGGTCGTGGCCGTCGTGGCCGTGGTGGCAACGAGGGCTCGGACCAGAACGACTCGGACGACGTCTCCTCTGAGGCTTCTGACGCGTCTGATGACTCCGACGCGCACGACGACGACGCTGACGCCAGCGGCCGTGCGGATGACAGTGCCGACACCGACTCCGAGGGTGGCACCAACCGTCGTCGTCGTCGCCGCCGCCGCTCCGGTTCCTCAGGCGACAGCGATGACCCGCCCGGCACGGTGACCAAGGTGCGCGAGCCCCGTGAGCCCCGCAAGGAGCGCGAGCGCAGCGAGGAGCCGACCGCCGTCAAGGGGTCGACGCGCCTCGAGGCCAAAAAGCAGCGTCGCCGCGAAGGCCGGGAAGCCGGCCGTCGTCGCACGATCATCACGGAGGCCGAGTTCCTGGCCCGCCGCGAATCGGTCGAGCGCGTCATGGCCGTGCGCGGCAAGGGCGACAAGACCCAGATCGGTGTCCTCGAGGACGGTGTCCTCGTCGAGCACTACGTCTCGCGTGAGACCAACGCCTCGATGGCCGGCAACGTCTATCTCGGCCGCGTCCAGAACGTCCTCCCCTCGATGGAGGCCGCCTTCGTCGACATCGGCAAGGGTCGCAACGCCGTCCTCTATGCCGGTGAGGTCAACTGGGACGCCGCGGGTCTGGAGCAAAATCGGGCCAAGCGCATCGAGAACGCCCTCGGCTCGGGCGACACCGTCCTCGTCCAGGTGACCAAGGACCCGATCGGCCACAAGGGCGCCCGCCTCACGAGCCAGATCTCGCTCCCGGGTCGCTACCTCGTCTATGTCCCCGAGGGGTCGATGACGGGCATCTCGCGCAAGCTCCCTGACACCGAGCGTGCCCGCCTCAAGGCCATCCTCAAGGAGGTCGTGCCCGACCACGCTGGCGTCATCGTGCGCACGGCGGCCGAGGGTGCCTCCGAGGAGGAGCTGCGCGCCGATGTCGAGCGCCTCACCAAGGCCTGGGACACGATCCAGCAGAAGGTGAAGTCGGCCGGCTCCAAGAAGGGCGGCTCCCCGGTGTTGCTCCACGGCGAGGCCGACCTCACCGTGAGGGTCATCCGTGACGTCTTCACCGAGGACTTCAGCCAACTCGTCGTCTCCGGTGACCAGGCGTGGTCCGAGGTCAGTGGTTACGTCGAGGATGTGGCCCCCGACCTCGCCAAGCGCCTCACCCACTGGACCTCCGAAGAGGACCTGTTCACCCACCACCGCGTCGACGAGCAGATCGCCAAGGCCATGGACCGCAAGGTCTGGCTGCCCTCGGGAGGTTCGCTCGTCATCGACCGCACCGAGGCGATGACCGTTGTCGACGTCAACACGGGGAAGTTCGTCGGTTCCGGCGGCAACCTCGAGGAGACGGTCACCAAGAACAACATCGAGGCAGCCGAGGAGATCGTGCGTCAGCTGCGGCTGCGTGACATCGGCGGCATCATCGTCATCGACTTCATCGACATGGTTCTCGAGTCCAACCGCGACCTCGTGGTCCGGCGCCTCCTCGAGTGCCTCGGGCGCGACCGCACCAAGCACCAGGTCGCTGAGGTCACCTCGCTCGGACTCGTCCAGATGACTCGCAAGCGCGTCGGTTCGGGCCTCATCGAGGTCTTCTCCGAGCAGTGCGAGCACTGCGATGGTCGCGGCATCATCGTGCAGGGCGAGCCCATCGACCGCTCCGGCACCCAGAACGAGCACGGCCACAGCAGCAGCAACAACGACAAGGGCAACGCGTCGGGTCGAAGCCGCAGCCGTCGTGGCAAGAGCAGTGACTCAGGTCAGTCCCAGGCCCCCAAGGAGACGCCCGCAGCCGAGGCCCCCTCGGTGCCCAACGGACCCACGGCGGCCCAGATTGCGGCAGCCGCCCACGCCGCAGCCATCAAGTCGATGTCGGGTGAGTCCGCGGACGACGACGTCGCAGAACTCGCTGGTCCGCCGACTGACGGGTCGACCGAGCCCAGCGCGCCAGAGTCCGAGGCCGGGTCCGAGTCGCCATCCCAGTCCCGGCCAGAGTCCGCACCCGGGACGAGGTCCAGCCGGTCTGCTGGCTCGGCCCCTCAGGCCGCCACAGCGCCGCCGGCAACCGTCATCGCCGAGGTGGGTCAGCCCGATCCCTCGGAGGGCGTTGACCCGCTGCCCAAGGTCGTCACCGAACCGGCCCCCATCGACGAGCCGGTGGTGCGTCCGCGTCGCAAGCGCGGCCGGGTCGTCGCCCCAGCCGGTCCTCCGAAGCCGGTGGATTTGGAGCAGGGCGAGAACGACCGCTAATCTTGTCCGTCGGTGCGCCCACCGAGCTGATGTCCTGTGTCTGGCGTGTTCTTCCGAACACCAAAGCCTCGGGGTAGCTATTGGCCGGTCAACCAGAGCGAGTGCATCCTGATCCGAAAGTGAGTTCCACTGTGTACGCGATTGTTCGCGCAGGTGGTCGGCAGGAAAAGGTCTCCGTTGGAGACGTCCTGCTGATCGACAAGGTCGGCAAGCCCGGCGACAGCATCGATCTGACCCCGCTTCTCGTCGTGGACGGCTCCACCGTCACCTCCGACGCCGCGAAGCTGGCCAAGGTCTCGGTCAAGGCCGAGGTCGTCAAGGCGGCCAAGGGTCCCAAGATCGTGATCATGAAATACAAGAACAAGACCGGTTACCGCAAGCGTCAGGGTCACCGTCAGCACTTGACCCAGATCAAGATCACCTCGATCGACGCCTGAGCGTCCGTCCACGTCACTCACGAAGGTAGACACACATGGCACACAAGAAGGGTGCAGCCTCGACCCGTAACGGTCGCGACTCCAACTCCCAGCGACTCGGCGTCAAGCGCTTCGGCGGCCAGCTCGTCAACGCGGGCGAGATCATCGTCCG
>JBDSIV010000061.1:0-39772 GCA_039917755.1 Knoellia sp. | reverse complement strand
CGGTCCGCGATCTTCTGGACCACCCCCGAGCAGGAAGCTGCCGCGAAGACGACCCGCGAGGCCTTCCAGAGTGAGCTGACCCGCGTCAGCCGCGGGGACATCACGACGCAGCTCGCGTCCGCGAAGGCCGTGGGGCCGTTCTGGTACGCGGAGGACTACCACCAGCAGTACCTCCACAAGAACCCAAACGGCTATTGCAACCACGGCCCCAACGGACTGACCTGCCCAGTCGGCGTCGCGAATCTACCGGCTCAGACGGACATCCTCCCGCCCGCCTGACGCGGCCTCCGCCCACCCGAAACTCGGACGTGGAAGTCGTCGGTTGACGCGGCAATAACCACGGCATCCGACGACTTCCGGGCGGGCTGCAAGTCAGAAGCCCTTGGCGGTCGTGACGATGATGCCGACCGTGGCTGCAGCCGCGAGACACGCGAAGCCGGCAATCCGCAGCGGTGCGCCGACCTTCCAGTGATCGCGTGGGCCGGGTGCGTCGAAGCCCGGGTGCGTACCCACGTCGGAGCTGCCGGCCGGTCCACCGAATCCACCCTTGATCTCGGCCGTGGGTCGCGCCCCACGCATCTGGATGAAACCGACGACGAGCAGGATCACGCCGAGCACGGCGAGGACAACGACGAGCCACCACCATCCAGTCATGGCTGACAGCGTGCCACGCACACACCCGGCGGCGGGGTCCGAGCGCCGCGCGACCTCACAGGCGGGCAGCGAGCTCGGTGCCCTGGCGGATGGCGCGCTTGGCGTCGAGTTCCGCTGCGACATCGGCTCCGCCGATGACATGAACGGGTATGCCGCTGTCCCCCAATTCGTCGGCCAGCGTCCGGACGGATTCCTGGCCGGCGCAGAGCACGACGGTGTCGACGGGGATGACCCGCGGTGGCGTTGCACCGTCACCTTCCCCGAAGGACACGTGCAGTCCCTCGTCGTCGATGCGGTCATAGGAGACACCCGTCACCTGCTCGACACCCTTGGCCTTGAGCGCAGCCCGATGCACCCATCCCGTCGTCTTGCCGAGGCCTTTGCCGATGCCAGATGCTTTGCGCTGCAACAAAATCACCTCATGCTTCGGAGCCTCGACGACAGCCGTCGCGAGTCCACCGCGTGACACCGCCGGGTCACCCACACCCCACTCGGCACGCCAGAGGTCGAGGTTGAGGGTCGCCGACGGCTGTGCGGTGAGGAACTCGCTCACGTCGACGCCAATGCCACCGGCACCGATGACGGCGACCCGCGGACCGGGCACACGTTCTCCGCGCACCAGCTGGGCATAGGTCATGACGCACGGGTGGTCGACGCCCGGGATTGACGGAACCCGCGGCTGCACCCCAGTGGCCACCACGACCTCGTCAAAGCCACCGTTGCGCAGTTCGTCGGCCGTCACCGCCTGACCGAGGTGCACCTTCACGCCCGTGACCTCCAGGCGGCGGCGGAAGTAGCGGAGCGACTCGGAGAACTCCTCCTTGCCGGGAATGCGCTGCGCAATGGCGAACTGGCCGCCGATGTCGTCACGCGCCTCGAACAACTCGACCGAGTGCCCGCGCTCGGCCAGCGCTGTCGCACAGGCCAGCCCAGCCGGTCCGGCACCCGCCACGGCCACGCGACGAGCACGACGGGTCGGCCCCAGCACGAGCTCGGTCTCATAGACGGCGCGCGGGTTGAGCAGGCACGTCGCCCGCTGTCGCTTGAAGGTGTGGTCCAGACACGCCTGGTTGCAGGCGATGCATGTGTTGATCTCGTCGGTGCGCGACTCGGCGGCCTTGCGCACCCACTCGGGATCGGCGAGGAACGGCCGGGCCAACGACACCAGGTCCGCATCACCGGCGCCAAGGATTCCCTCAGCCACCTCGGGCATGTTGATCCGGTTCGTCGCGATGACTGGCAGCGACGTCTCGCACTTGAGGCGGGCGGCATACGAGGAAAACGCGGCGCGGGGCACGGAGGTGACGATCGTCGGGACCCGCGCCTCGTGCCAACCGATGCCGAGGTTGAGCACCGTGGCGCCCGCGGCCTCGACCTCGCGAGCGAGCGCAGCGACTTCGTCCCACGTCTGTCCGTCCGGCACGAGGTCCACAGCGGAGATCCGATAGATGACGATGAAGTCCGAGCCGACCTCCTCACGGATCCGACGCACGATCTCGACGGCCAGGCGACGGCGCTTCTCCGGCGTCCCACCCCACGCATCGGTGCGCTTGTTGGTCCGCGGTGCCAGGAACTGGTTGATGAGGTAGCCCTCGGACCCCATGACCTCGACGCCGTCATAGCCCGCCTCGCGCGCCAAGCGCGCCGAGCGCACGAACGCATCGATCGTCCGCTCCACCCCACGAGCGGTCAGCGATCGGGGCGTGAACTTCGAGATGGGGCTCTTGATCGCCGACGGGGCGACGCACCACGGCGTGTACGAATAGCGCCCGGCATGCAGCAGCTGCACGGCGATCCGCCCACCCACCTCGTGCACGGCATCGGTGATGACGCGGTGTTGCTTGGCCTCGCGCGTGGTCGTGAGCTTCGAGGCGAGGGGCAGCAGGGTCCCTGCGATGTTGGGCGCGAACCCGCCCGTGATGATGAGCGAGGCCCCACCACGCGCCCGCTCCGCGAAGAACGCCGCGAGCTTGGGGAAGTCGCGCGCCCGATCCTCGAGGCCGGTGTGCATCGACCCCATGACCACCCGGTTGGGCAGGGTGACGTGGCCGAGTTCGATGGGCGCAAGGAGGTGTGGGTAGGCAGTCACTACTCGAGAGTAACCCCTGCGACGGGTTGCGTTTTCGGGTCGTGCGAAGGCGACCGGAGGCTTACTGTGGGGTCCGGAGGGCGAATCAGCCTCCGGACCCCACAGAAACCCTCATGGGGAGCAAAAGTTGGTGGGTCACGTGCGGGAGATCGCCTGGACGATACCGCCAGTCTGGTCGTGGGACAGCTCGCGGGCGACGTCGGCCTGGCTGATGATGCCGAGGAGCTCGTCGCCATCGAGGACAGGGACGCGGCGAATCTGGTTGTCGGAGAGCGACTGCGCGATCGTCGCCGCGTCGTCGTCGGGACCGACGCTGACGACGGTGCCGGAGCAGACCTCGTCGACGCGAGTGGTGAGCGGGTCCTTGCCCTCTGCGAGGCCCTTGATGACGAGGTCGCGGTCGGTCACGATGCCGCAGAGCTTGCCGTCCTCACCCTGAACGGGCATCGATCCGACATTGCTCGTCTTGAGGGCCTGGGCCGCGACGTCGAGGGTGTCGCTGGCGTTGAGGTATTCGGCGGGGCTGGTCATGAGGTCACGTGCTGTGGTCATGCGCTGCTCACTCCTTGGGCCGGTGGGGCGGCCCGGTGACCGCCTGCGTCCACTCGCTCTCGACGTTAACGTGTCGATGACCCCAAGGGGAGATCAGTCGACGAGGTGACCCAGGAGGTCGGCCCGGGTGAGGACACCGACCGGCTTGCCACCCTCGATGACGAGGACCGCATCGGCGCTCTCCAGCTCGTGACGTGCGGTCGAGACCGGCTCGCCCGCACCAACCAGCGGCAGCGCCTTGCCCATGTGCTTCTCGACCGAGTCGTGCAGCGTCGCCTTCCCGAGGAAGAGCAGCTCGAGCAGGTCGCGCTCGCTCACAGCGCCGGCGACCTCACCAGTCATGACGGGCGGCTCGGCCTTGACGACGGGCATCTGGGAGACGCCGTACTCGCGCAGGATCTCAATGGCGTCGCGGATCGTCTCGTTGGGGTGAGTGTGGACGAGGTCGGGGAGGTTGCCCGACTTGCCGCGCAGGATGCTGCCGACCGTCGTCCCACTGTTGGAGTGCATGAAGCCGTAGGAGCTCATCCAGTCGTCGCTGAAGATCTTGGACATGTAGCCGCGACCGGAGTCGGGCAGGAGCACCACGACGACAGCCTCGGCCGGCAGGTCCTTGGCGACCTCGAGCGCCGCGACGACGGCCATGCCACAGGAGCCGCCGACGAGCAAGCCTTCCTCGCGGGCGAGGCGACGGGTCATGTCGAACGAGGCGGCATCGGAGACGGCGACGATCTGGTCCACGACCTCGGGGTCATAGGCGGTCGGCCAGAAGTCCTCACCCACGCCCTCCACGAGGTAGGGGCGACCTGAACCGCCGGAGTAGACCGAGCCCTCGGGGTCAGCGCCGATGATCTGGACGCGCCCACCCTCGCGGGACACGCTCTGCTCGCGTAGGTAGCGGCCGGTGCCGGTGATCGTGCCGCCGGTGCCGATGCCCGCAACTAAGTGGGTGAGCGTGCCGTCGGTGTCGTTCCAGATCTCGGGGCCGGTGCTCTCGTAGTGCGAGGCGGGGCCGTTGGGGTTGGAGTACTGGTCCGGCTTCCACGCGCCCTCGGTCTCTCGCACGAGGCGGTCCGAGGTCTCGTAGTAGGAGTCCGGGTGGTCAGGAGAGACAGCGGTCGGGCAGACCACAACCTCGGCGCCGTAGGCTTTGAGGACGTTGCGCTTGTCCTCGCTGACCTTGTCGGGGCACACAAAGATGCACTTGTAGCCCTTGCGCTGGGCCACGAGTGCCAGGCCCACACCGGTGTTGCCGCTGGTCGGCTCGACGATGGTGCCGCCCGGCCTGAGCGCGCCGGAGGCCTCCGCGGCTTCGACCATCTTGACGGCAATGCGGTCCTTGACGGACCCACCCGGGTTCATGTACTCGATCTTGGCAAGGACGGTCGCGGCGATCCCGTCGGTGACGGAGTTCAGCTTCACGAGCGGGGTGTTGCCCACGAGGTCGATGATGTTTTCGGCATACTTCATGGCGCCATCCTCCCATTCCCTCGGGGCGCGCCTCCCCGTCCCCTTTGGGAGCAGGTATGCCGGGTGGGAACGTGCTCTTCATCGGCGAGGGTTAGCGTGGTCGAAGGATCGAGGAGGCGACAACACGTCATGGGACGCGCACGACGGGCACGCAAGATCGCATCCACCGCGGCATACGGGGGCGGTGGCCTCGCGGCGGCGAGCGCTGCGCTGGGTGTCGTGAGCTATGGAGTCATCCGGGGTGAGGCGTTGCTCGCGCGTCGACTGGTGGGCACGGTTTTTGACTCCTCACCCGACGACAACGGCACCTATGGCGCGGGGCCGGGCGACCCGGTCGAGATCCTTTTTCTCGGCGACTCCAGCGCGGCCGGCATGGGCGTCCACGAGCGGCACGAGACGGTTGGCGCAATCGTCGCGGGAGGGGTGAGTGCGCTCATGGGGCGCAGCGTCCACCTCACCAACCGGGCAGTCGTCGGTGCCGAGTCCAGTGATCTCCGACGTCAACTCGCCGAGGGTCTCGAGTCCGTGCCCGTGCCCGCCGTGGTCCTCATCATGATCGGCGCCAACGACGTGACTCACCGCGTCGACCGGGCGACCGCCGTGCGCCACCTCGAACTCACCGTGAGGGAGATCCGCTCGCTCGGCAGCGAAGTGGTCGTCGGCACGTGTCCCGACCTCGGCACGATCGAGCCCTTGCCGCAGCCGCTGCGGTTGCTGGCCCGGCGGTGGAGTCGCGACCTGGCGGCAGCCCAGACCATTGCTGTCGTCGAGGCCGGCGGCCGCACCGTGTCATTGGGCGACCTGCTCGGCAAGGAGTTCGCCGCCTCCCCCAAGACGATGTTCAGTGAGGACCGTTTCCACCCGTCGGCCGCGGGCTATGCGCGAGCTGCCGCTGCGCTGCTGCCGTCGGTGTGTGCTGCCCTCGGCGTGTGGGGCCACGAGGACTCGGACCGCAGGCCGGAGGCCCGACGCGGCGAGGGCGTCGGCCCCGTCGCCGTTGCCGCCGGCCAAGCGGTCAAGGACGCCGGCTCCGAGGTGGCGCCCACCGAGGTCGGCGGTCAGGACCGCGGGCCCCGGGGACGTTGGGCGGTGCTGCTGCGCCGCGGTCACGACGCCGTGCCGGCGGCCCGCAACCCTGAGGCCGCCGCGGTGCCGGCGCCTGAAGCGGAGCCGTCGGCCCCCACCACATCCGGCGACTGACTACCCGATGGGGCCATCAGTGGCGTTTCAGGGCAGGGCGCGGCGGAGCTCGGCGATGCGCTCGGCGAGATCGGGGACCCCAGCTGAGGCGGCGTCCCACACCAGGACGCGCAACTGGTCGATCAGAACGACCGGTCCGAGGTCGGGGACCTGCTGGGCCGCCGTGACGTCAGCGAGATCCTGGACGAGCTCGCGCACGTTGCTGGATGCGGCGAGCGCGCGGTCCGCGGACAGCTCTCGCCATCTGCGGACCACGCGCTCGAGCTCCCGGGAGACATCCTCCGGAAGGTGGTGCATCGTGCTCCCGCTGATCAGTCGCGCATCCGCGCGAAGAGGCGCAGGAACTCGATGTAGAGCCAGACGACGGTGACGATCAGGCCGTGGGCGAGGAGCCAGCTGTACTTCTGGGGGGCGCCGGTGGCGATGGCCCGGTCGATCATGTCGAAGTCGAGGGCAAGCGAGACCGAGGCCAGGCCGACGGCGAAGAGCGAGATGCCGATGCCGAGCGCGCCACTGCCACCGAAGCCGAACTGGGGGGAGCCCGGGACAAAGGCGGCATACAGGAAGTTGATGACGGCAAAGATTGCGTAGCCGAAGATCATCATTGTCACGATGCGACGGAACTTCGCAGTCACCTTGATCAGGCCGGTCTTGTAGGCGAGGAACATCCCGATGAAGACCGCGACAGTCGCGAGGACCGCCTGAGGAACGATGCCCTCCCACCCGGGGTAGGAATTGAAGTACTGGCTGACTGCACCGACGAACAGACCCTCGAGGACGGCATACCCGACGATGAGCGGAACGCTCAGGGTCTTCTTGAAGGCGATGACGAGCCCAAGGACCAGGGTGCCGATCATGCCGCCCATGAGGAGCATGAAGCCGAGCTGCTGGTTCTGCGAGGCGACGGTCCAGCCACCGGCGCCGAAGAGGAGCACCAGCGAGAACAGGGCGAGCGTCTTCATGATGACGTCGTCCATGGTCACGCGGCGGGTGTCGGCCGGGCCAGCAGTGGGCGCGTTGTAGAGGTCCTGGAGCTGCTGCGGGTTCATCGTCTGCGCCGCGCCCTGCTGGGCGTAGGAGACGTTGGCGGGGTTCGTGCCGGCGCCTTGGCCCTGGAAACCGGCATAACCGGACTGGGCGTCTTTCTCGAGTCGGTTGAAGGCCGGATTGCTGGCCATCGTGTCCTCCATAGGTCTGGCGCCGTGGCGATCCGCGGCGTCGTCTACCTATTCAATCGTGTCGGGGCCCCTCCGTGTTCCCCCACCCCGATCTCCTGTGGACAACGATCCGCTGGCGAGTGGTGCCCCCGACGGGAATCGAACCCGTACCTGGAGCGATTTTAAGTCGCCTGCCTCTGCCAGTTGGGCCACGGGGGCGGGATCACTGTATGTCGCCCGCTGCCCCCTTGCGTCCGCAATCCTGGTCACCTTCCCAACCACAGCCGCGGACGCTGCCCGTATGCCGCCCGCTTGCGTCCGCAATCCTGGTCACCTTCCCGACCAGGACTGCGGACGCAAGGGTTCACCTCGAAGCGCTCGGACTGGCGCTCGGCGTCGGGGTGGGGGTCGCCGTAGCCCCTGTGCTTGGCGACGTCGGTGAAACCGTGGGCGTGCTGTTCGGCGTGGGGCTCGTCGACGGCGTGGGCGACGCACTCGCGCTGGCGTCGACACTCGGCACCGGGCCAGGCAGCGGCACAATCGCGATCGGCGGCTCCCAGCCACTGTCACCCATACGCTCCCAGCCCGTCCGCGCATCCCAACGCAGTGGGAAGACGTCACGCGGGACCGAGAGCGCACCCGTGCTCGGGTCACGCAGGGCATCGAAGTCCTGAGGGTTGTCGGTGCTGTAGACGAAGTCCTCTGACACCTGCAGGGCCCGACCGCTCTGGTCGAAGAGCCGAACTTTGTCCAGACGTCGCCCGGACTCGTCGTAGGCGTAGACGTTGCTGACCTGCTCACCGTTGTTCGCCAGACCAGGACCCGCCGTGGCTTGGGAGTCGGGGTAATAGACATCGTTGCTGATCGGCGCACGGTCGACCAACGCGACGAACGCCACGGGCAAAAGGAGCACCGCCGCGACATTGCCGCAGACGCGGACCGGCGGGATCCACCCGCCGGTCAGGACCCGCTGTCGCACCAGGAGCCCGAGAACGACAGAGGCGATGGCGCCGATCATCCCGAAGAAGACAGTCGGGGCACCGATGATCCACAGCGGTCCGGCACAGAGGATGAAGCCGCGGACGGCCCACCACAGTGGGCGCAGGTCGCTGAGCCACGGCATTGCCTTGAGCGCGCTCGAGCTCATTGCTGACCAATGGTTCGAAAGGCGTTGGGAGACAGGCTTTTTCGGCTCGACCCCGACAACTCGAGGAGGGAGACCGGCAGCGGAACGAAGCTCAGCGGCATACACCAAAGGCTCTCCGAGACGGTCGCGCAAGGTGCCCTCTCCCGGCTCGGCCAACCGCTCACCGAGGTCGGCTTCCATCCCCGTCGTGAACTCGTCGACGTCCTCGGGCGGCAAGTCTGCCAGCGCTGCACGCACGCGGGCCACGTAGTCGCGGACCTCCATCGACACGGTGTTGTTCAGGTTGGCGTTCATGCCTTCACTCCTGCCTCGTCGAGGAGACCAGCCATCGTCCCTGCGAAGGCGGCCCATGTCTTGCCCTGGCTGGCGAGGGCGTCACGGCCCTGCGCGTTGATCCCGTAGTACTTGCGATGCGGTCCCTCGTCGCTCGGCACGACGTAGGACGTGAGCGCGCCGGCACTGTAGAGGCGGCGGAGCGTGCCATAAACCGACGCATCACCGACGTCCTCGAGCCCAGCGGCGCGAAGGCGGCGCACGACGTCGTAGCCATAGCCGTCCTCCCGTGCAACGACGGCGAGCACCGCGAGGTCAAGCACTCCTTTGACGAGTTGCGTGGCGTCCATGAGTGCCGGTCACCTCCTTGTTCCCGGCCATCCATCTAATGGCGCACAGTGCACACTACTACGCACTGCACATTAGTGCGCCAACAAGAGGACCCTGGCGTGTCCGGTTTCCCGGAAGGCACGTGTGACCCGGAGATACGCCCGGTAGGCTCGGGGTTTCCGAAGGCCACAGAACGGATGGCGGCGCACAGCATGACCACGACGGACAGCACCGAGCCTCCCGCTCCCCGCCGCCGCGGCCCTGCCAAAGGGACCCCTCGCGCGCCGCGAATGACGCGCGAAGCGCGAGAACACCAACTGCTCGAGGTCGCCGAGTCGGTCTTTGCCGAGCACGGCTACCAAGACACGACGATGGAGCTCATCGCGTCCGCCGCAGGCATCACCAAGCCGGTCATTTATGACCACTTCGGCTCCAAGGAGAACCTCCTCGTCGCGGTCGTCGCGCGCGCCCGAGAGGACCTGCTCGCCTCGACCTCAGCAGCCCTCGAGGCCCTCCCCCCGCACGCCCCCGTCGAGGACCACTTCCGGGCTGGCGTGCGCGCGTTCATGGAGTTCTTCGAACGTCGCCGGGGCAGCTTCCGCGTCTATATGCAGGAGTCCGCAGTCGCGGTCGTCGCCGGCCAGGACATCGAGAACCTGCGTCAGGCCCAAGCCCGCGAGATCGCCGAAAGGTTCGGCACCAACCCCCAGATCGCGGCCTACCCCATGCCCTATCGCGAGGCCATGGCCGAGATCATGATCGCGACCAACGAACGGGTCGCCTCGTGGCGTCTGCGCAACCCCGAGATCGACCTGGACACCGCGGTCGAGATCGTCATGGCAGTGCTGTGGAACGGCTTTCGCTCCTACACCGCGCAGACCTCCTCGGAGGTCGAGGTCAGCTCGCGCAGCTGAGTGCGATGCCGTCGAGGATGTCGTGTTCGGACGTCACGACCTGCGCCCGCGGTGATCTCTCGAGCACCCGGCCCAGCACCTCGTGCCAGATCAGCGCGCCCGCACCAATGACATCGACGCGACCCGGGTGCAGGTAGCCGAACGCAGCGCGCTCCTCCTTCGTCGCGTGCAGCAGGCTCTGCGCTGACTCCCGGTGCGCTTGCGGGGTCACGTGGGCCAGATGGATCAGAGCCGGGTCGTATGCCGTGAGCTCGAGTGCGTGCGCCGTCACCGTCGTGATGCTGCCGGCCAGTCCGACCACCGTCGCGATGCCGCTCACGTCCACGACTTCCTCTGCCAGATCGATGGCCGCGGTGATGTCGGCCGTCGCACGCTCGATCTGCCCCTCGTTCGGCGGGTCGCTCGTGAGGTGTCGCTCACTGATGCGCACGCTCCCGACGTTGACGGAGAGGGCGCTCTCGACTCGGTCCGTGCCGCGCACGAACTCGGTCGAGCCGCCACCGAGGTCGATGACGAGATAGGGGCCCGGGATCTCGGCTGCGACAAGGTCGCCCGTGGCACCGGTGAAGGAGAGGTTGGCTTCGACGTCGCCGCTGACGACTTCGGGCGAGACCTCGAATCCCGCTGCAGCGAAGGCCTGCTCGACACCGACGATGAACTCGGCTGCGTTGCGTGCATCACGCGAGGCTGACGTGGCGACAAAACGCACCCGTTCGACGGAATGCTCACGGCACTGGCCGGCATACTCACGCGTTTGGGCCAAGGTGCGCTCCATGGCCACCGGGTCAATGACGCCGGTGCGGTCCACGCCGTGGCCGAGCCGCACGACCTCGGTGCGGCGCACCACATCGTTGACTCGTCCGCTGTGCACGTCAGCGATGAGAAGACGGATCGAGTTGGTCCCACAGTCGATGGCGCCGACGCGGGTCACTGCTGGGTGCCCTCGGCGAGCTCGGGGCAGGGATGCGTGGCCCACCAGTCCGGCAGCAGTTCGAGCGCTTCATCGCCGAGCGGGTTGACGCCGGGGCCAACGCTCAGCGAGTGGGCAACGAGGACGTGAAGACACTTGACGCGCGTGGGCATGCCTCCGGCGCTGATGCCGTCGATCTCCGCAACCTGACCCAGCTCACAGCGCCGGGCAAGGTAGTCGTCATGGGCCGCGGCATAACGCTTCGCCAAGTCCTCGTCCTGACCAAGACGGTCGGTCATCTCACGCATGACGCCTTGGGACTCGAGAGTGCTGATGGCACCGGTGAGCCTGGGACACGTGGCATAGAAGGATGTGGGGAACGGAGTGCCGTCCGGCAGGCGCGGCAGGGTGCGCAGCACGTCGGGCTCGCCACACGGGCAGCGGTGGGAGACCTCGACGACCCCGCGCGGGAGGCGACCGAGCTGACGCTCGACGGCGTCCAGATCCTCCTGAGCGACGGGGGCCTGGTCGGGGGTGGCCGTCATCGGCGCTTGTTGGCGGGCACGTCGGCTGCCTGCATGGAGGACCAGATGGAGTCGTACCACGGGCCGGTGCTCTCACCCACGTGCGCGACCGTGGGATCGCCCTTGGCGGGCTTGGGATCCAGGACGGTGTAGGACTTCTCGCCCACCTTGACGAACTTCAGGTCGGTCCTGGCCTGCTGCTCGACGTAGGCACGGTCCTCCCAGCGGGCCTGCTCCTTCTGGAGCTCCTCGACCGTGACCTTCTGCTGCGACACCTTCTCGCGCAGGGCGCTGATGTCGGAACGCTGCTGCACGTAGGCGCGCAGAGTTGGCGTGACAAGGATGACGAGGAAGAGTGCCACGACACTGAAGCCGATCCGTCGCACGGTGCGCTGGTTGGCGCGGGCCGCGTTGAGCCGCTCACGCCAGCCACTGCCCGTGGGCTCTGTCGACTTCTTCCTCACGTCGGGCCCACGAGAAGTCACCGGAGCTCGTGGAGTCCTTGCAGGCCCTGCACTTCGGGCGCGCGGCGAGGGTCGCGAGGACGCCGGACGTCGTGGTGACGATCCGGGTCCTCTCGTGCTGCCGCGCGCCATCGGCCCTGCCTCAGGCCTTCGAGCCAGCGATGAAGCGTGGGAAGGCGGAGGCGCCGGCGTACTCTGCGGCCTCGTCGAGCTCCTCCTCGATGCGCAGGAGCTGGTTGTATTTGGCGACACGCTCGGAGCGGGCGGGTGCACCGGTCTTGATCTGGCCACAGTTCGTCGCGACGGCGAGGTCGGCGATCGTCGTGTCCTCGGTCTCCCCCGAGCGGTGGCTCATCATGCACCGGAAGCCTGCGCGCTGAGCCATCTCGACGGCGTCGAGAGTCTCGGTGAGCGTGCCGATCTGGTTGACCTTAACGAGAAGGGAGTTGGCGGTGCCGGTCTCGATGCCACGGGCGAGGCGCTCGGGGTTGGTGACGAAGAGGTCGTCGCCGACGAGCTGCACCTTGGTGCCCAAGCGATCGGTCATGGCCTTCCAGCCGTCCCAGTCGTCCTCGTTGAGCGGGTCCTCGATGGACACGAGCGGGTAGGCATCGACGAGATCGGCGTAGTAGTCGACCATCTCGGCGGCCGTCTTCTTGCCACCCTCGAAGGCATACACGCCGGCCTCGCCTGAGTCTTCAAAGAACTCGCTGGCAGCAACATCTAGCGCGAGCGCGACATCCTCACCGGGCGTGTAGCCAGCCTTCTCGATGGCCTCAAGGATGAGGTCGAGCGCGGCCCGGTTGCTCTCGAGGTTGGGCGCGAAGCCACCCTCGTCACCCAGGCCCGTCGACAAACCCTTTTCCTTGAGGACGGCCTTGAGTGAGTGATAGACCTCGGTGCCCCAACGCAGCGCCTCCCGGAAGGTCTCGGCCCCGATCGGCGCAATCATGAACTCCTGGATGTCGACGTTGGAATCGGCGTGGGAGCCACCATTCAAGATGTTGAGCATCGGCACGGGCAGGACACGAGCGTTGGGCCCCCCGAGGTAGCGGAACAGCGGCAGCCCGGCAGACTCGGCAGCGGCCTTGGCAACGGCCAGACTGACCCCGAGGATGGCGTTGGCGCCGATCTTTTCCTTGTTTTTGGTGCCGTCGATCGCGATCATCTCGGCGTCGATGAGGCGCTGGTCGTGGGCCTCGAAGCCCAGGAGCTTGGGGCCGAGCTCGTCGATGACGGCGTCGACCGCCTTCTCGACACCCTTGCCGCCGTAGCGGTTCTTGTCACCGTCACGACGCTCGGCAGCCTCGAAGGCTCCGGTCGAGGCGCCGCTGGGAACGGCTGCGCGAGCGATGGTTCCGTCGTCGAGGGCAACCTCGACCTCGACGGTGGGATTGCCTCGCGAGTCAAGGATTTCGCGTGCTCCGACGGCGTCGATGCTGGCCACTTCGCCTCCTGGGCGGGGTCGGGTTGGTGCAGGGCAGATATCGCCTCCGAGACTAGCCCGTGCGCGAGGTGAGCCGACCGACCGACCCGCACGCCGGCATACCCGTCTGCACAAAGAGGTTCGCGAACCGTTCCTGTGCTGGCCATCCTGATCGATCCGGTTCGCGACCAGAGGCTAGGTTCATGAACCGCCGTGAGTATGCCGCGTCGTCGCCTCAGGCGGCGCTGGCCAGTTCCCGACGCACCCGCCTGACGACGCGATCCGGGTGGGCGAGCTCGGCCCACGTCACGCGGACCACCCGGAAGCCGGCCGCGCGCAGGCGGTCCTCGCGTGACTTTTCGCGCGCCAGGGCGAGCTTGCCGTCGGCCCCCTCGTACTTCACCAGGCCATCGAACTCGACGATCACGCGATCCCCGACGAGGAAGTCGACGCGCCCAACGAGACCGTCACTGTCCTCGATGCTCACCTGCGAGCGCACCTGCAACCCAGCCTCGATGAGGATCAGGCGGGTGCGTGTCTCGCCCGGCGACTCAGCCTTCGGGTCGGCGGCCTCGATCGCTGCCCGTGCAGATGCCACACCGAACCGCGCACCCGGGAGTTCCAGCGCTGTTCGTAGGCCGGCCTTGGTGCTGAGGCTGCGGGCCAGTGCCGCATCCATGGCCACGACCCCCGCATCGAACCCACTCGCCGCTGCCGTCAGCACGCACGCCTCGGCAACGGTCACGGTCCGCGGCGACCCCTCGGCAACACGCACGAGCTGTCCCGGCGTGGCCACGTGGATGTGGAGACCCGGCCTCACTTTGCTCGCCTTCACCGGTGCGACCACGTCCACCACACCAAGATCGACGTCAAAAAGCGGGAGCCCGGCCAGCGCCAGTGCCGCGTGATGCGACCCGATCCAGTCAGGGTGGCTCAAGAGGATCCCTCGGACGGTCAGCGTGTAGCGCTCGTGGGCCCGTGCCGCCCGCCAACGCTCGCCCGTGACGAACAGGCCCGGCCTGATCCGGTGGAGCAACCCGTCGCGAACGGCAGCGCGCAGCACGTTCGGCGACAACTGACGGGCGGCCGCATGCGTGCGCGTGATGAGGCCGTCGTGCTCACGGGCGAGCCGGTCAAGTCGCCGATCGAGGGAGGTCATCACCCGAGGCTGCCGGAATCGGGCGCAGGTCCCGCGAAGTTGTCCACAGGCCGCGTGCACAAAGCGGCCCGCGAACCGTTCCTGTGCTCGCCATCCTGATCGATCAGGATGGCGAGCACGGGTCCGGTTCACGAACCGCTGTGGGTATGCCGGGTGGCTGGGTTCAGCTGACCGGTGCGGCTTCGACGTAGGCCTGGGCCAGAGCGGCACCGAGGCGGGCGTTGCTGCGCACGAGCGCGATGTTGGTGTCCAGGCTCTTGCCGTCGGACAGCTCGACGATGCGGCCCAGGAGGAAGGGCGTGATGTCCTTGCCCGTGATGCCGCGCTCGCCACACTCGGCGACGGCCTGGTCGATGAGGGAGGAGATCTCATCAGGGGTCATCTCGTCCTCTGCGGGGACCGGGTTGGTCACGCTGATGCCGCCCTTGAGACCGAGGTCCCACTTGATCCGCATCATCTGCGCCAGCTCCTCGACGGTGTCGCTGCGCATGGGCGTGGTGAAGCCCGATCCGCGTGAATAGAAGGAGGGGAACTCGTCGGCGCCGTAGGTCACCACGGGCACGCCCAGCGTCTCGAGGACCTCGAGGGTGCGGCCGATGTCGAGGATCGACTTCACGCCGGCGGACACGACGGCGACGTCGGTCTGGCTGAGCTCGGTGAGGTCGGCGGAGACGTCCATCGAGTCCTCGGCGCCACGGTGGACACCACCGAGACCACCGGTGACGAAGACCTTGATGCCGGCGAGCGCGGCCAGGCGCATGGTGCTCGCCACCGTTGTCGCACCGTGACGCTTGCTGGCCATGATGTAGGGAAGGTCGCGGATGCTCACCTTGGCGACGTCCTCGTGCGTGGCGAGCAGCTCGAGCTCGTCGGCCGAGAGACCGATGCGGGCGACACCGTCAAGGATCGCGATCGTCGCGGGAGTGGCGCCACCATTACGGACGATCTGCTCGACCTCACGGGCCATCTCGACGTTGCGCGGGTAGGGCATGCCGTGGCTGATGATCGTGGACTCCAGCGCCACGACGGGGCGGCCGGCGGTCAGGGCCTCGGCGACCTCGGGTGCGAGGGCCAGGGCGGGGTGAGGAGTGGACACAGGATGGGCGAGCTGAGTATTCACAGGGTTCCTTGCTGGGTGAGGCGCCCGGTCACGAGCGCGTGGGTGAGGTCCGGGCGGACGGTGTGTGCTGATTCGGTGGTCAGGGCGGCGGTGGCCTGACCGAAGGCTGCGGCTCCGGCGGGGTCGCCGTCGCGCAGCAGGGCGTGGACGAAGCCGGCGGTCATCGAGTCGCCGGCGCCAGTGACGTCGACGACCGCGCGGCTCACGGTGGAGTTCGTGGTGACGGTCGGGCGTCCGTTGGCATCGGTCGCGGCCGACGAGAGGAGGCTTCCGCGTGCTCCCCGACGCACCCACACATGGGTCACGCCGAGGTCGTGCAACTCGCTGGCAGCGCGGGTGATCGCCGGGATGGTGTCCGCGACCTCGTGATCGACGAGGGCTGCGAGTTCGTCAATGTTGGGTGTCACGGCGAGGACCGGACGGTCCGCAGCGAGCAGGGGGCGCAGCCTCCGGGCCTTGACCACGGACACGGGCTCAATGACGACGGGCACGTCGGCGAGGCGGGCGACTTCCCCGAGCCAAGAGGCCACCTCGAGCGGGACGTTGCCGTCGAGGACGAGCAGGTCGCAGTGCTGGATGAGCGAGCGCGCCGGCTCGATGTCGGCGACGGTGAGGGCGTCAGTGGCGCTCATGTCCGAGACGGCGACCGACAGGTCCCCGTCGTGGTCGAGCACGGCGAGATAGGTGCCAGTGGGCCGGGCACCGGAGACGACGTGGTCCAACTGCACTCCGGCTCCCCTGGTGTGCGCGAGGAGCTCGTCGCCGAACGAGTCGCTGCCGATGGCAGCCACGAGGTGGGTCGGGGTGCCGAGGCGGGCGAGGTTTTCGGCGATGTTGCGGCCGACACCGCCCGGGTGAGTGGTCACCTGACCGGGGTTGCTCGTCTCGGGGTCGAGAGGCTCACCGGAGCGGGCCTTGACGTCCATGACGGCGCCACCCACGACCACGACGGCTTCTTCGCCGCGCACGAGGTAGCCGCGGCCAAGGATCGCTCCCTTGCGGGTGAGGTTGGACAGGGCCACGGAGACCGACGCCTTCGTTGTGCCGAGCTGCTCTGCCACACCTGCCGCATCCAGAAGCGGATCGGCCCGGAGCAGACGCAGGATCGCGTGTTCCTGAGGAGTAAGTTTCACATTAAGTAGTTAAGCACTACTTGTTTCTCCAAGTCAAGCGCTTCCACGGTGCCGCTGGGCGTTCCCTCCCATCCGTCTCAGAGAGTCAGTCCGTGACCGAAGGCGAACAACGGGTCGTCATAGCCCGGGACGTCCTCGGGGTGCGCCCGGACCTGGTCCATCGATCGCGGCAGATCGAAGGGCAGCCGGCCGCGGGCCGCGACCTGGCCCGTGAGGGCGTCGAGGAGGGCCCCGTCGCTCGTGCCGTAGCTCGCGACGACCGCTGAGGCGAACGGAATCAGCGGGGTGAGGACGGCCGGCCGGTCCAGCGTGACGTCGAGCACGAGCGGGCAGGCCGCGGCGATGCGGGCCAGCCGGGCGACGAGGCCGGGCCGGAAGTCCAGCGATCCCTGGTGGAACCACGCCTCGAGGAAGAGGTCCGAGCGCGGGTCGAAGGGTGCCCCCAGCCGGACGAGTGCCACGTCGGCCTCCTCCGGGCTGTCGACCTGGGTCCCGTGACGGTTCACGACGTCGGTGGCGATGTTCTCGGCATAGATCCGCAGGTCGGAACGCAGCGGTAGCACCGCGTCGGGGTCTCCCTCATTGGTCAGCACGGTGACAGACTCGGCCTGAGCGGCATATCCAGCCTCGCGGAAATCGGCCCGGCCGACAATCTGGGCCGCGGCGTCCTCGTCGACATAGGGATCATCGAACAGACCCAGTCGAAACTTCACCAGCAGGAGGCGTCGCGCCGACTCGTCGATGCGCTCCTTGGTGACCCGACCCTGCGCCACGAGGTCGAGGAGGATCTCAACGCACTCCTCGCCGCCGAACTGGTCAGCGCCAGCCGCAAGGATGCGTTCCATCCGGCTGGCCGGGTCCAGGTCCTCGACCCCCCACGCGCGAGCGGGCAGGACCTGGTCGCCGACGTGGTTGTCGTTGACCAGTTCCCAGTCGGTGACGACGACACCGTCGTAGGCAAGGTCCTCACGCAGCATGCCGGTGATCACCTGGCGGTTGTATCCGAAACCGACCTCTTCGATCGTCTCGCCGTCGACCTCGAGGCCGATCGGCATGCCGTAGTAGGGCATGATCGCGGCGGTCCCGGCGGCGATGACGGCGGGGAACGGCGCCACGTGGTCGGCGAACCGTCCTCCGGGATAGACCTGCTCGCGACCGTAGGGGAAGTGGGCGTCCTCGCCGTCCTTCTGCGGTCCTCCTCCCGGGAAGTGCTTCGAGGTGCAGGCGACGCTGCCTGGTCCCAGCGCGTCCTGCTGGAACCCGGCGAGATAAGCCACGGCGAGCTCCGTCACAAGCCCGGGATCCTGGCCGAAGGTGCCGGCCTGGCGGGCCCAGCGCGGCTCGGTCGCGAGGTCAAGCGTGGGGTGCAGTGCCGCCCTGATGCCCACGGCGACGTACTCCTGTCGGGCGATGTCGGCGAACGCGCGGACCGCCGCGACGTCGCGCAGGGCCGCGAGTCCGAGGGGCTCGGGCCACTGAGAGAACGCCGCAGCGGTGAAGGAGACGCCCGCGTTCTCGATGAACGCGTGTCGTGGGTCGGTGGAGACGGTGACCGGTATGCCGTGTGGAGTGCGGGCGGCCAGCCCCTGGAGGGCGTTGTGCCACCGCGCTGCCATGCGCGGGTCCTCGAGGACGTGGACGTTGAAGTGGGTGAGGTGCTTGCCGAGGACGACAGCGCTCGTGGCCGACTTGCTGATCCGGCCCGACGCCTCGACGAGGGTGCCGTCCCCACCCGCCTCGATGACCGTCTGGAACATCAGCCCGACCTTCTCCTCGAGGGAGAGGCGGCCGAGAAGGTCGTCTGCGCGGGCCAGCGGGTCGAGCCGAGGGTCCTCGTAGGCATCCATCACACCGTTGCCGTTGAGATCGCGGAACTCCACGCCCTGCGGGCTCGTCATCCTCAGCTCGTCCACTGCCAGCTCCTCGTCCGTCCCCGGTCCTTCGTCACGTGCCCTCCCTCACCCCGCGTCACTCGACGATGCCAGCGCCGAACTCCTCGATGCCGATGACCGGACGCAGGGCTGCCTCCACGTCCGGCGTACTGAACGCTCGGCGGAGGACGCCCTTGCCCAACACGTTGCCGAGCGCACCCATCACCATCGCCTGGTCGAGCGAGAGGTAGCGACGGGCAATCGTGCCGCTGTGCACGGCCACAGCGTCGAAGAAGCCGCCCTTGCCGTACGCACCGAGCTTCTGCTGGATCTTCAGCAGGTTCGCCGTTGCCTGGCCGCGCTCGAACATCATTGCCAGGAAGGACGCGTGCGGGGTGACGACCCCGTCACCGAAGGTGGGCGTCGGGTTCGTGGCGGGCCGGCAGCCGCCGAAGCCCGGGTCGTAGTTCGTCTTCTCCTTGTCGGAGAAGTAGCCCTGGGGGTTCATGCCGAGCGCGTCTACGCCGTACTCGCGGTAGCCGCCATCCGGGTTGCTCGCCGGGGAGAAGCCCCAGTAGCCGTAGCCAGCTTCCTCGAGACCGTGCTCTCGCTCGGCGCGGACGTGCAGCGGGTGATTGCGGCCCCAACTGCGCGGCGCCCACCTCTCCTCGGGAACGAACACCGCCGGCATGAGTTCCTCGAACATGCTTCCGCCCCAACCCGGCACGACATGCATCCCGCGGTAGGTGTACGCCCCTTCGTAGACGTCGATGCCCATGTAGGTGCGGTTCTCGCCAACCGGCTGCATCTCGTGCCAGGACCAGTCGCAGGTCGCGGGGAACGTGCGCCACGGGGCGAAGTAGTGCTTCCCGGGCACCTGGCCGGTGAGGATCCCGAGGTAGCTCGTGATCCGGGTCTCGGACACGATTGTGTCGTAGTGGTGGGTCGTCAGCCAGACGTTGTCACCGCCGATGTGGCTGCCTACGAAGGTCTCGCCGGGGCGGCCGTCGGCGAAGGGGTAGAAGCCGCCGTGCATCAGTCCGCCGGGCCGAACGTTGTCGTGCCCATGGATCTCACCCGCGTCGTAGAACGCGTCCCAGCGCATCCGGTCGAAGAGCTCGGCGGCCGCCGGTGCGGCGGCGGGGCCTCCAGCGTTCTTCACGACGAGCAGGGCGGCACCAAGCCAGCCACTGTCGACGCTGGAGACGAACGGTTCGACCGGCTTCCCGTCCTCGGGCCAGGTCCTCAGCGCCTCGCCGGTCGACGGGTCGTACCAGTTGGAGTACATCCCGCTCGGTTCGTGCTTCTCCATGCCCTGGAGGGTGTGGAGGGTCCGAAGCAGCCGGGACGAACACTCGGCGGCAGTGATGATTCCGAGCTCACGGGCGACGATTCCCGACCATAGATAGCCGCCGATATTGGTCGGCGAGGTGTAGCCGGACCGGTCCCCGGCCGCGAGCGACTCCGGGATGTTGTCGGCGGGCAGACCCGTCGAGGGGTCGGTCATCGCGTCGAGGCTGTGCCAGGTGTCGGCCGCCCAACGGTGCAGGCGTGAGTTCGGCATACGACCCGCAGGCGTGGTCCTGAACGCTCCGGCGGACGGGCTGGCGTGGGCCGAGGCAGGGGCGAGGCCGAAGGCCGCCAGTGCGGCTGCGCCTCCGACAAGGAGGTCGCGGCGCCTGGGCGTGTGGTTGATGGGATGGGCGTGGTCGGTCATGGGGAAACTCCATTCCTGGGCCGCGTCGGTGCGGCTGGTGTAGGACGTGGTGAGGGATTCGGTGACTTCGCCGGAGCCTGTTCTCGTCGGAGGGCGGGCTTATTTGATGCCGGTGGTCGCGATGCCCTCGATGACCCGTCGCTGGAAGGCGAGGAAGACGAGCAGGACCGGTGTGACCACGACCGTGGCACCGGCAAGGAGCAGCCCGTAGTTCGTCGCGTTCTGGCCCTTCGAGTAGAGAGCGAGGGCGACCGGCAAGGTGTAGGTGTTCTCGGTCTGGGCCACGACGAGTGGCCACAAGAAGTTGTTCCAGCTTCCGAGGAAGGTAAGGATGCCGAGCGTCGCGAGGGCGGGCCCGCACAGGGGAAGGAAGATGCGGGCAAAGATCCGGAACTCCCCTGCCCCATCGACGCGGCCGGCGTCAAGGAGGTCTCGGGGAAGCCCGAGGATGAACTGCCGCATCAGGAAGACCCCGAACGGAGCCGCGAGGAACGGCAACATCAACCCCGGGAGGGTGTCGACGAGCCCGACATTCGCGACGAGCACGAACAGCGGGACGAAGGTGACGACTCCGGGAATCAGCAGGGTGGCCATCACCACGCCGAACAGCGCCTTCTTGCCGGGGAAGTCGAGCATCGCCAGGGCGTAGCCGAGCATCGAGCAGAAGAGCAGGTTGCCCACCGTGACGACGACGGCGACAACCGTCGAGTTGAAGAAATAGGTTCCGAAGTCGAGCCGCGAGAACAGCTCCGAGTAGTTGTCCAAGGTGGCGTTCTCGGGCCACCAGGTGGGAGGGCTACGACGCAGCTCCGAGGTCGTCTTGAAGCTGCCGACCACCATCCAGACGAACGGCGAGGAGACGATGACGACGGCGACGCTGAGCAACGCGTAGAGCCACCACTTCCCTGAGATCGAGCGGTTCACGGCGTCACTCCTTCTCTCGCAGGGCGCGGAACTGCACAGCCGTGACAATCGCCACGACGACGAAGATGATGTAGCTCAGCGACGCGGCATACCCGTAGTTGCCGAACCCGAACTGGCGGTAGGTGTAGAGCGACATCGACACCGTGCTGTTGAGGGGTCCACCGTTCGTCATGACGAACGGTTCTTCGAAGAACTGCAGGTAGCCGATCATCGTGGTCACGGACACGAACAGAATGGTCGGGCGAAGCATCGGCAGCGTGATGTGCCGGAAGCGCTGCCACGCATTGGCACCGTCGATCGACGCCGCCTCGTGCAAGGCCCACGGGACGGCCTGCAACCCCGCAAGGAAGATGATCATGCCCGTCCCGAAGTTGCGCCAGGAGGCCATCATGATCAGGGCCGGCATCGACCAGTTCGGGTCCCCAAGCCAGTTCGGTCCGGTGATGCCCACCCAGCCAAGCACCGTGTTGATCAGCCCGAATTGCCGGTTCAGCAGGAACTGCCAGACCACGGCGACGGCGACGATCGACGTCACGACCGGGGTGTAGAAGCCCAGTCGGAACGCCGACCTGAAGCGTGAGACCCCACGGTCGAGCGCCACCGCCGCAGCGAGAGCCATCACCAGCGTGAGCGGGACTCCCACGAGCACGAAGTAGGCCGTGTTGCGGACGGCCTGCAGAAAGTTCTCGTCGGACAGTGCCCGGGTGTAGTTGTCCAGGCCGATGATGTCGACAGAGAACGGCGTCCTCAGGTCCTTGGCCCGGGTATCGGTGATGCTCATGAAGAGCGACTGGAGCACTGGCCACACCGTGAACACGAGAAACAACAGGCAGAACGGCAGCGCGAACATCCACGCCGCGCTCCCCTCCTGGAGGCGCCGACGGGGTCGACGCCTCTCGGGAGGAGCCTCTGCACGGCGCACGGTTTCGGCGCCGTCGGCGAGGGCGGTCATGTCAGTTTCCGGTCCCGATCGACTCAGCCTGTGACTGCACGGTCTTGAGCGCGGCCGCCGGGTCGGCTCCGGTCTTGGTGACCTTTTCCATCTCGGTGTCGAAGGAGGTCACAACCTGCTCCCAAGTGGGGAAGGTCGGCGGGGCCTGTGCGGTCTCGAGCTGCTTGCCGAAGACGGCCAGCTTCTTGTCAGCCGTCAGGGCTGAGTCTTCCCACGCGCTCTTCACCGAAGGGAGGTCGGTCGAGATGCCGTACCACTTGACCTGGGTCTTGGGGTCGGCGAGCCACTCCACGAACTTCCACGACGTGTCGCGCTCTTTGGTGTTCTTGAAGACGACGAGGTTGGAGCCACCGACGAACGAGCTGGACTGCTTGTCGGCGGGGATCTGCATGACGTCGTACTTGTCCTTGAAGCCGGCGCCACCCGCCTTCTCGACCGCGGACATCATCCACGGACCGGAGATGAACATCGGGACCTTGCCGCTGACGAAGTCGGGCTCCGTCGTCGGGGTGGCCGGAGCTGCCTTGTCGGCGAGACCGTCGGTGAAGTACGACTGGTAGTACTTCGCTGCCTTGAGCATCTCCGGGCTGTCGAAGTTGTAGGCCTTGCCGTCGTTTTTGGTCAGGTCGGCGCCGGCCGACCACGCGAACGGCATGATCGACTGCCAGGACCCGGTTCCGCCGGCCTGCAGACCAATGCCGTACTTGGCTCCGGCCTTGGCCTGCATGGCCTTGGCCATGTCCTTGAGGCCAGCCCAGTCCGTCGGCGGGGTGGTGATCCCGGCCTTCTTCGCAAGATCCGTGCGGTAGTAGACCAGCCGTGTCTCGACGTACCAAGGGATGCCGTATGAGGTGTCGGCGACCTCGGTGGTCTTCTGCGCTCCGTCGAAGAAGACGGACTTGTCGATCTCACCCGGCGTGGGGTCGAGGGCGCCCATCCCCGCGAACTCACCCATCCAGGTCGTCCCGACCATGGCGACGTCGGGCGTCTTGTTGGCGGTGATCGCGGTCGTGAACTTGTCGTGGGCCGCGTCCCACGGGATCGCAGTGACGTTGATCTTGGACCCGGGGTTCGCGGTCTCGAACTCTTTGGCCAGCGTGGGGAGGTTCTCACCCTCCGCGCCCATTGCCCACACGGTGATGGTTCCTGTGGCAGCGCCGGACTTGACCGCTGCGCCGGTCTCGCCCCCGGTGCTCACGGCCTTGTCGCGTCCGCACGCGGACAGGGTCAGTGCCACGGCGGCCAAGCCGGCCACGGTGATGGTGGTCTTTCGTCTCATCGGACTCTCACTTTCTGGGGTGGGGCAGGGATGGGGAGATCGAGGTCTGAGGTGGTCGACGGGTTCTCGGGACAGCCGCAGGTGCCGCGGATGATGACCTCTGTCGGAAGCACGTGCCGCTGGCGTTCTCGAGCGGCACCCATCACGAGTAGGTGGAGCCGGTCGGCGGCGAGCGCGCCCACGTCGCGGACCGGTTGGCGCACGGTGGTGAGGCCCGGGCGGACGTACCTCGCGGTCATCACGTCGTCCCACCCCACGACGGCGATGTCATCCGGCACCTCAACCCCCGCGCGGATCAGACCCGCGATGATCGCCAGCGCCAGCTCGTCGTTGCCACAGACGAGTGCATCCGCGTGCAGGTCTCCGTGGATGATGCGCTCAGCGACGTCATGGCCGTCGCTCTCGCGAAAACGTGTGAGCACGGGGTCTGCCGGCTCAAGGCCGGCGGCGCGGTGGGCGGCGACGAAACCCTCATAGCGTGCGCGGACGTCCTGCGCAGCGCCGGGGTCACCGACAAACAGGAGTCGGGAACGACCGTGGCCGAGGAGGTGGTTGGTGAGCCGCCTCGAGCTGTCGAGGTTCTCGGTCGCGATGACCTCCACGTCAGGTCGGTCGTCCCCGGCAATGAGGACGACCTTCTTGGTGCCGGCCTTCAGCTCGTCCGGGTCGACACCGAGGACAGCGAACCCGTCGACCCGGGTGGCGAGGCTGCGCACGGCCTGGCCACTTGTGCGGGTGTCCTCGGCGATGACGAGCATGACGCCCTGGCGCAGCTCGGACGCTCGCGTCTCGAAGCCGGCGAGGAGCTCCGCGTAGTAGGGGCCGCGCAGCTCCGGCAGGACGAGCCCGAGGGTGTGGTGGCGCCGGGCCGCGAGGCTGCGCGCGGCTCCGGAGGGCAGGTAGTCGAGGTCGTCGACCGCGGCGACAACTCTCCTCCGCGTGTTCTCGGTGACACCGGTGGACCCGGCCAGCACCCTGGACACGGTGGCGATGGAGACCTTGGCACGGTCGGCCACCGCATAGATGGTCGCGGCCATCTCCGGTCGCTCGTGCACGTCCTCTGGCATCTGCCCTCATCCTTGAAAGCGCTTACAAACCTCACCCGAGGATGGCCATGCTTGGGAGGACTACGGGGCGGTAATGAGATCACGGTTCCATAACGGACCACTGCGGCTCACGAACTGCCTTGGGTATGCCGGATGGCAACCTCAGGCGCCCGCCGCACCACTCGCCTTCGCGGCCTTCTCCTCCGCCTTGATGCGAGCCCACGCCTCCTCGACCTCTTCGGGAGTCGAGGCATCGCCATCGGCAAAGACATGCGGGTGCCGCCGAACAAGCTTCTCCACAAGGACGCCAGCCACATCATCGATGTCGAACATCTCGGCCTCGCTCGCAGCGTCTTCGGCGACCCGCGAGTGGAAGAGCACTTGCAGCAGAACGTCGCCGAGCTCCTCGGCCAGGTGCTGCCGGTCCCCCGATTCGATCGCCTCGACCGCCTCGGCCGCCTCCTCGGTGAGGTATTTGGCCAACGACTCATGCGTCTGCTTCGCGTCCCAAGGGCACCCACCCGGTGAACGCAACCGGTCCATGACCGCGACGGCGTCGAGCAGCCGAGAACCCGGCACGTCCCACGAGCCGACGATGACCTCGACCTCGGGCGGAGTCTCGAGCCGGGACACCTCGGAGGCGATCGCATCGGTGAGGCCTGGATCGGCATCCGAGGACCCGAGCCAGACGACGCCCGCCTCGAGAGAACCGCTCACGAGCAGCCGGGCCAGATCGGGCGCCGACAGGTCCGGACCCACGGGCTCCACACTCAGACCCGACTCGACGATCGCGTCCACGACCGGCTCCGACAGATCCCGGCACAGGCGCGCTGAAGCCGACTCCACGGCATACCAAGCACTTCTGCTCAGCAGTCCCGGCGCAACGCGAGGGCTGGTGACAAGGAGGCTCAGGCGCCCCACGAGGTCACTTCGCGCTGGCGGCAGGGACGAGCCAGTTGGGCTCATCCGCCACAACCGCAGCCTGCGCCGGGTCGAACGTGCCGTAGCGCGGGTTGATCGTCATGTCGAGGGCCGCGAACTCCTTGGTGAGAGCCTGGCGTCCGGCATCGTCAATCTGCTGCAGGCTGGCTTCCGCCTGGAGGATCTCGACAGTCTCAGGGGTGGGCGTGCCGGGGAAGTCCTTGAAGGCGGCCCGGGCGGCTGACTCACTCTGGGGCTTGCCGGCCTTGGCCGCGGCCTTGTTGATGTAGGGCGCGCGGATGAGCAGGGTCAACACCTGATCGGCCGTGATGGCCTGCTGGGGCTTGAAGGCCTTGTTGATCTGCTCCGCCGCGACCCGCACCTGCTGCTCGGTGATGACGCGACCGTCGACGACCGCTGCCGTCTGTGCCGAGGTGGTGCCGGAGCAGGCGGACAGAGCGAGAACGCTCGCGAGGGCGAGAGCGGTGGTGCGTGCCTTCACGGCCTTCACAGGTGTCCCTTCGTCATCGGGTGGACTGCGCCACCCTGGCTGCTTCTCCCACATTGTCCATGACGACGCTTCGGATCACCGCACCTGCCCACTCGAGGACCTCGTGGTTGCGCAGCGGTTGCCCACCGACCCGGGCCGTCATGGGTTTGGGCACAAGGATCGTGCCGAGGGCAGGCTTGATGATCGAGCCCGGATAGAGGCGCATGAGTCGCAACTCCTGGCTCTCACGCAACTCGACCGGCCCAAACCGAATCGTGTTGCCCTGCACCGCAATGTCCTTGATGCCGGCTTCGCGGGCGACTGTGCGCAGGCGCGCCACCTCGATGAGGTTGCGGACGGCCTCGGGCGGCTTGCCGTAGCGGTCAACGAGCTCGGCCTCGATCTCGGCGAGCGCAGCCTCGTCGGCCACGGTCGCGAGCTTCTTGTAGGCCTCGAGCCGCAGCCGCTCCCCGGGCACGTAGTCGTGCGGGAGGTGCGCGTCGACGGGCAGCTCGATCTTGATCTCGCCGATCTGCTCGTCGACGTCTCCCCGGAAGCTCGACACGGCCTCGCCGACGAGCCGGACATAGAGGTCGAACCCGACCCCGGCGATGTGGCCCGACTGCTCTCCACCGAGAAGGTTGCCGGCGCCGCGGATCTCGAGGTCCTTCATCGCGACCTGCATGCCGGCTCCGAGGTCGGTGTGACTGGCGATGGTCTGCAGCCGGTCATGAGCCGTCTCGGTGAGGGGGGCCTCGGGCGGATAGAGGAAGTAGGAGTAGGCGCGCTCGCGACCACGCCCGACTCGACCGCGCAGCTGGTGCAGCTGGCTCAGCCCGAGCCGGTCGGCACGCTCGACGATGAGCGTGTTGGCGTTCGAGATGTCGAGGCCGGTCTCGACAATCGTCGTGCAGACCAGCACATCGAAGCGGTTCTCCCAGAAGTCGAGGACGACCTGCTCGAGCCGATGCTCGCCCATCTTGCCGTGGGCGGTGGCGATGCGGGCCTCGGGGACGAGCTCACGAATGCGCGCCGCTGCCTTCTCGATCGTCGACACCTTGTTGTGGATGTAGAAAACCTGCCCCTCACGCAACATCTCGCGCCGAACGGCAGCGGTGATCTGCTTCTCCTCGTAGGCACCCACGTAGGTGAGGACAGGGTGCCGCTCCTCGGGAGGCGTTGCGAGAGTGGACATTTCGCGTATGCCGGTCACCGCCATTTCGAGGGTGCGCGGGATCGGTGTGGCCGACATCGCAAGCACGTCGACCGCCGTGCGGAGCTGCTTGAGCTGCTCCTTGTGCTCCACGCCGAAGCGCTGCTCCTCGTCGACGACGACGAGCCCGAGGTCCTTGAACTTGATCGAGTCGGAGAGCAGGCGGTGGGTGCCGATGACGAGGTCGACCGAGCCGTTGGCCAAGCCCTCGATGACGGCCTCGGACTCCTTCTTGGACTGGAACCTGCTCAGCGCCTTGACCGTCACGGGGAAGGGCGCATAGCGCTCGGTGAAGGTCTGCATGTGCTGCTGCACCAACAGCGTCGTCGGCACGAGAACGGCCGCCTGCTTGCCGTCCTGAATGGCTTTGAAGGCCGCACGCACCGCGATCTCGGTCTTGCCGTAGCCGACATCCCCACAGATGAGCCGGTCCATCGGGACCTCTCGCTCCATGTCGGCCTTGACCTCGTCGATGGAGCTGAGCTGGTCGGGCGTCTCGATGTAGGCGAAGGCGTCCTCGAGCTCGCGCTGCCACGGGGTGTCCGGCGAGAAGGCATGTCCCTTGGTCGCCATCCGCGCAGAGTAGAGCTGGATGAGCTCGGCAGCGATCTGCTTGACGTAGCGGCGCGCCTTGGACTTGGTGGTTTTCCAGTCCGAACCGCCCATCTTGTTGAGGGTCGGCTGCTCGCCACCGACATAGCGGGTGATCTGGTCGAGCTGGTCGGTCGGCACGAACAGCCGGTCGCCGGGGTGACCGCGCTTGCCGGGGGCGTACTCGAGCACGAGGTACTCACGCGTCGCGCCCTGCACCGTGCGCTGCATCATCTCGACGAACTTGCCCACGCCGTGCTGCTCGTGGACGACGAAGTCACCCGGCTTGAGCTGGAGCGGGTCGACCTGATTGCGACGACGGGAGGGCATCCGCCGCATGTCCTTGGTCGAAGGACCCGTCGACGGGGTGCCGGTGAGGTCGGTCTCGGTGAGGACGACGAGCTGGCTGGCCGGGTGCACGAAGCCGCGCCCGAGCTGGGCCGTGGTGACATGGACGATCCCGGGCTCGAACGTGTCGAGCGCGGTCTCGAGCCGGGCGGGCACCTCGGCCTCGCCGAGAACCTCGACGATGCGCTTGGCCGAGCCCTGTCCGTCGGTGGCCACGAGGACCCGCCAACCGTTGTCGGTCCACGTGCGCAGATCCGAGGCGGCGGACTCGATGTCACCCCGGTATGCCGTGGGGTCCTCTGTGCCGGTCTCGACGGCATCGCCGTCGGTGGTCTCGAGGTCGAGAACGAAGGGAGTGAGGTCCCACCACGGGTGCTCGGTGGCGCGGGCGTGGTCTCGCAGATCACCGACGGACCAGAACGAGGCGGACCCGAGGATCTTCTCGAGGTCGATGGGGACCGAGTTGCCGGCGGCAGCGTTGGCCCAGCCGGCCTCGAGGAACTCCTGGCTCGTGGCGACGAGGTCGTGGGCGCGGGTGCGCACCCGCTCGGGGTCGCAGGTGACGACGGGCGAGCCCGCGGGGAAACTGTCGAGCATCGACTCCATGCCGTCGACGAGGGCGGGAGCCAGCGACTCCATGCCCTCGACAGCGATGCCGGCGGCAAGCTTGTGGAGCAGGTCAGCGGCACCAGGAAGCTGGTCGGCGAGCGCGGCAGCGCGGTCGCGGACGGCGTCGGTCAGGAGCACCTCACGGCAGGGCGGGGCCCACAGCCCGTGCGATGCGACCTCGAGCGAACGCTGGTCGGCGACCTTGAACCAGCGGATCTCCTCGATGGTGTCGCCCCAGAACTCGACGCGGAGCGGGTGCTCCTCGGTCGGCGGGAAGACGTCGAGGATGCCGCCACGCACGGCGAACTCGCCACGGCGCTCGACGAGGTCCGTGCGGGAGTAGGCCGCTCCGGCCAGAGCCGCCACGACATCATCGAGATTGTGGTCCTCACCGGCACGCAGGGCCACCGGCGCCAGGTCCCCGAGACCCGTGGAGATCGGCTGCAGCACGGCGCGCACCGGGGCCACGACGACCGACAGGGGGCCGTGGGCAATGTCGTCATCGGCGACCGAAGCGGGGTGGGCAAGGCGGCGCAGCACCGCAAGGCGGCGGCCGACAGTGTCCGATCGCGGGCTGAGGCGCTCGTGCGGCAGCGTCTCCCAAGACGGGAAGTCGGCAATGACGTCGGGGTCGAGCACGCACCCCAGGGCATTGGTCAGGTCCTCTGCCTCACGGCTCGTTGCGGTGACAACGAGCAGGGGCAGGCGGTCAGGGTCGGTCGCGCGCAGGCGCTCGACCGCGGCGGCGATGAGCGCCGGGCGAGCACCAGCGCTGACAGAGACGTCGAGCGTCTCCGTGCCAGGACCGGTGGCGGTCTCGAGGAGGGATTGGATCTGGGGGGCGGCGCCGAAATGGTCGACAACCGGTTGCAACGTGGGCATTATCGCTCAGCCTAATCCTCGCCACCCACAGGCGAGAACTTCAGCTCCCAGCCGCGGGCGCGTGGAACTTCTGCTGGGTATCGAGCAGTCCCTGCGTCACGAGCATCTCGACCGCATCGGCCGCGTCCCCGAGCAGGAACGGCAGCTCCTTGCGCTCCACCGGGGAGAAGTCCTTGAGCACGAAGTCGGCCGCGTCCTGGCGTCCCGGCGGCCGACCGATGCCCACCCTCACGCGCAGGTAGTCCTTGGTGCCAAGAGACTTCGAGATCGAGCGCAGACCATTGTGGCCACCCTCGCCGCCGCCGAGCTTGAGGCGCACATCACCGGCGGGGATGTCGAGTTCGTCGTGGATGACGACGAGGCGGTCGGGCTCCACGGAAAAGAAGCCCATGAGCGACTTGACCGGCCCACCCGACTCGTTCATGTAGCTGTTCGGCACCGCGAGAACCGCACTCGGTCCGGGCACTCCCCCAGTGCCCGTCCCGATGCGCACCTGCGCCGCTGACGCCCGCGCCTTGTGCCCGCGCAGCGGGCTCTTCGTCCGGGAAGCCAGCTCGTCGATGACCATCGCTCCGACGTTGTGGCGATTGCCGGCATACGTCGGTCCTGGGTTGCCCAAACCGATGACCATCCACGTCTCACTCACAACGCACGAGTATGCCGTCCGCCCACCCTGAGCGTGAAACGCCAGCAGGCCCGGTCCGCGAGGGACCGGGCCTGCTGGGTGAAACAGGAAATCAGGAGAGCGCGATCGCTCAGGCGTCCTCGGACTTCTCGGCGTCGCCCTCAGCGGCTTCGTCACCCTCGGTGGCCTCGGCGTCGCCCTCAGCGGCGTCGTCACCCTCTGCGCCGGCACCGATCTCAGCCTCGGCCTCGGCCATCTCGGCGTCCAGAGCCTCCTGCGAGATCTGCTGCGTGACGTTGACGACGAGCGCCTCGGGGTCGGTGATGAGCTCGGCACCCTCAGGCAGCTCGACGGCGCCGGCGAGGATCTGCGTGCCGGCCTCGAGGCCCTCGACGGAGACGGTGACCGACTCGGGGATGTTGGTGGCCAGAACCTCGAGCTGCAGGCTCGAGTGGTCCAGTCCGACGACGGTCTCGGGAGCGGCTTCGCCCTCGAGGTGCACGGACACGTCCACGGTGACCTTCTCGCCCTTGCGGACGATGACGAGGTCGATGTGCTCGATGACCGGCTTGATCGGGTCGCGCTGGACGTCCTTGGCCAGAGCGAGTTGCTCCTCGCCATCGAGAACGATCGTGAGGAGCGCGTTGGGGTTCTTGAGCGCCATCATGGCGTCGTGGCCCACAAGCGTGATGTGAACCGGCTCGGAGCCGTGGCCATACATGACGGCGGGGATCTTGTGCTCGCGGCGGATGGTGCGGGCAGCGCCCTTGCCGAACTTGGTGCGGGCCTGCGCCTGCAGCTTGATGGTGTCGTTGGACACGAGGAACTCCTAGAGAGGGCGAATCGGTCAGGGACGACATCGGGGGACTCGACGTCTGCGGTGGCCTCGACGCGGGACACGGCACGGACAGGCGCGCCGGTCTGCGGAGCACACGGTCGCACAGACCATGCTTTCCCTGACCACCGCGTCGATCACGGACGTGCAGACCCGAACATCTCTGGCCGGTGCAGCGTCCCTCGCCGAGGCAACCCGGGAAGTCTAGGCGACGGGGTGCGGAGCAGGGAAATCGGTGTATGCCGTCCGCTCACCTTGTGTGCGTCTCACGAGGGCTGCGGGTCCCGCCCGTCGATCAGCTGACCGGGGTGGGCGCTGCCGCGAGCACGGCCTCTCCCGGAGGGAGGATGAGCTGCTCGTCGTGATGCAGATCGGGGACGTTCTCAGAGCGCTCGCCGATCCGGACCGCAACGACCCCACCGAGGATGAGCACGCCGCCGGCGAGCTGGATCCAGCCGGGCAGCTCACCGAGGAGCAGCCAGGCGATGAGGACGGCAAAGAGCACCTCGGAGAGCCCGACAAAACTGGCGACGGTGGCGCCGACGAGTCGCGTGCCGATGACACCGACCCCGTAGGCGATGGCGGCAGCGACCAGCGCAAGCTCGGCAATGGGCACCCACCATGCGGTGGTGAGTCCGGCGATCTGGACGCTCTCGCGGGCGGTGCCGTAGTCGATGACGCCAGTCGCACTGGCCACGATCAACACGACTGCTCCGACGCCAAGGCCGAAGCCCGCGAGGGCCAGCGGCGGTAGGGACTCCTCGTGCTCCCGCCCGGAGGTGACGTAGTAGGTGGCGAGCCCCACCGCCGCAAGCAGGCCCCAGACCACACCGGACCACGAGATCTGGACACCGGAGAAGACATCGAGGACGAGGACGAGGCCAGCCACGGACAGGCCCACGCCGACCAGCGTGAGGCGGGACGGCCGGTGGCCATGGCGAGCCCACAGCCATCCGACGACGAAGACGACACCGAGGTACTCCAGGAGCAGAGCCACCGCGACCGACAGCGTCTCGACCGCGTTGAAGTAGGCGAACTGACAGCCAGCCACCGCCACCGCCCCGAAAGCGATGACCTGACCGGCGTTGCGGCGCAAGAGACTCCAGCGACCATGAAGCACCCAGATTGCGATCGGCACGAGGACGATGGCGGCGAACCCGACACGCCACGTCACGACTCCGGCGGGCGTCCAACCGGCGCTGAGCAGCGACTTCGCGAAGGCGCCGGAGGAGCCAAACGCTGCCGAGGAGACGACGACGAGGGTGAGGCCGAGGGCCACGGGGCGCGCCGAGCGGTTCTGGATTCCCGCATTCACGGCCTTCACCTCTGTCAGGAGTAAACTGGGCTCATGCCCCTTACATGGTTGACGGTAGGGCTTCGTGATGTCAGGAGTCAAGATGCTGTTTGCGCATGACACCGAGCTGGCGCTTCAGTACGCGGCGTCACTCATCAACACCGCACCCGGACACGGCGACTCGATGGTCGAGGACCTCCCCACGGTGGAAGCGCTCGTGACGCACATGGACGGGTGGCAGTGGAGCGGGAACAGCCCGCGGACGCAGGCTGCCCTCGAGGAAGTCCACGCCCTGCGCCCCCGACTCCTCGACCTCTGGTCACGCGACGTCGATGACCTCGTGGCCGGCGTCAACGACCTCCTCTCCGAGCACCGGGCGCTCCCCCGCCTCGTCAAGCACGATGACCTCGACTGGCACATCCACGCAACCCGCGACGACGAGCCCATCGCCAAACGCATGGCGGTCGAGGCCGGCATGGCGATCGTCGACCTCATCCGCGCGGGCGAGACCGAGCGGCTGCGGGTGTGTGCCGCCGACGACTGCGACGACGTCGTCATCGACCTCACCAAAAATCGAAGCCGGCGTTACTGCGACGGGACGTGCGCCAACAACGCGCACGTCGCGGCATACAGAGCTCGTCAGCACGCCGACTGAAAACCGCCTCAGACGGAGTCGCTGGACTCGAGAACCACACAGCAGCGTTCACCCGGCGCCGGGTCGAGCCGGGGTTGCAACCGGCATCCTGACGCGGCATCGACAAGGCCAGCGACGAGGGCGTGATTCATCGAGCACACCAGATCCGTGTGCCGTTCGGCGAGGTCATGGAACGGGCAGTTGCCCAGGACGACCCGCCTGTCCTCGTCCCTCGGTTCGAAGCCGTAACGCGTGAGCGCGGCCACCACGTCATCACAGTCATGCACCTCACCGGGCCCAGCCAGAAGGTCCGCCCCGACCCTTCGCGCACGGCGGGCCAGTGCCTCGCGAGGCGAACCTCCGTCCCCCTCGGCATCCTCGATGGCGGCCGCGAGCAGCTCCCCGACGAGGTCGTAGTGACGAGGCGGCAACGACACGGCAACGGCACTCCTCGAGCGCTGATAGAGCTTCGCCGGGCGACCCGCACCCGGTCCCGTGCGGCCACTCCTGCGGTGGAAGTCGACGTCCAGCAGACCCTCGTCCGCCAGTCGGTCCAGGTGGAAGCCTGCCGTCGTGCGCGGGAGGCCAAGGGTGCTGGCGACATCGTCCTTGCCCACCGGCTGGGGCTCGCGGCTGACGTGTTCATAGACCCGGCGACGCGTGGGCTCCCCGAGGGAGGCCACGGCCTCAATCCCCTCATGGGCCACAGGGTCTCCAGCGATCGTTTGTTCGTCATCCATGCCCCAAGTCTAAAACCGACATCCCTTGACGTAAACCCCTCACAGGTCTAACGTCAAGATTACCCACTAATAGAAAGGATGAGCGTCATGTCCAGCCACACCCTCCCCACCACATCAACAGCACAACCCTCCGTTTCCCAGAGGTCCTCGATCCTCCACGCCGACGCGTCGGAGCAGGCTTTCTTCGCACTGCGCAGCCTGTTTGTCGTCGCCCCCATCGCCTTCGGCCTCGACAAGTTCGCGAACCTCCTCACGGACTGGCCGACCTATCTCGCGTCGTGGATCAACGACATCATCCCCGGGACGGCACAGGAGGCGATGTACGCCATCGGCGTCATCGAGGTTCTCGCCGGACTCCTCGTGGCCATCGCCCCCAGGTGGGGCGCCCTCGTCGTCTCTGCCTGGCTCGCGGGGATCATCATCAACCTGCTCACCCTGTCGGGCTTCTATGACGTCGCCCTGCGTGACTTCGGGCTTCTCGTGGCAGCGCTCGTACTGGCCCGACTTGCCGCGGCACGACACGCGAACTCACTCACCCCCGCTCACGCCCCGGCGCGCAGCAGCAAGTGACCAAAGCAGACCCGGGAGCATGGCCTACCGCCTCGTAGGTGGGGTGATCACCCGCCCTACGAGGCGGTGATCCGTGCGTCAGATCCTGCGTCCGCCGCAAACGTCAGGCGCGGCCGCCGAAGAGGCTCGTCACAGAGCCGTCCTCGAAGACCTCCTTGATCGCAGCGCTGATCAGCGGGGCGATCGACAGCACGGTCAGGCCGTCGAACTCGCACTCGGGGGCGATCGGCAGGGTGTTGGTGACGATGACCTCGCGCGCCGAGCACTCTCGCAGCCGCTCGGTCGCCGGCGGCGAGAGGATCGCGTGGGTCGCGGCGATGATGACGTCCTTGGCCCCATCGGCCATGATCGCATCGGCGGCCTTGGTGATGGTGCCGGCCGTGTCGATCATGTCGTCGACGAGGACGCACACCCGGCCTGCGACCTCACCGACCACGCGGTTGGCGACAGCCTGGTTGGGCTGGTTGATGTCGCGGGTCTTGTGGATAAAGGCCAGCGGCACCCCACCAAGACGCTTGGACCACTGCTCGGCGACCTTGATGCGACCAGCGTCCGGGGACACCACGGCGAGATCCTCGTGCCCGTACTTTGCCGACACATAGTCCGACAGCACCGGCTGGGCCATGAGGTGGTCGACCGGCCCGTCGAAGAAGCCCTGGATCTGGTCGGTGTGCAGGTCGACGGCGATGAGGCGGTCGGCGCCCGCAGTCTTGAACAGGTCGGCCATGAGGCGGGCCGAGATCGGCTCGCGACCACGGTGCTTCTTGTCCTGACGCGCGTAACCATAAAAGGGCATGACCACGGTGATCCGCTTGGCGCTGGCCCGCTTGAGCGCGTCGATCATGATGAGGTGCTCCATGATCGCCTCGTTGAGCGGGGCGGCATGGCTCTGGATGACGAAGGCGTCGGAGCCTCGCACGGACTCCTCGTAGCGGACGTAGATCTCACCGTTGGCGAAGTTGTAGGCGCTCGTCGGGACGAGCTCGGTGCCGATGAGCGCGGCGATCTCCTGCGCGAGTCCCGGGTGCGCACGCCCCGAGAAGACCATGAGCTGCTTCTTGGGCTTCTTGCGAATGTTGGCCGACGCCGGGCGTTCGTGCTTCATCCTCAGGCCTTCCGCTCGTCGGGCGTGCTGGTGGGGTCGGGAACAGACGGTCCGGTATGCCGGGTGCCCGCTTGCGTGGCCGCCTGGGCGGCCGCTTCGGTCTGGGTTCCGGCGCGGGCCCGCGAGACCCAACCGTTGACGTTCTTCTGGCGACCGCGGGCCACCGCGATCTGTCCCGGCTCGACGTCACCGGTCAGGGAGCTGCCCGCCGCGACGTAGGCACCATCCGCGACGTCGACCGGGGCGATGAGGACCGAGTCGGAGCCGATGAAGGCGTACTTGCCGATGATGGTGTGGTGCTTGGCCACCCCGTCATAGTTGGCAAAGATCGTGCCGGCGCCGATGTTGGCACCCTCACCGATGGTCGCGTCGCCGCAATAGGTGAGGTGCGGAACCTTGGCCCCGTCGCCGATCGTGGCGTTCTTGGTCTCGACGAAGCCACCGATCTTGCCCTTGACGCCGAGGATCGTCCCGGGACGCAGGTAGGAGAAGGGGCCGACGGTGGCCTGTGCGCCGATCTGGGCCAAGTTGGCCTCGGTGCGCTTGACCTCGGCTCCCTCGCCCACCTCGGTGTCGGTGAGGGTGGTGTCGGGGCCGATGCGCGCGCCGGCACCGATCGACGTGGCGCCGAGGAGCTGCGTGTTCGGGAGGATCGTCGCGTCGCGGCCGAGGGTGACGTCGGCATCGATCCACGTCGTCGCCGGGTCCACGATGGTCACGCCCTCGCGCATCCACCGTTCGTTGTTGCGCTTGTTGAGCTCACGCCCCAGGGTGGCGAGCTGGACGCGGTCGTTGACGCCTTCGGTCTGCCAGAGGTCGTCGATGACGTGGGCACTCACGCCCTTGCCAGCCTCGCGAGCGATGCGCAGGACGTCGGTGAGGTACTTCTCGTCCTGGGCGTTGTTGGTGTCGACCTGAGCGAGTGCGTCACGCAGGACGGCGAGGTCGAACGCATAGATCCCGGAGTTGATCTCGGTGATCGCGCGCTGCTCCTCGGTGGCATCCTTCTGCTCAACGATGCCAGCAACGCCTCCGTCCGCGTCGCGCACGATCCGCCCGTAACCCTGCGGGTTGTCGAGGTGGGCGGTGATGACGGTGGCAGCCGAGCCCGACTCGTCATGGCGGGCGACGAGCTCGATGAGGGTGTCGCCGGTGAGCAGCGGCACGTCGCCGTAGGTCACCAGGACGGTGCCGGTGAGGTTGCCGGGCAGGGCGTCGAGGGCGCACTCGGTCGCACGACCGGTGCCCTTGACGTCGTCCTGGTCGGCGATCGTCGCAGTGGCGTCGACCTCGGCGATGTGGGCGACGACGAGATCACGCTCGTGCCGCACGACCACCGCAAGGTGCTCGGGGTTCGTGGCGCGAGCTGCGGCCAGGGCGTGTCCGACGAGGCTGCGACCCCCGATCCGGTGCAGCACCTTGGGGGTGGCCGACTTCATCCGGGTTCCTTCGCCTGCGGCGAGAATGATGACAGCGGTGGGCCGAGCAGTGGTCACGAGTGGGGCTCCCGGGGGTCGCGGCGGCGTACCGCGCCACTCTACCGACGAGAAGCGGGTATGCCGTCCTCACCCGTTGTCGGTGCACGGTGCCATCGTGGAGCGATGGCGACGATCTACTACACCGGCTGCTCCCTCGACGGCTTCATCGCGACGCCCGACCACTCCCTCGACTGGCTCGTGACCCGCGACATCGCGGGCGACGCCGACATGGGTTACGAGACCTTCAAGCCACGAGTGGGCGCGTCCGCGATGGGCGCATCGACGTGGCAATGGCTCCTCGACCACGAGCCGGACTTCATGCAGGAGACACCCACCTGGGTCTTCACACACCGTGACTTCGTGCCGGCGGCACAGGTCTGTTTCACGTCGGCGAACGTGGCCGAGGTCCACGCCGAGATGGTCGATGCGGCCGGAGCCAAGGACGTGTGGATTGTCGGGGGAGGCGAACTCGTGGGTCAGTTCCACGACGTGGGCCTCCTCGATGAGGTCTGGGTCCAGTACGCCCCGGTCACCCTCGGTGCAGGTGCTCCTGTCCTCCCGCGTCACGTTGAACTGACGCTCGAGGAGGTCACCCGCAACCGCGACTTCCTCTGCGGCCGCTATACGGTCGTGCGCTGACCTGCTCCCCGGGTAGGAGTCGAACCTACGTCGCTAATCCTGATTCAAAGTCAGGCGGGCCCTGCCGGCAGACCAACCGGGGAACGATGCGCGAGGCGAGCACGCGGCATACGACGCATAGGGTAGTTGACCGGAGCGGGACCGCACGCATGGTCCGGTCGGCGTCCACCTCGGTCGCAAGGCACAATGGCGCAGGTGAGTCGAGACGAGGTCGTGACCAAGGCGCGCACTCCGCGGGGGCGGATGACGGGCGCGCAACGGCGCGAGCAGCTCATCGGCATCGGGCGCCAGCAGTTCGCCAAGAGGGGATACGAAGCCACCACGGTTGAAGATATCGCCAGCGCAGCCAGCGTCTCCAAGCCCGTGGTCTATGAACACTTCGGCGGCAAGGAGGGCCTGTATGCCGTCGTGGTCGACCGTGAGATCCAGTCGCTTCTCGGAGCCATCGCCGGCGCACTGACCTCCGGCGGCGGGTCGCGCGCCCTTCTCGAACGAGCCGCCACTGCCCTTCTGGACTACATCGAGGGGTCGACCGACGGGTTCCGGATCCTCGTGCGTGACTCACCACCCGGCCAGCAGACCGGCAACTTCGCCTCGCTCATGTCGGACGTCGCTTCGCAGGTCGAGCACCTCCTCGCGGCCCAGTTCACCTCTCGTGAGCTCGACCCCAAGCAGGCGCCGATGTATGCCCAGATGCTCGTCGGCATGGTGGCGCTCACGGGTCAGTGGTGGCTCGAGAACCCCAAGGCCAAGAAACGTGACGTCGCCGCCGCTCTGGTGAACCTGGCGTGGAACGGCCTCACCAACCTCGAGGCCAAGCCGGAAATCAGTCGCGACTGAGGGTCAGGCCGCCCGGACCAGGTGGGTGTACACGACCAGATTCCCTTGGTAACCCGTCTTCTGCGTGTGCTTCCCTCCGCAAGTCACCGGTTGAGCAGGCGCTCGGGCCCGGGGGCGGCGTACACCTCGTCTGCGGGGAACCGGTCCATTGGGTTCGTCGCGAGTCGATCGACCCGGAACGTGGATCTGGCACCGTCAGCTGCCTCCGCGACGGGGGGCGACGCCACTCCCGAACTCATGAACACCAGTGTGGCCGAGGCGAGAACGAGGGCCAGCCATCCCGCGTGTGGGACCGCCCGGGCCCGCCTCAACGCGCGGTGCTTCATCAGACGTGGCGACCCCGCGGTCGACTCGCCATCCACTGACGACCGGCAAACACTGATCCAAGGAGTGCACCTGCAGCCAACGCCTGCCAGACGGACCTGCGGTCTGCTCCTTGTTTGGACCCGCGGCCCATGTCTGGGGCACCGGAGGGGAAGACCACGACGGGCGTGGTGTCACCGGGCTTTCCCTTCGGCACCACGACTGGGGTGGTCGGCGGCTGAGGTCACCGCCTGGCAGACCCGCCCGTTGGAGGCGTTCTACCCGGTGATCTACCTCGATCCCTTGGTCGTCAAGATTCGCCACGGTGGGCACGTGTCCAACCGGGCCGCGCACATCGCCATTGGCGTCGACATGGACGGCGTTGAGCGGCTCTTCACCGCTGAGTGTGGGGTGAGCACGACTCACCGGAGTGTGGGCTGGACGTGCTCGCCTACTTCGACCGGGCAGGCACCAGCAACCGCCCGACCGAGGCGATCAATGGCCGACTTGAGCACCTCCGCGGCTCCGCGCTCAGCTTTCGCAACCTCACCAACTACACCGCCAGATCACTACTCGAGTCCGGCGCGTTCAGACCCCGGCTACACCCTCATCTGTGAAAAACCATCATAGATCGACGCTAGCTAGTGCCAAGTTGACAGCCACATGCGCGCCAGCCATTCCGCATGGGTGAGTTTCTGTCCTGTCAGTACAGGCCAGAACCAGGCGAAGAGCACAATCGACGTCACCAGCAGAGCGACACCAACGCTGCGGGCAAGTCGATATCGGAGGGTCGTCCAGCGGCTTCCTTCAAACCGACGGAGCGCCACCACGATGCATAGCACGACCCACGGGACGAACACCACGGAGTAGAACGAGTAGACGGTTCGATCACCAATGAACAGCCACGGTGCGTAGCCGGCCAAGATCCCCGAAAGGCACGCTCCAAGGGTCCAATCGGGCTGAAACCGAAGGCGATAATGCCATTGGCGACCGGCGATCCAGAGAACCAACAACGCCACCACTGCGATCACGCCGGCGTACCAAATCGAAAGGGTGCCGAGCGAGGTCACCATCTCCATGCACGGCCCGCCCCCACCGCCGGGGCAGCCCGGCGTCCCTTCCGTGGTCTGGCGAAGAAAAAAGAGTGTCGGACGCTCCTGGAAAAACCAACCCATCGGGTTGGTTGCATAGGGATGGGACGTGCTCAGACTCGTCGAGACTCTCCACATTTCCTCGTGATAGTGGATAAGTGAACGCAGGGGATTGGGCATGAGCGAATCGATCCCGACCGCGGGATGCTCATCTGCCCAATGCCGGCCCCACCCGAGAGAGGACGCAAACCAA
>JBDSIV010000060.1:0-8665 GCA_039917755.1 Knoellia sp. | reverse complement strand
GCGGTCGCGAACCTGCACCCTGCCGTCCTGGAGGCGCACCACACCGGCGTTCCCCTCGTCGTGCTCTCGGCCGATCGGCCTGCGGAGCTGCGCGGAACGGGGGCGAACCAGACGACCGTGCAGCCGGACATGTTCGGGTCGGCCGTGCGGTGGGCCGCAGATCTTCCGGCTCCGGAACTCATCGAGTCCGTGGGCGCCTTCCACCGCTCTTCTGTATGCCGCGCACTCGCCGCAGCGCGTGGCGATCTGGTCGGTGGAGCCCTGAGTGGCGCTGGCGGTCCCGTGCACCTCAACGTCGCCTTCCGTGACCCGCTCGCCCCTGACACCGCAGAGCGACTTATTGCCCGTTCGGAGAGTGAGGAGCGCAGCGACGAACTGTCCGAACGGGCAATAAATCGGGTGGTTCACGCAGGTCGTCCTGACGGTGAGCCGTGGGTGCTCACTCCCGTGGGGCGAGCCGTCGCCGGTCAGAGCGTTCTCGAGCATGTCCCGCGCACTCTGGTCGTCCTGGGCGACCTCGCCACATCGGCGCTCACCTCCGACTCTGTGCTCGAGTGGGCTGATCGGCGTGGCTACCCCGTCATCGCCGAGCCGTTCGGTGACCACGACCGATCGACACTCATGCCGCACGGACCCCTGGTGCTGACGCACCCTGAGTGGCTGGAGAAGCACATCCCGGAGCGCGTCCTCGTCGTGGGCCGTGTGACGTTGTCCAGAGCCGTGGCGGCGTTGCTCCGCACTGAGGGCCTACGGGTGGAGTTGTGCACAGCCAACCCGGACTGGTCAGATCCCGGGCACGTGGCCCATGCCGTGCATCCGATCGCGGTGTTCCCGGGCACCCACGATCGTTCGCCTGACAGCGCGTGGCTTGAGGCGTGGCATGGCGCTGGATCGGCTGTGGCGCAGGCGGTTCAGGACCAACCCCTGCCTTGGGGGACCGGCCTGGCTGTGGCTTCGGTCGTCGGGGCGACGCTGCCCGAGGGTGCGCAACTCTTTGTGGGTTCCTCGAACCCGGTGCGCGACCTCGACCTCGGCATGCGTCGCGAGTCGCCCATCACGGTCATCGCCAATCGTGGCTTGGCCGGGATCGACGGCTGCCTCTCCACGGCGATCGGCCTGGCGCTCACGACTGACGCTCGGAGCTACGCCTGGGTGGGGGACCTGACCTTCCTCCACGACTCCAATGCTTTGGCCATCGGCCCCGGCGAACCGCGACCCGACCTCACGATCCTCGTCACGAACGACGGCGGAGGCGGCATCTTCCGTACCCTCGAACACGGGGCACCCGAGCGCAGGGATGACTTCGACCGCATCTTCGGCACGCCGACCGGAACGGATTTCGAGGCACTGTGCCGAGCACACGGCATACGCCATCTCTTGGCAAAGACGAGGGAAGCGGTAGCCGAGGCACTGTCGGCAACCCCTGCCGGGATCACCGTCGTCGAGGTGCCGATCGACGCCGAATCCCACCGCGGAGCCCACGAGCACTTGCGTCGGATCGCGAGCAAGGCCCTGACGATTTCGGACTGAGCCGACGGCTTGCGAGAATGACCCCGTGACCACGACTCCTCAGCGCACCGATGTCCTCGTCGTCGGGGCCGGTCCGGCCGGTTCCGCCGCGGCGGCCTGGGCGGCACGCTCCGGACGAGACGTCGTGCTTGCCGATGCCGCTGTCTTTCCCCGCGACAAGACCTGTGGTGACGGACTCACGCCGCGCGCCATTGCCGAGCTGACCCGACTCGGTCTCGACGACTGGCTGCGTGGGCACACCGTCAACCAGGGTTTGCGAGCGCACGGCTTCGGCCAGGTGCTCGAGCTGCGTTGGCCTGGGGGGTCGCTGCCCGACTGGGGTTCGGCCGTGGCGCGCACCGAGCTCGACGACCACCTCCGCACGACCGCCCTGAAGTCCGGAGCCGTCGGGGTGGAAGGCGCCAAGGCGGTCGACGCGCGGATCGAGGGTGGCCGTGTTCGGGGCGTGACGTTCCAGCGCGACGGCGAGACCTTCGAGATCGAGTGCGAGCGGCTCCTCGTCGCCGATGGGGTCCGGTCCGGGCTCGGCAAGGTGCTGGGTCGCGTGTGGCACAAGGACACGGTGTATGCCGTGGCCGGGCGCTGCTACGTCGACTCGACGCAGGCTGACGACCCGTGGATCACGAGCCACCTCGAGCTGCGCGGCGAGGAGGGCGAGATTCTGTCGGGCTACGGCTGGATCTTCCCGCTGGGCGGCGGTCAGGTGAATGTCGGTGCCGGGACATTGGCCACGACCAAGCGACCGGCCGAGGTGGCGATCAAGCCGCTCATGGCGCGCTATGTCGAGGAGTGCCGTGATGCGTTCGGGCTCCAGGGCGAGGCGCGGCTGGCGACCAGCGCACTGCTCCCCATGGGTGGCGCTGTCAGCGGCGTCGCCGGGCCCAACTGGGCTCTGATCGGTGACGCCGCCGCCTGCATCAATCCGCTCAACGGCGAGGGTATCGACTACAGCCTCGAGACCGGCCGGTTCGTCGTCGACCTGCTCGACACCGACCTGTCGGTGACGTGGCCGGCCCTGCTCAAGGAGCACTACGGCGAGGCGTTCTCGATCGCCCGTCGACTTGCTGGTGTCGTCACCGTTCCGCGGATTCTCCCGGCGCTCGGCCCGGCCGGCATGCGTTCGGACTGGCTCATGACGTTGGCGCTGCGGTGGATGGGCAACCTCATCACCGACGAGGATCGCGACAGGGCTGCTCGCGTGTGGCGCTGGGCCGGACGACAGTCCGTCCGCCTCGAGCACCGCCCGCCCTTCACCTGAGTCGGACCGCCTCGCGCTGCGGTCTCGCCCTCAGGCGTGGTCGAGGTTGCAGGTCCGGTCGGGACCGAGATCGTCATCGAGATCGACGACGTTGCTGAGCGCTGAAATGGCGTCGTCTGTTGCGGAGTCGCCCTGACGGAGGACCTCGTTCGCGGTGGCCAGGGATGAGCGCCGAAATGCAGCGAAGAGCACCCATGCACAAACCCAGGCAACTCCATCCGATTGCTTGAGTGGGTGAAACATTCGTGTTCGTCGTGACCTGTGTCGGGTGTCCCTGCACGCAGCCTTGGGAGGTGAACGTACCGGGACTGCACTGGATACGCGCAGGTTTGCTGCCTGATCGGCCGGGCATCGTCATGCGCCGTGGTCGGCAGCGGACACCGGCACTTGCGGCGCGGCCACCTCACGCACACTCATCGTGCCGATATGTGAACGTTCCTCGAACCGCGGATGGGGCGCGTCCTTCCGCCCATATAGACGCAGGCGCGCTGCCCAGACTGACGCGCTGCAGCGAAGGCACAGCGTGCCTGGACCCGACGGCCGTCGCCTGACCACGGCCGAGCTCGGCTCCATCGGAGAACGAGGAGGCGGATGAGAAAGAAGAAGACGAGGAGGAAGACGACGACGATCCGTAGCGGCGTGCCAGCCCGTGATCAGTTGACCCGCATACGACCACGCACGGGCGCAGACTGCGTCGCTCAGACCTAGTGTTTCATAATGCTTGCGAAAGCGATAGCATTATGAGCATGGCGAAGATGTCCGTGGGGCAGGCAGCCGAAAGGCTAGGGGTCTCCCCTGCCCGGGTTCGCCAGCGCATCGGCGCCGGCACGCTGGTCGCGGAGAAGATTGGCGGCCGCTGGCTAGTCGACCTGGCAGTGTCTTCGCCAGCCCCGCTGCAGGCAGGCCGGCCCGTCTCGCCGGCTTCGGTGTGGTGGTCGCTCGTCGCCTCTGAGATCGCCAAGGCTGCGCTGCCGTCAGGCCAGCTCGCCGCAATTCATCAGGCCTTGGAACCGGCGCGGGTCGCCGTCCAGTCCGCCGGGGCTGGGGCCGCTGCTGCAGCTATCCGCGAGGCTTTGAAGCCTGCCCTCGACTCTGCGGCGTTCGAAAGGGCGGCGTTGTCAGCGACTGGCTCGTTCGCGGCCGGTAAGGCCGTCGCGGCGGTTGACGCCGACGCAGGGCACGCACTCAAGCCGCTGTCGGATGCAGTCGCTGCGCGACTTAGGGCCATGGAGCCGGTCCGTGACCTGGCGGCTCAGCGTCGCGCCCTGTTGTCCCGCATGCGCATCGCCGAAGCTGTGCTCGCTGACCTGGAACCAGACGTTGAGAAGCCGGCGGCAGCTGGCGACGGCGATGTTCTCGAGGACTTCGTGAGCGAAGCTCAGCGCCTGAGTCGTTCGTCGCGTAATCGCGCGGTGCACCGCTTGGCGGAGGCAGTCGAAAGCCGAGACCACGACAGTCTGCTGGCTTGGTTGAGCAACCGGTCCTCGCGACGTCTTTTCGTAGCCGCCCCTTCGGATTTGAATGCTCTGCGCGAAGATCAACGACTGGTCCCCTCCGGCCTGTCCGATCCACGCTCAGGCATGGACGACCTTCGCCTGCTCGAGGGTTACGTGAAGGCCGACGACGTCGACGCGATCGCGTCGGACTACTGGCTTGAGCTACCCGGCATCGACGACCGGCCGAACGTTGTCCTGCACGTCAGCCCTGTGCGTCCACCGGCCATCGGACCGATGCTGCTCGCTGCAGACCTGGCTGAGCATGGCGGTCCGCGGGAGCTCGTCCGAGCACACGAGCTGCTCGACGAGGCCATCGACGCACTCGTCCCGACTGGCGACCACGGGACTCCTTCGTGATCGTTCTTCCGGCGATGACCGAGGCCCAGGAACAGGCTTGGCGTGCGCTTCTCGACCTGTACGAGGCGCATCCCGAAGAGTGGACGCTGATCGGAGGTCAGATGGTTCACCTGCACTGCGCCGAGCGCGGCTACGCGCCGCTGCGCCCGACAACTGACGCGGACGCGGTCGTCAACGCTCGAGAGCCGCAGGTGCTGGGACGGGTGACGGCAGCGTTGACGGAGATGGGCTTCGAGCCTGGGCGGCCGAGCGCGGACGGCATCCAGCATCGGTGGACGCGAGGTGCTGCCGTGGTCGACGTACTGGTCCCGGAAGGCCTCAGCGAAAAGGCGGGCAAGCGAGTCAGCGCGAGCGGATTCCCTACCGTGGCCGCGCCGGGAGGCACCCAGGCACTGAACCGCAGCGAGGTCGTCGAGGTACAGGTCGGTGGCCGCGTCGGACAGGTGCGGCGGCCGGTCCTTCTCAGCGCCATGATCATGAAGGCCGCTGCACGCCTCGAAACCTACGGCGCCGGGCTCGAGCGTCACTGTTACGACTTCGCCGTCCTCGCGGCCATGCTCGCGTCCGGCGACACTGCAGCCTTCGACCTCACCACCAAGGACAAGAAGCGGCTACGTCGGATGATCGAACGCACGCGAGCTTTGCCAGAGGCTCTGGAGCAGAACCCGACCGCCGAGCGGCGCCTGGAGAGACTGGAGGCGCTCATCGGCAGCTGAGCCTGGCTGGACGGCCGCGTCTACGCGCCGACCTGCCGGAGGCGTGCCGCCTCTGGAGCGCGCCCGAGCTCGACGCGGAGCTCGGCGCGGACTGCAACCCGTGTCATTCCGCCGCCTCAGGGCGCCGTGTGCTGCGTCCATTGCTGGCCATCCCAATAGCGTCGTCCACCGAACTGGTCGGGGTACCAGCCAGCAGGCGCAGCCTGCGGGCCAACGTGCATCACTGGCGCGACGGCATAGGCCACGTTGGTGACCTGGGTGGGTTCGCTCTGGACCGCCATGACGAGAGCGGCGATCCAGCCGATTACGGTCCAACCCACCAAGAAGTTCAGTAGCCCGATGGCCAACGAGTTGCTCCGCTGCCGCGTTGCAGCGATGGCCCATGGCAAGAAGTAGCCGAGCGTGAATACCGCGAACACCCAGGCGAAGACGACGTGGACGGGACCTACCCGGGCCGCGACCATCGTTGTATTGGTGTACGCGCCACCAACCGGGACGCCCATCGCGGGAGCGTGCGGCGTTGGCGGCGGGGCATGCTGCGCATACGGCAGCATGGCCTGCGTCTCGGCAGGCGGCCCAGCCGCGTAGGGCTCCGTTGGCATCGACTGCTGGTCATCGCTCATTTGATACCCCTCTTGTCAACAACGCCAATAATGCCCGGACCGACAGAACCGCCCGCGAGTGAAACCCATGATGGCACTGACTATGACGTGGTGCATGTTGACTCGGACGAACCATGCAGCGATGAACCAGCCCAAGGCTGCGCTCAGTGCACCAGCGTCACATCGCCGCGTGCCGAGCGTCGAAGTTGCACTCACTTGCCGTGACCGGACTTGCGCGATGGTCCGGGCTAAGCCGACGGTCGCCCACCCGCTAGCCACCCGCGGTGAGACCCGCGCTGGAGCAGGCCTTCTACTGGTTCGGGGACCACCATGCCCGGAGACTCTGACTGCCTATCAGCGAACGCGCGGCGCAGCAGCGGCAAGTTGAGTTTGCTGTTGCTGATCTCGATGGCCGCTAGGACCGCGTCGAGGCGAGCCGTCTGCCTTCGGGCGGCCATCGTCGCGAGTTGCGTCTCGAGCGGCACGGTAGGTACGGGCTTGCCTTGGCAAGTCAAGGTGTCTCGTTCGGTCCACACGGCCAAGGAGCGCGTCTCGATCATTAGGTCCTCGACAGGCGGTGCGTCAATGTGCGCCAGTTCAACCTTGACGCCCTGGATGATCCAGACTCCGAAGCTCCATCGCTCGCGCTCATCGCCGAAGTACAGGGTCGGTTCGGCGACCGTGCTGATCCACGCTGGTGGGTCATCAGCGTTGCCCGGTGCCAAGGGCTGCGGAGTTGGCAGCACGGTAGTGGCGCGAGATACGTCTTCGGGTCGGCGTACTGCGATATCGATGTCCATGGGAGTGATCCCTCCGACCCGCAGCGCAGTCGCCGCGCTGCCCACGAGCATCCACTCGAGCCCATCGCGACGGTTGAGATGCTCGGCCACCTCCGCCAAGGTCGTCGTCTTATCGCCACCCATGACCAGGACGCTAACTGTGGACACTGACATCAGGGACCACAGGCTGGGCGCCCGGGAGTGAGATGGCCTGGCCCTCGCAGAACGCCCTCTTGTGTCGCGATGCGTGAAGTGCGTCTTACCGCCGCCAGTCGACCTACCCTCCACGCGGCAAAGTAGGACGTCGCGGCCCGTTGACGCCTCGCCCGATGCCCGCTCTTTGGACCCTCGGTTGGGCTAACGGCGTTGTTGTTGGCGACGAAGCCATCGCTTGAGCCGCTGCAGGGTCAAGCCCCTGGAAGTGGTGTAGCGCTGCGTGAACCTTTCTAAGGGTTAGGCGCTCAGGGCGGGTAGGTCCTCCTTGTCGATGTTGGTGTCGCTGGTGGGCACGATGTTGAGGCGGGACTTGGCGAGGATGTCTAGGCCGAGGTAGCGGCGGCCTTCGGCCCATTCGTCGGTTTGTTCAGCCAGTACGGCTCCGACGAGGCGGATGATGGCGTCGCGGTTGGGGAAGATCCCGACCGAGTCGGTGCGGCGTCGGATTTCTCGGTTGAGGCGCTCGTTGGGGTTGTTGGACCAGATTTGCTGCCACAGACCTTCGGGGAAGCTGGTGAACGCCAGGATGTCCTCGCGTGCTGCGGCGAGGTGCTCGTGAACCTGCGGCAGTTTGTCCTGGACGTAGTCCAGGAGGCGGTCGAACTGGGCGTGGACGGCGGGTGCGTCGGGCTGGTCATAGACGGAGTGGAGCATCGCTTTGACCGCGGGCCACATGCTCTTGGGTGTCACCGACATCAGGTTCGCGGCGTAGTGGGTGCGGCAGCGTTGCCAGGCAGCTCCGGGCAGGTTGGCCGCGATCGCGTCTTTCAACCCTGCGTGGGCGTCAGAGGTGACTAGCCGCACCCCAGCCAGACCGCGGGCGACGAGGTCGGCGAAGAACGTGTTCCACGCCGGCCCAGTTTCTGATGTGGCCACGCGGATGCCGAGCACTTCACGTCGGCCATCGGCGTTGACACCGGTCGCGACGAGCACAACGCAGTTCACGACCCGGCCACCTTCGCGCACCTTCATCGTGAGCGCGTCAGCGGCCACGAACGTAAACGGCCCAGCCTCTTGCAGCGGCCGGTGGCGGAACTCATCGACGATCTTGTCGAGGTCGGCTGCCATGCGGGAAACCTGCGACTTGGACAACGAGTTGATCCCCAAAGTCTTGACGAGCTTGTCCATCCGCCGGGTGCTGACGCCGGCGAGGTAGCAGTCCGCGACGACCGTGATCAGCGCGGACTCGGCCCGTTTGCGGCGCTCGAGCAGCCACTCGGGGAAGTAGGAGCCCGTCCGCAGCTTGGGGACCGCGACATCGATCGTGCCGACCCGGGTATCCATGGGCCGGTGGCGGTAGCCGTTGCGTTGGGCGGGTCCGGCCCGGGGTCGGGCGGCCCCACTCGGCACCAACAACCGCATCTGCATCAGCAGAAAGCAGCGCGTTGATGATCGACTGCAGCAGCGATCGCATCAGGTCGGGACTGGCTTCAGCCAGGGCTTCGCCCAGCAGGCCGCCAGGGTCGACAATGTGTGGTGCGGTCATCGTGATGACTCCATTCGAGAGTGCTGTGAGAGGTTCACTCGAAGGATCACGCGGTGGCCGCTCCTACGTCCACAACAAGGACGACCTCGGCGACCGCGCTACACCACTATCGGGGACTCAACTGCTGCCATGGACCATGTGGGCCGCGGCGACGTCTTGGTGAACCGGGTCGAGGTCACCAGTCCTGAGCATGCCCAGCGCCTCGGGTTCACGGGTTCCCCAACC
>JBDSIV010000059.1:0-8695 GCA_039917755.1 Knoellia sp. | reverse complement strand
TCCTCGTCGGTGACATCGGTGGCGATGTAGGTGACGCCCTCGACCTGGGGTGCCTGCTCGATGCCCTGGGCGAGGTCCAGGGCATGGACGTGGGCGCCCTGAGCCGCAAGCGCTGCGGCCGAGGCGGCCCCCAGGCCAGAGGCCCCACCGGTGACGAGGGCGGAGATGTTGTTGATCTGCATGGGCATCATCCTGTCACCGCCCTGATCCCACTGCTCGATGGCGTGCGGCTGGCCGCCGACGCACCCAACGGTGCGTCGAGTACCGCCTGATCCGAGGTGGCCTGGCGCCCGGGGCAATCACAGCCGGCCGCCATCCACATCATCAAAGCGCTTTCAGCGCGCTTTCAACTTCGGTCACTATCTTGGGCTTGTGAGCGTGTTGCCGCGTCTACCCCTTTGGCTTGAGTTGTTGGTCTTTGTGGGGAGTGCGGCGGTGATCTGGGTTGCCGGGATTCCGCTGTCCAACTACACGGACATTTTGGCCGACCGGCTGCACCTCGGTCAGGCGCTCGGCGGACTCATCCTCCTTGCCGTAGCCACCAACCTGCCCGAAATCGCGATCACCTACAGCGCAGCAGCCAGTGGGAAGCTCGACGTGGCCGTGAGCAACATCCTCGGTGGCATCGCCATCCAAACGGTCGTCCTGGTAGCGCTGGATGCCTTTGGTGTCCGGGAACGACGACCGCTGACCTACCAAGCCGCGAGTCTGATTCTCGTCATCGAGGGAGCGGTCGTGCTGGCAGTGCTTGCCGTGGTGGTGATGGGCACGCAGCTACCCAAGAGCCTCGTCGTCGCCCGGCTCACACCCGACGTCGTGGTCATCGCGCTGGTCTGGGTGGCGGGGCTCATGCTGACGCAGCGGGCCGGCAGGAAGCTGCCCTGGTCCAACAGCGGGGAGGCGCCCGACAGCCAGCCCAAACCCCGCGGCCACTCTCAGAAGACCCGATCAGCCGAAGCAACCCGCAAAGGCGTCAGCACCACCCGCGTCGTGCTGATCTTTGGCGCCGCAGCGGCGGCGACTCTGGTGGCTGGTGCCTTGGCTGAGGAGAGCGGCACCGCGGCCGCTGACCAAGTGGGCCTGTCCGGGATGCTGTTCGGTGCAACCGTCCTGGCAGCTGCGACGTCCCTGCCCGAGCTCAGCACCGGCCTCAACGCGACCAAGCAAGGTGACTACAAGCTCGCCTTCGGTGACATCTTCGGAGGCAACGCATTTCTGCCAGTCCTGTTCCTTCTCGCGGTCCTCGTCTCGGGCAAGGCCGTACTACCCAACGCCCACGCCGCCGACATCTACCTCACCGGCCTCGCCGCGCTCCTCACGGTCGTCTACATGGCTGGCCTGATCTTTCGTCCGGCCAAGCAGCACGCTCGCCTCGGCATAGACAGCATCGCCGTCCTGACCCTCTACATCCTTGGTGTCATCGGTCTCATCGTCCTGCCACAGTGACCGCCGCACGACGTCGGGCCACTCATCGCAGAAGGCAGCGAACCCCGGCGTACGCCGTGGCCCTCGGCAATCTGCGCGGAAGGACGCTGGAAGGTGCCCTACGACCGCGGTCGCAAACCGTGGCGAGCGGTGACCGTTCAGACGTTGCGGCGGTACTGGCCGCCGACCTCGAAGAAGGCATCGGTCACCTGCTGCAGGGTGCACACGCGAGCGGCGTCCATGAGGACGGCAAAGACGTTGTCGCCGTTCATCGCCGCCTCACGCAGACTCTGGAGCGCGACCTCCGCCTCGTCGCGGTGCGCGTCGCGATAGGCGTTGACTCGCTCGAGCTGAGACTCCTTCTCGGTCTCCGACGCGCGAGCCAGCTCGATGTGCTGCGGTGTCCCACCCTCGGCGTCGGGCTTGCGGAAGGTGTTGACACCGATGATCGGCAGGGACCCGTCGTGCTTGCGGTGCTCATAGAGCATCGACTCGTCCTGGATCTTGCCGCGCTGGTAGCCCGTCTCCATCGCACCAAGCACTCCCCCGCGCTCGTTGATCCGGTCGAACTCGGTCAGCACTGCGGCCTCGACCATGTCGGTGAGCTCCTCGATGACGAACGATCCCTGGAGCGGATTCTCGTTCATGGCAAGGCCCCACTCGCGGTTGATGATCATCTGGATCGCGAGGGCCCGTCGCACGGAGTCCGGTCCCGGAGTGGTCACCGCCTCGTCAAAAGCGTTGGTGTGCAACGAGTTCGCGTTGTCATAGATCGCGATCAGTGCCTGAAGTGTCGTCCGGATGTCGTTGAAGTCCATCTCCTGCGCGTGTAGCGAGCGCCCCGACGTCTGCACGTGATACTTCAGCTTCTGCGACCGCTCGTTGGCGCCGTACTTCTCGCGCATCGCGACGGCCCAGATGCGTCGGGCGACGCGACCGATGACGGAGTACTCGGGGTCCATGCCGTTGGAGAAGAAGAACGACAGGTTCGGCGCGAAGTCGTTGATGTCCATGCCGCGTGCGAGGTAGGCCTCGACATAGGTGAACCCGTTGGCGAGCGTGAACGCGAGCTGGCTGATGGGGTTCGCCCCGGCTTCGGCGATGTGATAGCCCGAGATCGAGACCGAATAGAAGTTGCGCACCTGCTGCTCGATGAACCATTCCTGGATGTCGGCCATCATCCGCAGCGAGAACTCGGTCGAGAACAGGCACGTGTTCTGACCCTGGTCCTCCTTGAGGATGTCCGCCTGGACGGTGCCGCGCACCGAGGACAGAGCATGCGCCCGTATGCCGTGTGCTTCCTCGGCGTCCGGCTGCCGGTCGTGCTCGGCAACGAACTTCTCGACCTCACCGTCGATGACGGTGTTGAGGAAGAAAGCGAGGATCGTCGGCGCTGGGCCGTTGATCGTCATGGACACACTCGTCGTCGGTGACGTGAGGTCGAAGCCGTCGTAGAGCGCCTTCATGTCGTCGAGCGTCGCCACGGAGACGCCGGACGTGCCGACCTTGCCATAGATGTCGGGGCGCGGGTCGGGGTCGCGACCATAGAGCGTCACTGAGTCGAACGCCGTCGACAGTCGCGTCGCCGGCTGACCTTCGGAGAGAAGCTTGAAGCGACGGTTGGTGCGGAACGGGTCACCCTCCCCCGCAAACATGCGGGCCGGGTCCTCGTTGTCGCGCTTGAACGGGAAGACACCGGCGGTGAAGGGGAAGAAGCCGGGGAGGTTCTCGCGACGCAGGAACGACACAAGGTCGCCGTGGTCCTCGAACTTGGGCACTGAAACCCGGCGAATCTTGTTGCCGGACAGCGATTCCTTGACCAGCGACGTGTGGATCTCCTTCTCGCGGATCCGGACAACCTGCTCGTCACCGGCATAGGACTCAACGACAGAGGGCCACTGCTCGATGGCCTCCTCGACGTCCGCCGGCAGCTCCTTGCGGGCCGCACCGAGGAGCTTGTCGACCTCATGGTCCTCGTGACCTGCAGCAGCCAACTCGTCATCCACGAACTCAAACCGCTGCACACGACGGGCCTGCACGGCATACGCATCGGTCTGCTGGTGATAGCCCCGGACGGTGTCGGTGATCTCGGAGAGGTAGCGCACCCGGGACGCGGGAACGATCTGACGCAGCACCGACGAGTGGCGCACGCTCACGTGCGGCAGGGCGCCATCGGTGAGCTCAAGACCCTTGTCGGACAACAGCGTTCGCAGCTCCTGGTAGAGCGCGGTGACACCGTCATCGTTGAACGTTGCAGCCGAGGTGCCAAAGACCGGCATGTCGTCGGGCCTCTTGCCGAAGGCGCCGCGGTTGCGAACCATCTGGCGACCGACATCGCGCAACGCGTCCATGGCGCCGCGGCGCTCGAACTTGTTGATCGCGACGAGGTCGGCGAAGTCGAGCATGTCGATCTTCTCGAGCTGGCTCTGCGCACCGAACTCCGGCGTCATGACATACATGGACACGTCCGCGAACGGCACGATCGCGGCGTCGCCCTGACCGATGCCGGGCGTCTCGATGATGATGAGGTCGTAGGCCGCGGCCTTGAGGATCGTGATGACGTCCTCGAGTGCCTCCGGCACTTCGCGTCCGCCACGGGTGGCGATGGAGCGGAAGAAGATGCGGTCGCCGTCAAGCGCGTTCATCCGGATGCGGTCGCCGAGGAGGGCACCGCCGCCCTTGCGCTTGGTCGGGTCGATGGCGATGACGGCCACGCGGAGCTTGTCCTGCTGGTCAACGCGCAGGCGGCGGACGAGCTCATCGGTGAGGCTGGACTTGCCCGAGCCGCCGGTCCCGGTGATGCCGACCACGGGGACGTGATGACCCGACGCGGCCTTGTGGAGCTCGGCTAACACCTCATCGCTCAGTGCCGACAGCTCGGCACCGGTGATGGCGCGTGCAACAGCGGCGCGCTCCCCGGAAAGCACAGCGGCAACGTCAGCCGGCCCACCGGCATACAGGTTGGTGTCACATGCCTCGATGACCGTGTTGATCATCCCGACGAGACCGAGTCGCTGGCCGTCCTCGGGGCTGAAGATCGTGACGCCCGCTTCGCGCAGCCGGGCGATCTCGTCGGCGACGATGACGCCACCGCCACCACCGACGACCTTGACGTGACCGGCGCCGGCTTCGCGCAGGAGCTGGACGAGGTACTCAAAGTATTCGACGTGGCCGCCTTGGTAGGAACTCACGGCAACGCCCTGGACGTCCTCCTCGATCGCCGCGTCGACTACCTCCTGCACGGAGCGGTTGTGCCCGAGGTGGATGACCTCCGCACCTTGGCTCTGCATGATGCGCCGCATGATGTTGATCGACGCGTCGTGGCCGTCGAACAGGCTCGACGCGGTGACGATACGCACCGGGTTCGTGGGCACGTGCAGCTCAGGCGACGTCTGTGTCATACCAAGATAGTAGGACGTCCTAGTAATACTGGGAAGTCATGTCTTGGGTCGTGCTCGGGTGGTGCCTGGGCAGGGTCAACTGCCTCCGCCACTCCAGCCACCGCCCGGGCCGCCAGCACCGGGGCGGTGCGACTGGCCCAAGGACTTTTCCACGGTCTCCGTATCGCCACTGCCGCCCAACCCCGTGGAGCCCCGACGATGCAACAGGTAGGCCAAGATGCCGATGACGACGATGATCCCGATCAGATACTTCATGGCAGTCCCCTGGCTCCCCTGAACCGCGGTCGGGCTCAGGGTGCCAGGCTAGTTGTTGCCCTGTCTGGCCGCCCAGCGAATCGCCTCGACATAACCAGCGGTGCCGCGTCCGATGATCTGGTGGTCGGTGACGTCGGTGAGATAGCTGTGGTGGCGGAACTCCTCGCGCGCGTGAATGTCGCTGATGTGCACCTCGACGCGCGCGACGGTCACTGCGGACAGGGCGTCGCGCAGCGCGACCGACGTGTGAGTGTAGCCGGCCGCGTTGATGACGAGCCCCGCAATGCCTCGCCGCCCCTCCTGCACCCAGTCGATGAGGACGCCCTCGTGGTTGCTCTGCCGGAAGTCCAGGGTGAGCCCCGCCTCCTCGCAGGCTGCGCGACACAGGGCCTCGACGTCGGCAAGGGTCTGGCTGCCATAGATCTCGGGTTCCCGCTCGCCGAGCAGGTTGAGGTTGGGTCCGTTGAGGACGAGCACCGTGGTCGAGTCCATTCCGCGAGTATGCCGGTCAGTCACCCTCCGGGTACGACGCACCGGGGACGAAGCCGTCACCGAAGGACGAGCAGAACGCCGTGTCGACCGTGAGGTCCTTGCCCTGGGCCGCGTCGAAGGCGCGCGCCCGACCAAGATTCCACGAAAGGAGGTCATCGCTGCGGTCCTGACTGCGCAGCGTGTTCCGCGTGAGGACGCAGGCGGCCTGCTTCTCGTCCAGCCCCGAGAGGATGGCCGGTGTCGCGTCGACGCCCAGCCCAGCCAAGTAGTAGGTGTCGAGCTTGCCGGTCTCGTGGAAGCGATCGATGTTGCGCTGCGCGACCCAACCGTCGGGGTTCATCAGTCCGAAGGCGAGGAAGAAGAGCGCACCGGTGAGGAGCGCCGCCCGCGGCACCCACTTCCCCGCCAAGCCGACGATCGCCGCGATCATCATGACGATGAGCAGCCCGAGCCACAGCTCGAATCCATCGACGAACACCCGCAGCACGGTGTAGCCGTAGGCGTCCTGATACAGGCTCATCCGATAGAGCGCGGACCCGACGACGGCCAGGGTGAGCAGGCACAGGGTCACGAGGGCCACCTTGAGGGTCAGGCGGTCGGAGGCGCTGGATTGCGGGGCCTTGCGGGTGGCGATGCCCACCACGACGAGCGTGAAAAACGTTGCGGTCGTGAGCTGGCCAAAGCCCTGGTGGACGTACTCGGCATACGTGAGTCCAGTGGTCTTGCTCAGATAGTCATGGCCGCCCCACATCGCGGTCGCCTGCGCGACGAGGAACGCGACAAAGAGGGCAATGACGACACCCAGCGGCACGAGCCACTCCCAGCGATGGGTGACGGAGCGGCCACGAGGAATGTCGAGGTCGGCGATCCGCGGTGGATTGAGGGCGAGGTAGGAGCCGGCCAGGGCGATGCCCGCGACAAAGACGAAGATGAAGATCCGGGCGATGATCGTGTCCCAGCTCAGGTCCGGCACGAGCGTCTTTGCCCAGGAGCCAAAGATCGCGTCACCGGAGGCGAACAGCCCACCAAAGAGGACCAGCCCCACGGCAGCGATGGCGATGGTGCGCAGCACCGGCCACAACAACGGCATCCGGCTCGTCGCCGTCAGCGTGCGAGCGAGCAACGGCAGACCGCGCAGGCCGGCGAGCACCCACGACATCGCGGACAGCGGGATGCTCACGAAGGAGCGCGCTCGAGTCACCGTGGCCGCGAGCAGCAGCGCCGCCACCATTGCCGACAACACGATGATCCACTCGGTCGCACGGATGACGGTCATGGCCGTGAGCCCGACGCCGACCACGACGCACGCGATCGTCCAGGCGCTCCGCTTCTCACGGGAGGCGGAGAGGATGAGTGCTGCCGACATGAGGGCGACCAGGCCAACGGCCAGACCAATTCGTCTGTCAGGGAGGGTGACCGAGGCGATTCCTCCCAGGATCAGTGCGCCGATGAGCAGCTTGGGCTGGGGGCCGAGTCCGGACTCCGGCCAGAACTTCCCAAAGATCGTGTCGGTGAACGGTGGCGGTCCTAGCCGCGCCGGCGCGGGTGTCGGAGCGTGCGGCGAGGTCGGTGGTGCGGCGGGTGGCAGAGCTGGCGTTGTCATGGCGACCTCCGTGGTCGTGGTGGAGTGCTTTTGCGTATGCCGTGGCAGGACGGCGCGCAGTCGCGCACCTCTCGCTTCGGGCGGGGTGGAAACGACACTGATCGAGCCGCCATGGAGCTCACACACCCACGAGGCGATGGCGAGGCCGAGGCCCGTGCCCCCGCCGGAGTCGTCGCCGGTCCCGAAGCGGCTGAAGACGTTTGCCGCCTTGTCGGCCGGGATGCCCGGGCCGTCGTCGACCACCTCGAGCGACCAACGCGATGCATCCAGAGCCGTTGCCACCAGCCGGATCTCACCAGATGGCGGGCTGTGACGGGCTGCGTTGTCGAGGAGGTTCGCGACGAGCTGCGCCAGACGGGCCGGGTCGGCGGTGACGGTGAGGTCCTCGGGGAGCACACGGCATACGAAATCAACGGTTCGGGAGCCGAGCTCTGCCTCCGCGACCGCACGACGCAAAAGGTCACCCACGGGCACCTTCTCGAGGCGCAGCGGCGCGACACCGGCGTCGATCCGCGAGAGGTCAAGCAGGTCACCAACGAGGTCACTCAGGCGTTCCGACTGGGTGAGGGCGCCACGCAGGGCAGCATCGTCGGGCTGCACAACCCCGTCGACGAGGTTCTCGAGGAGGGCGCGTTGGGCGGTGAGGGGTGTCCGCAGTTCGTGCGAGACCGTGGCCACGAGTTGGCGGCGTTGGTGGTCGGCATCGGCGAGGTCGGAGGACATGGCGTTGAAGGCGCGCGCGAGCTGGCCAACCTCGTCAGTGGACCTCGTCGAGACGCTCTGACCGTAGTCGCCGCCCGCCATCCGGCTCGCAGCGTGCGTCATCTCGCGCAGGGGTGCGGTCATGCCGCGAGCCAGCCACTGCGTGACGAGCAGCGCGACAGTGACCGTCACCGGCAAAGTGAGCCAGAGCGGCATACCGGCTCGATCGCCTATCGTCGCGAAAAGCGCTGCGACGACGCAGCTCACGGCCACGAGTAGGCCGAGTTTGATCTTGATCGAACCCACGCCCTCCAGGGGTTGGTTGGTGATCATGTCGCCTCGAGCGCATAGCCGACACCGTGGACCGTTCGCACGCGGGCGGCGCCGATCTTGGCGCGCAGCGACTTGACGTGGCTGTCGAGAGTGCGAGTGCCGGACGCATCAGACCAACCCCACACCGCAGCCATGAGGTCCTCCCGCGACCGGACCACGCCAAGGGTCGAGGCGAGCGCAGCAAGGAGGTCGAACTCCAGTGGCGTGAGGTGGACCTCTGCGCCCTCCACCGTCACTCTGCGGGCCGGGCCATCGATCTCGAGCGCACCGACATGAGTCGTGGGCGCGGGCGCCGCCGCGAGTTCGGCGGCGCGGTCGACCCGACGCAGAAGCGCATGAGTGCGCGCGACGACCTCGCGCATCCGAAAGGGCTTGGTGACGTAGTCGTCGGCACCGACCCCGAACCCCACGAGGATGTCGGTCTCCTCATCGCGGGCGGTGAGCATGAGGACGGGCACCGGGCGGACCGCCTGGATGCGGCGAC
>JBDSIV010000058.1:0-18241 GCA_039917755.1 Knoellia sp. | reverse complement strand
TCGGCGTGCATCCCGGCGACGAGCCGTCGCACGGCGCCCTCACCCCACTCGTAGGTCGCGGCGGCGCGTGACACCGAGTCAGCGAGCTCACCCAGTCGCTCCACGGCACCGGTCACGTCGCAGATGAGATCGCCGAGGTCGCGGCGACACCGTCCCACCAGGGGTGCGAGGTCAATCGGCGCTCCGAGCACCCGTGCTCCCAGCCCCCAGTCGGGCCCGCCGGCGGGGGCCACCGAGGTGGTCAACACAAGGGTGGCATCGCGCTGGGTGACGTGGATGACGGCCTCAGCGCTGCGTCGCAGGCTGACGGCGGCCGCCCGCAGGTCCTCCATGGCGACCTCAATGCCACCCGCTCCCCCGGCAACCCGGAGGTCGTCGCTCACGCCGCCTGCTCGCACACCTCGGCGAGGCGATCGAGCAGGTCTGCGACGGAGTCCTCGCGCTCGGCCAGCCCGTACAACTCACGTGACCTTCGGGAGAGGGTGCGTCTGAACGCGTCCGCTGACGGCGAGCGCCAACTCAGATCTGAGACCATCGACAGCAAGGCGCCCTCGGCCCGTGTGCGCTCCGCCGCAATCCTCCAGCGACGAGCCCGCTCTCTCAGATTCCCTGCGTTCGTCATGGAAACAGCCAACGCGCACAGCCGATCCCGCGTGGACTCGGATGTGGAATCTGTGGACAGATATCGGTCACCCCACGACCTGTGGACAAGTCGAGACACCTCCAAGAGGAGCGCCCCTCGAGCCTTTGATGAGGTCAGCTCGTGGCGCGCAGCCGATACCAAGAGGGATTGGTCCGCTTCATCGGGGCAGGCATGCCGGACGTGTCCGCTGGCTCGGTGGAAAGGAGATCCCACCCCACAAACGTGCGCTGCACCTCGGACGGCGCCACACCTCCAGGGATGATCGGGAGCCCCGACGGCCCGAAGGCGAGCATCAGGATCGTCGCGCCCGGGTTGGCCAGTTCTGTGATCCCCCGAGCCTGCGCTCGCCGCTGCTCGGGTGACAGCCCGTGGAAGCACCCGACGTCGAGGAAGAAGTCGAACGTTCCCAACTCGCTCTCATCGAGACGGGTGACGTCGGCCAGCGCGAAGCTCGCCTTGGACCCGGTCTCGACCCTGGCCCCATCAAGGGCACGCGAGATGGTGTCGATGCCCATGGCCTCCCACCCACGGCGGGCCAGCTCATGGGTGTGGGTCCCTCGTCCGCAACCGAGGTCGAGCGCCCGCCCGAACGGCCACGAGCGCTCGCCTTCCTCTCTGTCGAGCAGCGCTTTGAAGCTCTCCTGCGCGGACTCACCAGCCCGCTCCCACGGGGTGACTCCGAGTCGATAGGCGATCGCATATCCCAGTCCCATGAGAACCTCCAATATTTGACTCGGGTGGAACCTGAACCAATCTTGGATCTAGAGTCCTCCGTGATGAAGGAACCTGTCAAGAGCCGGCGCCCCTACCGTTCGCCCGTGCGCGAGGAGCGCGCACTGGCGAACCGCGCCGCCATCCTCGAGGCCGCCCGAGCGCGCTTCCTGGCCGATGGCTACCCGCGCACGTCCATTGCCGCCATCGCTACCGATGCGGGCGTGAGTGAGGACTTGGTCTACCTGCTCTTCCGCACCAAGCGTCACCTGCTCGTCGAAGTCCTCAACTTCTCGGCGACGGGGAAGCTGGACAGCCCCAAGGTCCTCGATCAGCAGGGACCACAGGCTGTGCGTGCGGAGAAGGACCAGAGGCAACAGATCGCGATGTTCGCCGCCGACATCGCCCGCCGCACGGCAGCCACCCGACCGATCGACGATGTGATGCGATCCGCGGCGCTCGTCGACGACACCATCGCCACCAAACGCGAGCGGCTGCACCGGACCCGCCTGGAGAACCTGCACCAGTTCGTTGGCTGGGTGGCGACCAACGGCCCGCTGCGCGCTGGCCTCACCGTTGACACCGCGGCAGCCACCGTCTGGGCCCTCACGGGAGCCGACATGCATCGGATGCTCGTCGACGACTTGGGATGGAGCCAAGACCAGTTCGCCAGCTGGATCCACCTGACCCTCGAGGCAACGCTTCTGCCACCCATCGGAGAACCGCGGCGCTGAACGACATCGGGACCACCCGGCATACGCTGAACGCATGGCGACTCACCACGACCTCATCATCATCGGCACAGGGTCTGGCAACTCGCTTGTCACAGCAGAACTTGAAGGCCTCGACATCGCGATCGTCGAGGAAGGCACCTTCGGAGGCACGTGCCTCAACGTCGGTTGCATCCCGACCAAAATGCTGGTCCTGCCAGCCGACCGAGTCCTCGAGTCGCGCGAAGCAGAGCGCTTGGGCGTCTCCATCCCCCGCGACGTGAGTGTCGACTGGCCCGCGATCCGCGACCGCATCTTCACCAGTCGCATCGACCCGATCGCAGCGGGTGGTGAGCGATACCGTCGCAGCCAGGACTCCATCACCGTGTATGCCGCGACCGCCCGTTTCATGGGCGAGCGTCACCTTGCCTTGACCACGGGTGAGGAGATCACTGCCGACCGGGTCGTCGTTGCCGCAGGCTCTCGCGCGGACCTCCTCGACGTCGAGGGACTCGACAAGGTTGACCCGGCACGTGGGGTCCACACGAGCGACACCGTCATGCGCATGGACGAGTTGCCGCGCCGGATGGCCATTGTCGGCGGTGGGTTCGTGGCCTCCGAGTTCGCCCACGTGTTCGGCGCTCTCGGGGTGGAGGTCACCCTGATCCAGAGGTCGAGTGCGCTGCTGCGACTCGAGGACGCGGAGGTCTCGCGCCGCTACACCGAGCTGGCGCGAGGCCGTCACGATGTGCGCCTTGACTCCGTCGTCTCGTCTGCGGCCCGTTCTGATGACGGGGCCTGGACGCTCGGGCTCACCGGCCTCGACGGAGACACCGACGTTGAGGCCGACGCCGTGCTCATCGCGGTGGGTCGCTCGCCCAACGGTCCCCGGCTTCGGGTCGAAGCAGGTGGCATCGAGGTCGATGACCGCGGTGTGGTGGTCGTCGACGCACAACAGCGCACGACGGCCGAGGGCGTCTGGGCGCTGGGCGATGTCGCGAACTCCTGGCAGCTCAAGCACGTCTCAAACGCTGAGGCCCGGGTCGTCGCACACAACCTCGCCGTCGACACCGGTCGCCTGGCCGGTCGCCCCATCGAGACCGATCACCGCTTCGTGCCGCATGCGGTCTTTGGACACCCTCAGATCGCGGCGTTCGGTCCCACCCGGGCCGAACTCGACGAGGCCGGCACGCCCTATGTGGACTACACGCAGGCTTTCGGCGACACGGCCTACGGCTGGGCTCTCGAGGACACCACCGGCATCCTCCTCGTGTGCGCCGACCCCGACACCGGGATGATCCTCAGCGCCCACTGCATGGGGCCGAACGCGTCCACGCTCATCCAGCCGCTCATCCAAGCAGCATCACTCGGGCAGAACGCGCGGGAGGTCGCCCGGGGCCAGTACTGGATCCACCCCGCCCTGTCCGAGGTCGTCGAGAACGCCCTGCTTGGCCTCGACCTCGACCTCGACCTCGACCTCGACCTCGAGCCTGACCTGCCCGCCTAGCGTGAAGGCATGAGCCCAGCAGGCTGCCACGGACGCAGGAGCCGTCGCAGCTCGATGTCAACTGCCTCGGCCCGCTCAACCTGACCCGGGCGGTCCTGCCCCTCCTGCGCGCGGTCGGCCAAGGACGCATCCTCACGGTGAGCCCGCCGGCGCAGTCCTGATCCCCTGTGCGCAGGACTTGGGGCGACGCCGGTCCCTCCAGCGAACCTGACCCCGCCCTCTGATCCGTCAGGGGGTGGGGTTGCGGGCGTCGTAACGCAGGAACCCTGACTGCACTCTCGACAGCACGACAATTGCTGCGACACAGGCGAACCCGCCGATCACCGCAGTCATCCCTTCACCAACGTTCACGGCCACCAAACCGCCGATCAGCTCACCGAGGCGCGGGCCACCCGCCACGACGACGATGAAGACTCCTTGCAGGCGGCCGCGCAGATGGTCGGGGGTCGCGGACTGCAGGATCGTCGTCCGGAAGACCGCGCTCACCGAGTCGGCCCCACCGGCGATGGCCATCGCGACCAAACCGACCCAGAGCGCCTGACCCCGGGTCAAAACCTCCCCGGCGGCGAGCATCGCAGCACCGAGCCCGGCGACCGCGGCGCCCCAACCCACGATCGAGATGAGGATGGCGCGACCTTGGTGGATCACTGTGCCGAGGCGTCCCGAGAAGAACATTGCGCCGATTCCACCGAACGCCGCGGCTGCCGAGAGGGCGCCCACGGTGGACGCTCCCCCACCAAAGATCACCGCACCGGCTGCCGGGAAGAGCACTCGCGGCTGCGCCAGGACCATGGCACAGATGTCGGCGATGAAGGTCATGCGCACGTTGGGTCGGGTCGCGAGGAACGTGAATCCGTCGAGAACCGACCGTATGCCGGGCGCCCGCCTCCCGGTGTTGCCCTCGCCTCCGTGGGCCGGTTCCGGTGGCAGCGAGGGCAACCGGGCCAGTCCCCACAGCGCGGCAGTCGTGATGACGGCGTCCACCGTGTAGGCCGTCTTGAAGCCGCCCCAGTCGACGAGATAGCCAGCGAGCAGCGGACCGACGGTCATCGACGCATTCATCGCGAAGACCGACAGCGCGTTGGCTGCCGGGAGCTGGTCACGGCGCAGGATGCGCGGATAGATCGAACTGCGCGCCGGCGAGGTGACGGCGAACGCAGCGTTCCATGCGGCGACAAGCACGTAGAGCACCCACACCTGCGTGTTGCCCATCCATGCCTGGAGCGCGCACGCGATGCTCACGCAGAAGGCGACGCTCTGGGCGATGAGCCCGACGACGCGTCGGTCGAAGTGATCGACGAGCGAGCCGCCATAGAGCCCCATGACGACGAGAGGGACCAGGGCAAAGAGCCCGACGAGGCCGACCGACGCCGTCGACTGGGTCAGGTCATAGACCTGCAGGCCAATGGCGACCACAGCGAGCTGGGAACCGACGTTCGAGAGGGTGAACCCGGCATACAGGCGCCGGTAGTCCGGATTGCTCCGCAACGGTTCGAGGTCGAGGAGCAGCGGCACCCTGTGACCCTACGGCTGCCGATGGGTGAGGCAGTGCGCCAGACCGACCGGATCTCGCATGACGGTCCAGACGTCGTGCTCGGCGACGACGCCTGCCACGGCGGGCGACATGCACCGAGCGACTCACTTCGCGGTCGGACCTCATGTGGCGAGATGGGACCACGCCGAAGTGACACGGGCACGCCACCACTGGACGCGGCCCGGTTCCGCGGCATACCGATCGAGGAGCTCGGGATCAGCGCTCACCCGACGCACTGCAAGCGCGCCGTCCACCGGGGTGAGCGAGTCGGTGGTGACGTCCCCGACTAAAAGTGCGACTGTCCCCAATCCACAGGCGTGGTCGAGTTGGGGCAGGGCCGCAGCCAGGGCCAATCCCGAAGCCATCCCGATGCTTGTCTCGAGCGCCGACGAGACGACCGCAGGCAGCCCACACTCGGCCACGATCTCGAGCGCGTGCTGCACACCCCCAAGGGGCGCCGCCTTGATGACGACGAGGTCAGCCGCCTTGAGGTCGCGCACGCGCATCGGGTCCGCGGCCTTGCGGATCGACTCATCGGCCGCGATGGGAATAGAAATTCTGTGGCGCGCCAAGGCGATTCGCAGATCTCGCAACTCCTCGACGCTCGCGCAGGGCTGCTCTGCATATTCAATGTCGTAGGCCGCCAGGCGCCTCAGCGCGTCCGTCGCCGTGGCCACGTCCCAGGCGCCGTTGGCATCAATCCGGACCCGAGCGTGAGGTCCGATGGCATCGCGAACCGCCGCGACACGGCATACGTCATCTTCTGTCGATTGGCCCCGCTCGGCGACCTTGACCTTGGCCGTCGTCGTCCCCGGAAAGCGCTGCAGCACAGCGGGAACGGCGTCTGGAGCGACTGCAGGAACGGTGGCATTGACCGGAATGGAATGGCGTACGGGCTCGGGCCAGCCCACCCAAGCGGCCTCGACAGCGGACGCCAGCCACCGACTCGCCTCGGGCGGTGCGTACTCCAGGAAGGGGCCGAATTCGCCCCACCCGACAGGACCCTCGATGAGTGCGACCTCACGCTGTGTCACTCCACGGAACTGCACCCGCATGGGGATGGAGACGACCCGCATGGAGGCGAGCAGGTCGTCCAGGGAAGGCCCGGTCATCGGTCGCGCGCGGAGAGGACGCAGAACTCGTTGCCCTCAGGGTCGGCAAGGACGGTCCACGTGGCGTCGCCGGTCTGGCCCACGTCGACGCGGGTGGCTCCCCGCTCGAGGAGCGCGGCGATCTCGACGTCGCGGTCCTGACTGGTGTGTGGGGCAAGGTCGATGTGCAGGCGATTCTTGACCGACTTGCCCTCCGCGACCGGCACAAAAACCAACTCTTGGGAGCGGCGGCGCCACTCCTCCAAGGTCTCCACCACGTCCTCGGTCGCATTGTGGGGTGCGATGACGACCTCTTCGTCGTTCTCGAAGCCGACCTTCCAGTCGAGCGTCTCCGCCCACCAGCGGGCCTGAGCCCCAATGTCATGACAGTCGACGACGACGGAGTACCAGAGCAGGGCCATGCCTCAAACCTAGTCGCGCCGCTGGGGGGACCCCACCGGTTGTGGACGCGTTCTTGTGCCAACGGTGCCCGCGTGGGATGCGATGGAGGCCTGCAGACCACGATGAGCATCGACTCGGCACTCCTCAAGCAGGCCCGCGGCTACACAGGGCCGAGGACCAGCACGTCGACTACGGGTCGGCGCCGCCGGCCACGCGATGCTCGTTAGGCTGGGAAGCGTGACTGCGATCGATGGTGTGAGTGAGACGTTCGACCCGACGGCGTGGGACGAGGTCGAGGGCTTCGACTTCACCGACATCACCTATCACCGGGCCAAGGGTGTGGGCGCCGTCCGCATCGCGTTCGACCGGCCCGAGGTGCTCAACGCCTTCCGTCCGCACACCGTCGACGAGCTCTACCGAGCCCTCGACCACGCCCGACGGACCTCGGACGTCGGCGTCCTTTTCCTGACCGGCAACGGCCCCGGTCCCAGCGGCACCGGCAGCGCCGACAAGTGGGCGTTCTGCTCCGGCGGCGACCAACGCATCCGTGGGCGCTCCGGCTACCAATACGCCTCCGAGGGCACTGACGACGTCACGGCCACTGGAGTCGACGAGCGCCGGGTCAAGGCTGAGGGCGGCCGACTCCACATCCTTGAGGTGCAGCGCCTCATCCGCACGATGCCCAAGGTCGTCATCTGTCTCGTCAACGGCTGGGCCGCCGGCGGCGGACACTCCCTCCACGTCGTCTGCGACCTGACGATCGCCTCACGTGAGCACGCCCGCTTCAAGCAGACCGATGCCGATGTGGGTTCGTTCGACGGTGGCTTCGGCAGCGCCTATCTCGCGAAGATGGTCGGACAGAAGTTTGCCCGCGAGATCTTCTTCCTCGGACGCACCTACACCGCTGACGACATGCACCGCATGGGCGCGGTCAACATCGTCTCGGCCCATGCCAAGCTCGAGTCCGATGCCCTCCAGGCCGCGCGCGAGATCATGTCGAAGTCCCCACAGGCGCAGCGGATGCTCAAGTTCTCGTTCAACCTCGTCGACGACGGGCTCATGGGCCAGCAGGTCTTCGCCGGTGAGGCGACGCGCCTCGCCTACATGACCGATGAGGCCGTCGAGGGCCGCGACCAGTTCCTCGAAAAGCGAGAGCCCGACTGGTCCCCTTTCCCCTGGTACTTCTGACCCGACTTCTTTTCGCTCTCGGGGCACACGAGCACCGCCCCCATCTCGTCGGCGAACCGGGAGACACACGTCGGACAGGCGGGCACGGCGTCACCATGGGCCGTCATGCCCCCATTCGCATACCCGTCAGCCCTGACCGCCGATGTCGACCTCGTAGGCCTCATAGATCAGGTCGGCCCCACGCTGCCGGTGCCGCACGATCCGCCCAACAAGCTCGGTGGCTACTTCCCGGTGTGCCGCAACGGCTTCGGCACTCTCCAGCCCCGCCTCCCGCTCCCCCAAGAGCCGCTGCACAATCTCGACGAAGTTCAGGTGCTCGTCCATTTGCAGCTTGGACACGGAGGCCAACCGGGGCGCCCGAGCCACGGCATCGGCATACAAACCGCCGGGCTCCTCCGTGATCGCCCGGTGGTCGCGCAGGTCGTGCTCGAGCTCGGTCAACGCGGCACGCACCCGCCGCCGCCACAACGCGCCCAACCCGACCGGCAGAGCCAACGCCGCGTCGAGGGCAGCCAGCGACTCACCCAGCTCGGCCCGGTGTGCCCGGACGCGCTCAAGGTAGGTCGTGAGCTCTGGGTCCATCCGCCCATCATCCTCGTGATCACCCGCGATGCCTAGAGTGAGCCGCATGAGGATCGAGCCGCTTGCCGTGCCGTCCGGGCAGGCCGTCCTTGAGGTGCTGCCGCGTCTTGCCCTTGCTCTGCGGGGTGGTCACCCGATTGCTCCGTATGCCGCCGGCTCGCCTCCTCCACGCCTCCCACCGCACGCTGTGGTCGAGCTCTCGAGCGACCTCGCCGTGGCCGTGGGGACCTCTGGATCGACGGGGAGCCCCAAGCGGGCGATGGTGGGGACGACGGCCCTGCGCGCCAGCATCGACGCCACCCACTCCCGTCTCAGCGGCCCGGGGCAATGGCTGCTCACGATGCCGGCCCACCACATCGCTGGCCTGCAGGTGCTGCTCCGATCCCTCGTTGCCGGCACCACTCCCCACGTCATGGACCTCAGCGGAGGCTTCACTCCGGGCACGTGGACCGTCGCCGTCGACGCCATGCCGACCACGGACACCCCCACATACGTGTCTCTCGTCCCCACACAGCTCAACCGGCTCCTTGCCGACGCCACAGCCACCCGCCGCTTGACGACGTTCGCCGCCGTTCTCGTCGGCGGGGCGGCCACCCATCCCGACCTTCTTGCTCGCGCAGCGGACGCCGGGGTCACGGCCATCACGACCTACGGGATGAGCGAGACCGCCGGGGGCTGCGTCTATGACGGCGAACCCCTCGACGGCACCGAGGTCCTCCTGGATCAGGAAGGCCGGATCCACCTCACCGGCGACACCCTCGCCCATGGCTACCTTGGGGATCCCGTCCGCACGGTCGCTGCGTTCCCCACATTGCCGGGCTGGGGGCGAGTCTTCCTGACCGACGACCTCGGGCACCTCGGTGACAACGGCAGGCTCCAGGTCGATGGGCGCGTCGACGACCTCGTCAACACCGGCGGGCTCAAAGTCGCTCCCCGCCTCGTCGAGGAAGCCGTGGCCAGCATCAACGGCATCGCCGAAGCCGTCGCTGTCGGCATCCCCGACCCCGAGTGGGGACAGGTCCTCGCCGTCGCGATCCGACGCGCGGCGGACAGCGCACCCAGCCACCCGCTCACGGTGAGCGCACTGCGCGAGCAACTGCGCGGCATACTGCCCGATCATGCCTTGCCCAGAGCGCTCCTGGAGGTCGATACCATCCCTACGCGAGGACCCGGCAAGCCCGACCGAGCGGGGGTGAAGTCGCTCTTCGCCACCATGGGAGAATGAACACGTGCTCCGCTTCCTGCCCGTGCTCATCGGCCTCGCGCTGTCGATCTATTGTGTCGTCGACTGCGTCCAGCGCGATGACCACAACGTGCGGGGCCTCCCCAAACTCGTCTGGGTCTTTGTCATCCTCCTCTTCCCGTTTGCCGGGGCGATCGCCTGGCTCCTGGCCGGCCGCCCCAAGGCCGCACCGACGCAGCGCCGACAGATGCCGCGCGGACCGGACGACGACCCCGACTTCCTCAAAGGACTCTAGGCACCACACCTCATGGCCACGTTCCAACAGTGGGTCGCCGGTGCGCGCCCTCGCACCCTCTTCGCTGCCGTTGCTCCCGTCGTCATGGGGACGGCAGCAGCCGCCCAGCACTCCACACCCAGTTATGCGATCGCGATCCTCGCGGCCGTCGTCGCGCTCGCTCTTCAGGTCGGGGTGAACTACGCCAACGACTATTCGGACGGCATCCGCGGCACCGATGATTCCCGCGTGGGACCGGTGCGCCTCGTCGGGCAAAAACTCGCCAGCCCCGAGAGCGTCAGAGCGGGGGCTTTCCTCACCTTCGGGTTCGCCGCGATCACCGGGCTCGCGCTGGTGGCCCTCTCCGAAGCCTGGTGGCTCCTGCCACTCGGCGTCGCCTCGATCATCGCCGCCTGGAAGTACACCGGAGGCGACAAGCCCTACGGCTACCTGGGGCTCGGCGAGGTCTTCGTCTTCATCTTCTTCGGCCTCGTCGCCACCCTCGGAACGATGTATGCCGAGACCGGCGCCCTCTCGTGGTTCTCGCTGGCCGGGGCCGTGGGTGTCGGCGCGATCGCGTCAGCCATCCTCGTGGTCAACAACCTGCGTGACATCCCGACCGACACCGAGTCGGGCAAGCACACGCTGGCGGTGCGCCTGGGCGAGCAAGGCACGCGTTACCTCTGGTTCGGTCTCATCGTGGTCAGCATCATCGCGCTGGCAGTCATGGCCATCTGGGAGATCTGGGCCCTGCTCGGGCTGCTCTCGGTGGCGGCGATCCATCGGGCGATCCACGTGGTCATGGGGGGCGCCGAAGGACGTCGGCTCATCCCGGTGCTCGGTTCCACCGGCAGATATGAACTGGCGTATGCCGTGGCCGTCTTCGCGGGAGTCCTCCTCTCCCGCGCCCTCGCCTGACGAACGCTCAGCCTCCGAGGGTCCATACAGACACCTGCAGGATCAGCGGAAGTCGGAGTCCGAACCAGCTTCCTTGTCGGGAACTGCACTCTCCTTCGCAGCGCGCCTCTCAGGGGAGTGGGACTGCTCCGCCATGACCGGGTGATCCATCTCGGCGTCCTCGGCGAGCTCGTCAGCGCCCTCCTCGCGCTTGCGCTCCAGACGACGGTCGACCCGAGTGGCGATGTCGGCCGACGCCCGCTCGCGGAACGGCTTGAGCACGATGAACGAGATCGCCAACGACACGAGGGCGGCGATGATGACCGCGAGCGGCTGTTGCGAGCGGTCTCGCAGGCCGAGGAGCCAGACCACGGACAGGCAGCCGATGAAGATCATCGTCCGCAGGATGAGGTAGCGCACCATCGCCATGTCAGAGGCCCGAGTAGGAGTGCTGGCCAACGAAGTACACGTTCACCACGGTGTAGTTGATGATGATGCAGGCAAACCCGGCGACGGCGACCCAGGTGGCCGCCTGTCGACGCCAGCCGCGCGTCACCCTGGCGTGCAAGTACGCCGCGTAGACGACCCAGATGATGAACGTCCAGACCTCCTTGGGGTCCCAGTTCCAGTAGGAACCCCAGGCCTGCCGGGCCCAGATGGCGCCGGCAATCACGGTGAACGTCCACAGCGGGAACGCGATGATGTGCAGTCGGTAGGACAGGCGCTCGAGCGTGCGCGAGTCGGGCAACGCGCGAAGCACCCCGCGCTGCTCACCGAAGTGGTCCTTGGCCAGATAGAGCATGGCGATGACGAATGCCACGGCAAACAACCCGACCGAGATGGTGGCCACGGTGACGTGGATGATCAGCCAGACACTTTTGAGGGAGGGCATGAGCTCAGCGGCCTCGGTGTACCAGACCGTGTTGGCGAGACCGAGGACGATGAGGACGGGCGCGACGATGAAGACGCCGAGCCAGCGCAGGTCGCGACGCATCCCCGACACGACGAAAACGACCATCGTGAAGAGGGCGGCGGCGACACCGAACTCAAACATGTTGCCGAGCGGCCACCGCTCCACCGACGCGCCGCGCAGGGCAGCCGAGGCGAAGAGCAGGATCGTGCCGAGCAGGGCAAGGGTCTGGGCGACACCACCGGCTTTGCGCGCTCGCAGCGGCACCTCGGACTCGGTGCTCGTCAACGTCTCGACGCGGGCCGACGCCGCAACACCGGAGACGGAGCCGGCACCTGCGGCGACGAGCTCACGGTCCTGCGCGGCCAGAGCCGCATGCTCGTCGGTGGACTCGGCCACAGCGTCACGCGCCGGAAGCAGCCCGGCGAGGTAGCCGGCATACCCGAGCATGGAAAGCGTCAGGACCGCCATCGCGGAATAGAGGCTGAGGTTGGCATAGGTCGCCAGGTTCTCGTGGGTCACGTGCGTCGTTCCTTCAGTCGCGTGAGGACATCTTCGAGCAGCTCGCCCATGCCCTCGTCGTCGTCCTTGGCCAGGCCGCCGATGGTCACTACGGTACGGCCCTCCTCCAGCGCGGGCGCAACCCGCACGAAGACGCGGCGCCGACGGATCGTCAGCGACAGGATGAGCCCCAGCAGGGCCGCGAGCGCGGAGACGAGGGTGAGCTCCTTGCCGGGGTCGTTGCGGATGGAGATGCCGGCAAAACGCTCGACTCCGTCGAACGTGATCGTGCCCTGTCCGCCGGGGAGCGTGTAGGTCTTACCAGGCGTCAGCCAGATGCGCAGGAGGTCGGTGCCCTCCTTGTTCTTGAGCTGGGTCATGCCCGCCGTGTCGAGCGAATAGACCGACTGCGGCCGGCCACCCGGGAAGAGCGTGCCCTCGAACGCCGAGAGCGCGAGCGCCGGCTCGAGCGCATCGGGGAAGACTGAGTGCGGACCCGTCTTGTCGAGCACAGCGGTCGGCAGGAAGAGCCCCGCAAAGCCGAGCTGCTTGCCCACCGGCCCGGCTCCGGCGACCTTGACGGCGCCGACCGAGTTGTAGTTGTTGTCCTGGGACAAAAAGGGCGTGGCGTCGGAGTAGGTGACGTTGCCCGCTGCGTCCCTCACGGTGATGTGCGGCGCGTAGCCGTTGCCGAGGAGGAAGGCCGTGCCGCCGCCGGTGTCGAGGGGTCCGTTGACCCGGATGACCTTCTTCTCGACCTTGGCACTGGGTCCTTTCTGGAAATCGACGTATGCCGTGAAGTCCCGAGGAGAGCCGAACTGACCCTTGCTTTTGACCCGCGTCTCGAACACCGCGTCGAAGCGGGTGAGCTTCATCGTGAACGGCGTGAAGTTTTTGGTGTCGACGAGCGGGCCGGGGCTGAGGGTGTCGAAGCGGGCGGCCGTGTTGGCGAAGGTCTGCCCCACCGGGAGGATGACGTCGCCCTTCCAGCCGAACAGGTGCCCGAAGGCAACCCCCAGGATGACGCCAATGAGCGAGAGGTGGAAGAAGAGGTTGCCGGTCTCCTTGAGGTAGCCCTTCTCGGCGGAGACCGTGGTGTCATCATGCGAATGAGTGCGGAACCGGCCGGACTTCAGGGCGGCACGCACATCCTTGAGCACGTCATGCGGCGCGCCGTCCAGGGTCACCGACTCGTGAGCATCGAGTCGTTCCAACCGTTTTGGCGCACGCGGCGGCTGCGACCGCATGGCCTTCCAGTGGATCTTGGAGCGGGGCAGGACACAGCCCACAAGAGAGACGAAGAGCAGGATGTAGATCGCGGCGAACCATGGTGAGGCATAGACCTCGAAGAAGCCGAGCCGGTCCAGGATCGGGCCCGCTGTCCTGTGCTGGGCGATCCACTCCGTCGTGCGGACCACGTTGATGGAGCGCTGCGGGAAGATCGAGCCGGGCAGAGCGGCGACGGCGAGCAGAAGCAGCAGGAAGAGTGCCGTGCGCATCGACGTCAGCTGACGCCACATGAAGCGCAGCATCCCGAGGGTGCCCAGGGTGGGCTGGGTGATGTCGTCGTCGCGACGCGGATCGATGGGCTGGGTCGACAGACTCATCAGATGGCCACCTCGAACCCGTTGATGAGTTCGGTCTGGACCCAACGCATGAGGTCCTCCCAGACACCCGTGACAAGAAGGACGCCGATGGCGATGAGGAAACCGCCACCCACGACCTGGACGGTGTGGTGGTGGCGACGCACCCACCCGGACAGCCGGTCAAACCGCTCCAGCCCTGCTGCCGCGAGGATGAACGGCAGCCCCAGACCCAGCGCGTAGGCCGTGGCAAGGGTCACTGCCCGGCCCTGACTGGGGTTGGTGACCGACGCCGACATCGCGAGCACGGCACCCAAGGTCGGGCTCGTGCACGGGGCCCAGCCAAGAGCAAACACCGCGCCAAGCACAGGCGCGCCGAGCAACCCGGCGCGCGGCCGCCAGGTCGGGCCGAACCGACGCTGCGATCCCGCGCGCGCTCCCACGCCGAGGAAGACCAGCCCCATGAGGATGACGAGCACTCCCCCGACGCGCATGAGGACCTGTCGGTGCTCGGTGAGAGCGCGGCCGAGCGATGCGACGAAGAGGAACATGAGGATGAAGACGATGGTGAACCCGAGGACGAAGAGCAGTGCCCCGAGGACCATCCGACCGCGGGAGCGCTGCTCGAGCGCCGTGTCACTCAGCCCGGTGACGTAGCCGAGGAAACCCGGCACCAGCGGCAGCACGCACGGCGACGCGAACGAGAGGAGTCCGGCGAGGCCCGCCACGAGGATGGCAAGTGGCAGGGCTCCGGAAGCGATCGTGTCTGTCACTGAATGTCGCAGGTTCAGGACGCCGGGCCGGAGGCGAGGACGTCGTCGATGAGACCTTGGAGGGTGGCGGCAGTCACGGCACCGTTGGCACGGGCGGCGACCCGGCCTTCACGGTCGAGGATGAGGGTGGACGGTGGGCTGGTGGGGGCCTGCCGGCCGAAAGCGAGGATGAGGACACCCGACTCATCGGTCAGGCTCGGATAGGTCATCTTCTGGGTGCGGACGAACGCAGCGCCTCGCTGGGTGTCCTCGCGGAAGTCGATCCCCATGAACTGGACCGGCTTCTTGGCGGCTTGGACGTCGGTCCAGACCTTCTCGATGTCTGGGATCTCGACGATGCACGGCGGGCACCACGAACCCCAGAGATTGACGACGACGATGTTCTTGCCGCGTTCCGAGGTGCTCGACCACTGTCGGCCATCGAGGGTCGCGCCCTCAAGGGTGACGGGCGTGAGTCGCTTGTCGACGGGGATCTGCTCGATCGCCCCGTTGCCCGCGATGTAGCCCTTCTGGTCGCCCTTCTTGGCCTGCTCCGCGATGGAGTTGGGGTCCGACGAGCAAGCGCCAAGGGCGACGAGAGCAAAGACAGAGGTGAGGGCAATGGCAGCTCGAGACACGGCATACCGGGTGGTTCGACTGCTCATGCACCGGCTCCGGAATGCGCGAGCGGCAACAGGGCGGCGGCGGGTTCGCTGTAGGCGAGGGACTCGAGCTCGTCACCCAGATAGGTCAACGAGGTGAGCGAGGCGAGGGTGCACTCCCGCTTGCGCGGGTCGTGGACGAACCGGCGGCCCTCGATGGCCAGACGCAGCATCCAGATCGGCGCTTGGTGCGACACGATGACGGCCTCGCGGCCGCGGGCCAGGTCGCGCGCAGCGTCGACGGCTTCCTGCATGCGAGCAGCGAGGTCGACATAGGGCTCGCCCCACGACGGACGCAGGGGGTTGACCATGAGCTTCCACATCTTGGGGTCGCGGAAGATGCCCTTGCCGCCTGCAACCGCCCGCCCCTCGAAGGCGTTCTCGGCCTCGAGCGCGCGCTCGTCGATCTCGATCGCCAGGTCATGACTCTCAGCGATGGGCGCTGCCGTCTCCTGCGCGCGCTCCAACGGACTCGAGATGACGTGGGTGATGTCGTGGTCGGCAAGGTGGTTCGCGACGAGGTCGGCCATCTCACGACCAAGTGCGGAGAGGTGGAAGTCCGCGAGACGCCCATAGAGGATGCGGTCGGGGTTGTGCACCTCGCCGTGCCTCACGAGGTGCACCACCGTGCGGTCGAGGGCTGCGGAGCCGGGGCCTGACCTCTTCATGGAGTCGATTGTCGCAAACGAACCTGAGCGTTCGCTCACCCGGCGTGGGCCGCTGCGCGTGCCGCTGCGGGAAGCGCATCGAGGATCACACCGACGGCCTCCTCATCATGCGCACCGCTGACGAACCAGGCCTCAAAGGCGCTCGGCGGCAGGTGCACTCCGGACTCGAGCATGGAGTGGAAGAAGCGTCCGTATGCCGCGGTGTCCTGGTCGCGTGCCTCGTCATAGTTCGTGACCGCGCCGTCGCGGAAAAAGACCGAGAACATCGAGCCGGCCCACTGCACGGTGTGGGCCACGCTCTCGGCGGCCAGGGCGGCGCTGGCGGCCTCCGCGATGGTGCGCGCGGTGGCCTCGAGGCGCGGATAGAGGTCGGCGGTGCAGCCCTTGAGGGTAGCGAGCCCAGCTGCCGTGGCGACGGGGTTCCCGCTGAGCGTGCCAGCCTGGTAGACGGGGCCAATCGGGGCGAGATGAGCCATGATCTCGGTGCTCGCGCCGAAGGCGGCTGCAGGGAAACCGCCGCCCATGACCTTGCCGAAGGTGAAGATGTCAGGTGCGCCGGCGGCATACGGCCCCTCGAGACCGAACCACCCCGCCTTGCTGCACCGGAAGCCCGTCATCACCTCGTCGGAGATGAGCAACGCCCCGTGCTCGCGGGTGACGCGACGCAGGGCCTCGGTGAAGCCCGGTGCGGGCGGGACCACGCCCATGTTTCCGGCGGCGGCCTCGGTGATGACGGCGGCAATCTCGCCACCGCGCGCAGCAAAGACCGCTTCAAGGGCGGCCACGTCGTTGTAGGGCACGACGATCGTGTCGGCGGTCATCTCGGCGGGCACCCCGGCGGAGTCGGGCAGGGCGAGAGTGGCAAGGCCGGAGCCAGCCGCAGCGAGGAGGGCGTCGACGTGGCCGTGGTAGCAGCCGGCGAACTTCACGATGACTGCCCGACCGGTGACCCCACGCGCCAGCCGGACCGCGCTCATCGTCGCCTCGGTGCCCGACGAGACGAGTCGGACCTGCTCGAGCGGCTCGATGCGCGCGACGATCTCCTCGGCGAGGAGCACCTCGTTCTCGCTGGGAGTGCCGAACGAGAAGCCCTTGTCGGCGGCCCTGCGCACGGCCTCGAGCACGTCGGGGTGTGCGTGGCCGAGGATCATCGGCCCCCACGAGCAGAGCAGGTCGACGTAGCGCTTGCCGTCCACGTCGGTGAGCCACGGGCCCCGCGCCGACGCGATGAAGCGTGGGGTGCCACCGACGGCCCGGAAGGCGCGCACAGGCGAGTTCACGCCGCCTGGGATGACCCGGGTGGCGCGCTCGAGCAGGGCCGCAGAGGCGGGCGTGTCCGAATCGGGGGGGGCAGCAGCGGCGGAGGTGGGGCTGGACGTCATGCGTCCATTGTCCGCCTCAGTGGATCTCGTCGTCCGCCCGGGCACCGGGGACGAGGTGGGCGCGCACCTCCGCGAAGACGTCGTGGAGCGCGCTGAGCTGCTCACGGGTCACCAGGTCGAGGAAGTTGTCCCGAACCGAGTCGACGTGGACGGGAGCCACGGCCTCGACCATGCGGCGACCTTCGGGGGTGAGTGCCAGTGCGACTCCGCGGCCGTCCTCGGGAGTTGGTTCACGACGCACCCAGCCGCGCTGCTCGAGACGCTTGGCGGTGTGCGTGACCCGGCTGCGACTCTGCACGACGAGGTCGGCGAGGACCGACATGCGCGCCCGGTCGCCGTCCTGCTCGGACAGCATCGAGAGCAGCTCGTACTCGGGAAGGCTCAGCCCGAAGTCGGTGAGGTCGCGGTCCAGGGCCACCTGGAGCTCACGATGGCCTCGCAGATAGGCCCGCCAGGCCTGCTGCTCCTGCTGCGTCAGCCAGCGGGTCGCGGGGATCTCCGGGGCGGCCACGATCACAGGTTAGCGAACGCCTGACGAACCTGCCGTTCACCCGAAGTGTTTCGGGTTGTTGAAATATCTATGAGATTGGTCCTGTTGAAGACACTGACAGGCACTCATCCCCCCTTCGCAAGGAGTCTCCACATGAGCATCACCACCGAGCTGCAGATCCCCACCGGCACCTGGGCGGTCGACGCCTCCCACACCGAGGTTGGCTTCGTCGCCCGCCACCTCATGGTCAGCAAGGTCCGCGGGACCTTCCGCGAGGTCTCCGGCACCGTCGAGATCGCCGAGGACGTCACCAAGTCCACCGTCGACGTGACCGCGCAGATCGCCTCGGTCGAGACGGGTAGCCCCGACCGCGACACCCACCTCAAGAGCGGCGACTTCTTCGACGCCGAGACCTACCCCACCATGCACTTCGTCTCAACCTCGTTCGACGGCGCGACCCTCACCGGCGACCTCACCATCAAGGACGTCACCAAGCCCGTCAGCTTCGACGTCGACTTCGGTGGCGTGGGCCAGGACCCGTGGGGCAACACCAAGGCCGGCTTCGAGGCCA
>JBDSIV010000057.1:0-6446 GCA_039917755.1 Knoellia sp. | reverse complement strand
CGCCCCGCCCCGCGCAGGGCTTCGAGGGTGCGCACGAGCGTGTCGGGCTGCCCCAGGACCACGACGGTGACCGCGGGGTCGATCGCGACGGCAATGTCCTTGAGCTTCTCGCCGGCGGTGATGATGTGGATGCCGCGCGAACTCGTCGTCGTGAGGGGCACACCAGCGTAGGTGGGCACAGCGCTGACTGCGCTGACGCCAGGCACGACCTCGAACGGGATGCCCGCCTTGACGCAGGCGGCAGCCTCCTCGGCGAGGCCGTTGAAGGTCCCCGGGTCGCCATCCATGAGTCGCACGACGAGGCCACGAGGGTGGGCCTTGGCCGCGCGGACCACGAGCTTGGCCCGGGACGCGTGAGTCAATGGCTGGCCGTGCTCGCCGTGTCCGGCGTCGACGATCTCGACCTCGGGGCGGGCGTGCCGGGCGACGACGTCCTCACGGGCCACCTGGTCGATGACGACGGCATCGGCCTCAGCGAGGTACTCGAGCGCCCTCACCGTCATGAGTCCGGCGTCTCCGGGTCCGGCGCCGACGAAGGCCACCCTCGCAGGGGTGCGTGCGGTCGTGGTGGATCGGCTCGGGCGGGTGGTGCTCACAGGTCACGCTCCGGGGCGTTCGATTTGTGGGGGAGGACGGTGTTGATCGTGCTGGCAGTGCTGAAAGGCGTGAGGTCGGCGGCGCCGTCCTCGAGAAGCAGGTGGGCAAGTCTGCGGCCGATGGCTGAGGCATCAGTGGGGCTCCCCGTGGCAGAACGACGGAGCTCGCCGGCGCCCTCGGGGCTCGCAACCACAGCGCGCAGTGAGAGTTCGTCGCCGTCGTCGCCCAGGACGATCTCGGCGAGCGCGCCGACGGGTGCCGAGCAGCCTGCCTCGAGCTCGTTGAGGACGGCGCGCTCGGCGTCGACGCAGGCGCGGGTGTCGGCGTCGTCGAGCGCGGCGACCGCGTCGCGGGTCGCTCGGTCGTCGGCACGGACCTCGACAGCAAGAGCACCCTGGCCGGGCGCTGAAAGCATCTGGATGGGATCGAGGACCTCGGTGACGACGCCGTCACGGCCGAGGCGCCGCAGACCAGCGTGGGCGAGGACGACGGCATCGAGGTCGCCGGTGCTCACGCGGCCGAGGCGGGTGTCAACGTTGCCGCGAAGCTCGCGGATGTCGAGGCCCAGCCCGAGTGCCTCGAGCTGGGCACGGCGCCGAGGTGAGCCCGTGCCGACCTTGGAGCCCGCAGGGAGCTCCCCCAGGGTGAGTCCGTCGCGGGCGACGAGCGCGTCTCGCGGGTCCTCACGTGCTGGGATGGCGGCGACGACCAAGTCGTCCTCGGGCGTGGTCGGGAGGTCCTTGAGGGAGTGGACCGCGAGGTCGACAGTGCCGTCGCGCAGTGCGTCGCGCAGTGCCGAGACAAAAACCCCGGTGCCGCCCATCGTCGCGAGCGGCGTGGTGCGGTCACGGTCACCGGCGGTCGTGATCTCCACGAGCTCGACGGCATGTCCCAGCTCCCGCAACTGGTCAGCGACCCAGGTCGACTGGGTCATCGCGAGCGCGGAGCGTCGGGTTCCGAGGCGGAGCGTCATCGGCTCGCCCCCCCGTCATCGGGCACGGGGACGATCGGCGGGGTGGAGACGACGGAAACCTCGCGGGGGTCAAGGTCGAACAGCTCGCTGAGCGCCTTGGCATAGCTGCCGCCCTGTCCGGCCTGCGCCATCTCCTTGACGCGCACCGAGGGGGCATGGAGCAGTTTCTCGACGATGCGGTGGACCGCTCGCTGCACCTCGGCGCGGTCGCCATCGGCAAGTTCGGGCGTGCGCCGCTCCAGTCGGGCCATCTCACGATCCACGACCTCCTGCGCCCGCGAACGCAGTGCCGCGACGGTGGGCGCAACGGCTTCTGCTGAACGCTCGGTGAGGTAGGCCGCGACCTCACCGGTGACGATGTCACGCGCCTCGCGCACCTGCGGGACGTCACCAGCGTGGCTGAGCATCTCGCCGAGCTCGGCGAGGCCGACGCGGGTGGTCCCGTCGAGGTCCGCCACTGCCACGTCGATGTCGTGCGGCAAAGCCAGGTCGATGAACACCTGCGAGCGGCCACCGCGCGTGGCAGCAGCGGCTTCCACGTCGCCGGCCGTGAGGACGACGCCGGTGGCGCCGGTGCTCGAAATGACAATGTCTGCTTCGTGGAGACCGGCGAAGCGTGCGTCCCACGGCAGGGCGAGACCGCCAACCCGGTCTGCAAGGCGCTCGGCCCGGGCCAGCCCACGGTTGGCGATGGTCACCGAGGCGGCACCGGCCTGGCTCACGGTGGTCGCGGCGAGGGCTCCCATGCCACCGGCGCCGATGACGAGCACCCGCGCGCCAGCGATGGGGCCGACGACGTCGCAGGCCGCGGACAGCCCAGCGCCCACGAGCGAGCGGCTCACGTCGTCGATCGCCGTCTCGGTGTGGACTCGTTTGCCGACCCGAAGTGACTGTTGCAACAGGGTGTTGAGAGCCGGACCGACGTGGCCACGCCGCTGAGCGCGGGTCAGGGCATCGCGCAACTGTCCGAGAATCTGGGCCTCGCCCACGGCCATCGAGTCGAGACCGGCAGCAACAAAGAAGGCGTGGGCGATGCCCCGGTCCTCGTAGTGGACATAGAGGTGGGGCTGGAGGTCGGCCAGGGACACACCGGTTGCGGACGCCAGGGCCTCGGAGACATCGGACAGAGCGCCGTGGAAGGTGAGCCCCTCGGCATAGACCTCGGTGCGGTTGCACGTGGAGACGACCACCGCCTCGACGACGTGCTCGGACGAGACGATCGTGGCCTCGAGCCGACCCCGAGCACCTTGGTCAAGGACGGCGGACTCGAGCAGCTCCATCGGGGCGCCGTGATGTGACAGCCCCAGCACGAGAAGGCTCACAGGGCGACCTCCGCGACGTCGGGGTCCGCGGCGAGGTCGAGCTCGCCAGTGCGGCGCTGCTCATGGAAGGCGAGGATCTGCAGCTCTGTCGACATGTCGACCTTGCGCACCTTGACGTCGTCCGGGACGTCGAGGACGCAGGGCGCAAAGTTGAGGATGGAGCGAACACCGGCCTCGACGAGTCGGTGCGCGACATCCTGCGCGGAATCGGCAGGGGTGGCGATGACCCCGATCGCGAGGCCGTCCTCGCTCACGAGCGCGACGACGTCGGCCATGGGACGGATCCGGCGTTCGCCCACGAAGGTGCCGACAACCTCGTCATCGTGGTCGAGCAGGGCGATGACGTTGAACCCGCGGGTGGCAAAACCGCTGTAGGCCGCGAGTGCCCGGCCAAGATTGCCCATCCCGATGATGGCCACGGGCCAGTTCTGGGTGAGGCCAAGGGCCGTGGAAATCTCGTAGGCGAGGCGATCGACCTCATAACCCACGCCTCGAACGCCGTAGGAGCCGAGATGGGAGAGGTCCTTGCGCAGTTTGGCCGAGCTCACCCCCACGGCGGCGGCCAGTTCCTCGGAGCTCACCGAGTTGATCCCGCGCTCAGCCAAGGTCGTGAGGGCCTGAAGGTATCCCGGAAGTCGAGCCACGGATGCGTCAGGGATACCCCTGCGAGCTGCGACGTCGGCGGACACGTGGCCTTCGACTCCTGTCTGGAAGGTGTGGTGGTGCCTGTTCAGGGTACGCACTTGTGAAGCCATGCACAAAGTCGCGATCCGACCCCGAGACGCAGGGTTGACCCCGTTCTGGTACAAGCACTCTGCGGAACCGCTTGCCCCCTCACCCTGCTGGGTGTCCGTCGTCAGGAGGGACGGGGCTGGGAGAGGGCAGCGCGCAGCCGGTCGCGATCGACTCTCCAGAAGTCGTGCTGGCGCCCGTCGACGAGCGTCACCGGAATCTCCTCGGCGTAGCGCTCCAAGAGGTCCGGCTGCTCGAGCACCGACACTTCAACGAACGACTCCCCCACCTCGGCAGTGACCTCGGCGATGATCACTCGCGCGTCATCACACAGATGACACCCGGGCTTGCCGATGAGCGTGACGCGCGGGGCGGGAGCGGACTGCGGAACGGGTGCGGACGGCATACGAGAATCGCAGCTCAGAAGAAGACGGAACGTCGCTGCATCAGCAACGAATAGAGCGTCTGCTGAATCGTCTCGCGCACCTGGTCAGTGAGGTCGAAGACGAGCATCGGGTCATCAGCGGCCGCCGAGCCATGGCTCGAGGTCTCGATCGGCGCACCGAATTCAATGATCCACTTGCTCGGCAGGGGGATCAACCCCAGCGGTCCGAGCAGCGGGAAGGTCGGCGTGATCGGGGCATAGGGCAGCCCGAGCACACGCGCGACGGTCTTCATGTTGCCGAGAATCGGCAGAATCTCCTCGGCCCCCACCACCGAGGTCGGGATGATCGGGACCCCAGCCTTGAGGGCCGCCGCGACGAAGCCACCTCGGCCGAAGCGCTGCAGCTTGTAGCGCTCCTTGAACGGCTTGCCCACCCCCTTGAAGCCCTCGGGGAAGACGCCGACGAGCTCACCTTTGGCAAAGAGCCGGTCGACGTCAGCGCCCGTGGCCAGGGTGGAGCCGCCGCGGCGCGCGAAGGCCCCGACGACGGGCGTCTGGAAGACGAGGTCGGCACCGAGCCCGCGCATCACGCGGTGCTGGGGGTGCTCGTCGTGGATGGCCTGGGCCACCATGAGCGAGTCGATGGCAATCGTGCCCGAGTGGTTGCTGACGATGAGCGCACCGCCCTCGGCCGGAATGTTCTCGAGGCCGCGCACCTCGACCCGGAACCAGTTCTTGTAGATTGGGCGCAGCATCGGGAAGATGACGTGCTCGGCGAAGTGCTCGTCGTAGCCGAACTCGTCGACCGAGAAGTCGCCCTCGATCCTGCGGCGCAAGAAGGCCAATGTCGCCGCGACGCGACGCTCGATCTCGTCGGGCGCAAGACCCGCACCCTGGGCCGCGATGCGCATGGCCGCGATGGAGGCGCGGAGCAACTCCTCCACGCCTGGCACTGGAAGCGACATGTCGGTCTGCGTCGCGGTCGGGTCCGGGGAGGGGCGCTTCACCGGCTCGGGCGGAGCGGCGACGCGCAGGTGGCGCCGCGCGGCATCGTCAGCCGCACGCTTTGCTCGCGGACTTTGCGGACGTATGCCGGCCTGTTTCGATGCTTTGGACGAGGCCTTGGAGACAGCCTGCGGTCGAGGACGGTGGGCGGGGCGAACCGATGTGGGGGCCGAAGCCGGAGCCGGCGCGGCAGTCTTCGGCGCGGCACTCTTCGTCGTGGCACTCTTCGTGCTGGCCGAAGCCGACAACAGCGGCGTCGAACGTCGGCGCGCACGCTCGCCCGAGGCACGGGCGGCACCGGCGGCGACCGAGGACACCTTCTGTGAGGACCTGGCAACGGTCTTGGCGGGCTTGGCACCCTTCGTGGTGGACGTGGCAGCCGTCGTGCGCGCCGCGGGCGTGCGGTTCGAGGTTTTGGACGGGGTGGTCGCGGCTTTCTGAGTTGCCATCAGTGCTTGCCTCGCGTCGGTCGGACCAGGACGTTCTGGGCGGCGCCCACGATCCCGCCGACGGCTCCGCTCAGCGCGTCGAACGAGGGATAGACCGGGGACACGGAGCGAGCGAAGTCCTCGAAGGCGGCCCGAGTCGAGAACGTCGGGTCGAAACCGAAGGACTCGCGCATGACCGTGGTATCCATGCCGCGTCCAAAGGCAAGGAAGGACATCTGGTCGGGACTGAAGTCCACGAGTCCCAGTCGCTTCCCGAGCCCGCCCATGGGGCCTGCAGCAGCCATGGGCACCATCGCGAAGGGGCGGCGGACGATGGCGGCAGCCTGCAACGCGGTGAGCACCCCGTCACCCGCGAGATTCACGACTCCGGTCACCGAACCGGTCACGCCGCGCACCAGCGCCGCGATCGCGTCGTCCTCGTGGATGAACTGAAGGCGCGCGTCGTAGCCGAACGGCACAGGGATGACCGGCAGGTGGAAGTAGTCGGTGAGGGACGTCCGGATCCGCGGCCCGATGATGTTGGCGAAGCGCAACGTGAGGATCTCGACGTCCGGACGACGGCGGGCGAACCCGCGCACATAACCCTCAACCTCGATGGAGTCCTTGCCGAAGCCCGAGGACGGCAGGCGCTTGGCCGACATCTCTTCGGTGAACATTGCGGGGTCGCGCGGCGTCGAGCCATAGACCGCGGCGGTGGACTTCACGATGAGCCGCTTGACCGACGACGCCTTCTGGCACGCGGCGAGCAACTGCATCGTGCCGATGACGTTGATCTCCTTCTGGGGAGTGCGTCCTCCGGCGAAGGTCGGCGTCGCGATGACGTTGGCGTGCACGACCGTGTCGACGCCGCCCTGGGCGATGACCTTGCCGATCATCGGGTTGCGGATGTCGGCGCGGATGAACTCGGCGCGACCGATGTCGCGCGGCGGTGGAATGACATCGACCCCGATGACCTTGTCGATTCCGGGGTCGGCCGCGAGCTG
>JBDSIV010000056.1:0-15655 GCA_039917755.1 Knoellia sp. | reverse complement strand
GCAGTCGCTTGACCGTGCCACCGGTGCGGTTCGCCTCGATGATGCCGGAAGCCATGGATGCAGTGATGCCGAGCGTGTGCTGGACCTTCGCTGCGTCGGCGCCGAAGAGCAGGGCTGCAGCGACGCCCGAGCCCATGGCCCCGCAAATCGATGTCGCATGCTGTCCGTGCTCGAAGAACGTCGAGTTGCCCAGGGACCGGTCGTATCCAGCCATGCCGAGTCGAACGGTCACCTCGAGCCCGACCGCCACCGCGCGGATGAGGTCCGCGCCCGAGGCATTGCTCGCCTCCGCGGCGGCGAGCGCCGCAGGGACCACGCTGGCCGAGGGATGGAGGATCGAGGGCAGGTGGGTGTCGTCGTAGTCCAACGAATGCGCCAGCACCCCGTTGGCGAAAGCGGCGTGGGCGGTGGAAACGGGTTCTGGCAATCCGACGACGTGCGCGCGGCCGGTGACACCCTGAGCTCTCACGTAGTCGAGTGCAGCCGTGGAGGTGGGGAGTCGATGGGCACCGACACACAGGCCGAGAATGTCGAGGATGCGCTGGCGGACGCTGGCGGAGACGGCTGACGGCACGCCTCCCTCGAACGCGTCCAGTGCGAACTGCGACAACTGGCCCGCCAGTGTGGGACCGGCGGGCTGGGAATCACCCACGGGAGATCACGGCCAGCGGGCGCGCCGGTGAACCGGTGGCGCCAAAGATCGGCAGCGGTGAGAGGAGGAAGAGGAACTCGGTCGTGGCCCGCTGAGCCAGCTCTTCGAGGGCCATGGCCTCGATGATGTAGATCCCGTGCGCGACGAGCAGGATGCTGTGGGCCGGCAGGACACTGTGGCCCGAGCCGGCCGGCAAGCACTCGAAGGCGATGGTGTCCGCGCCAGCAGCATGGACATTGCGGTCGGCCAACCACTGTGCCCCTTCGGCACCCACGCCCGGCACTCCGGTGTCGTGGCCGATGTAGGCATCGCGGTCGCCCGAGTCGAAGTGCTGGCCCCACCCGCTGCGGATGAGGACGACGTCACCGTCGCGCACCTCGACACCCTGTTTCGCGCACGCCTGGTCGAGGTTGTCAGCGGTGATCTCCTGACCGGGGGCGCAGCGGGGGAGGCTGAGGACGGCCGGGATGTCGAGCAGCACACCTCGGCGCACCATCGGTTCGATCGTGTGCGCCCCGAGTGCGGCATATCGGCCGCCGATGCCCGCCTCGAGGGCGTCGAGGTCCCCGTGCAGCCGCCCGTCCTGCGAGACATGCGACAGCGCGTCGACGTGAGTCCCGACATGCGTGCCCATCGTGATGATGTCGTTGGCCGCGGAGCCTCCGTCAGGACGCACCATGTCGCCGTGACGACGTGGGAGAGCGTGCCAGAAGGCGGGGTGGTTCGGCGACTGGGGCATGCCTATCGTCAGCTGGCGGCCGAGGTCAACGACCTCAACACCGCGCAGCACCGCCTCAAGAACGGGATCCGCGGACTGCGGAAGGGGCGGTGCTGGGGTGGGTGACAGGCTCATCGGGTCCTCCGAGGGCATGGGGGTTGACGGCGGGCCGGGCCCGTACGGCCAGTGAATGGGCGAAAGAGCGTCGTCAAGCCGACCAGCGGTGATTGCGATGGGTTCTGGAGGGAGGAACCTTCACGCTCTTGCTGATGGGCGATCACGCGATCACGCCTTGGGTGCGCAAGGCCTCGACCTCGGAGGTGTCCATGCCGAGCTCATCGATCAGGATGACTTCTGTGTCAGCGCCGAGGGCGCGACCGGTGTGCCGGATCGAGCCGGGCGTGCGGGACATGCGCCACATGACGTTGTGCATACGCAGGCTGCCGAGATCGTCGTCCGGTACTTCGGTGATCATGCCGGTCTCGCGAAAGTGCGGATCCTCGATGATGTCCCGGGGGTCATAGACGGGTGCGATGGCGGCCCCGGCCGCCTCGAAGGCCGCGAGCACGTCATCGCGATCGCGCGCGCTGATCCAGGAACCCACGTACTCGTCGAGCAGGTCTGCGTGTTGCACGCGAGTCGTCCCTGAGCCGAACCACGACTCCTCGATGACCTCGGGGTGCCCGACGAGGCGCAGCACCCGCTCGGCAATCGCCTGCGCACTGGTGGAGACGGCGACCCACGCACCGTCCCTCGTGCGATAGGTGTTGCGCGGCGCGTTGTTGACCGATCGGTTGCCGTGCCTGTTCTGGACCACTCCGAGCTGGTCGTAGAAGGTCGGTGCGGGACCGACGGCGGTGAGGATCGGCTCGATGAGGTTGAGGTCGATCACTTGGCCGCGTCCGGAGGTGGCGCGCTCGAGCAGGGCCATGGAAACGGCCGACGAGCCAGCGATGCCGGCGAGGCTGTCAGCGAGTCCGAAGGCGGGCAGGGTCGGTGGACCGTCCGGATCGCCGGTGAGGTGGGCGAAACCACTCATCGCTTCGGCCAGGGTTCCGAAGCCGGGCCGATGGGCATAGGGACCGGTCTGGCCGAAACCCGTGACGCGGAGAATGACCAGGCCGGGATTGAGCTCGAGGAGATCGTCCGGGGCCAGACCCCACCGCTCGAGTGTCCCCGGACGGAAGTTCTCCACGAGAACGTCAGCGGTGCGCACGAGGGCACGCAGGACCTTGGCCCCCTCAGGGCTCGAGAGGCTCAGACCGATGGTCCGCTTGTTGCGAGAGATCTCCTTCCACCAGAGCGGCACGCCGTCCTTGGCGAGCCCATGCCCACGCATGCTGTCGCCAGCGACCGGGTGCTCGATCTTGATGACCTCCGCACCGAAGTCGCCCAGGATCTGGCAGCACAAGGGTCCGGCGAGAATGGTCGAGCAGTCGATCACTCGCATGCCGCTCAGCGGTCCACTCATCCTCAACCTCCGATGGTTCTAAAGAACGGAACAGTGTTTCAGTATCGTAGCCCTAGCCGCGGTCGCCGTCAAAGGTTTCGTTCAGGAAACGGACCGCCCGTGCTGCTCCCGCGTCGCCGGGTTCAGGAGGGCTGCGGTGGAGCGACGTAGCCGCCGAGAACCGGCTCGGCGAGCGCGGCGAACCGCAGCAGGGACCTGTCCGAAAGGTGCGGTCCGATGACCTGAAGGCCCACGGGCAGTCCCTCGTGTGTCCTGCCGGCGGGGAGGACGAGCGAGGGCAGGTGAGCCAGCGCGGCCAGCCCGCTCCACTCGATGAGGGTGTTGTACGAGACGTCGCGACCATTCATCACGTACGAGCGCGCATCGGAGGGCTGCGAATGGTCGTGCGGGAACGCCGGAACGACCGACGTTGGGCACAGGATGACGTCGACCGTCTCGAACAGGCGGTCAAAGGCAGCCCGAATTCTCAGACGATCGACGTTCCAGCCGAGCCAGTCGCGATGCTCAGCGGACAGGGCGCGGGCCACTGATGCTTCCGGGGACCAGTCGTCCAGCGCGAACGACCTGGCGCGCTCGCGCATCTGGGCAGCCAGCTGGGAGGGGATCTGCGCCGACGCAGCGGAGATGAGCATGAGTCTGAAGAGGTGGATCGCCTCGGCGGGGTTGACGTCGGGGTGTCCGGTCTCGACCCGTAGACCTGCGTCCGCGAGGTCGGTTGCCGCCTGGTGCAGCACGGAGACAACCGTGGTGTCGGTGTCATACCACGGAGGCTCCAGCCACAGGGCCGCTGAGATCTCGGAGAGGGTGTTTGCTGAAGGATCGGGGAGGGAGACGCGCCACGGAATGCTCGAGGTGCCGTCGGTATCCGCGAGCACCTCCCACCCGAGCGCGAGGTCAGCCGCCGTTCGACCCATCGGGCCGGGTACCGCCATGGACGACTCCGAGCCGTCCACCTTGCCCACCGATCCTCCCACCGGCAGCACGCCGGTGCTCGTGCGCAGCCCATGTATGCCGCAGAACGCCGCGGGCATGCGAATGGACCCGGCGACGTCACCGCCGACATCGAGGGCTGTGAGTCCAGCGGACAGTGCTGCTGCCGCGCCTCCGGACGATCCACCGGGGGTGCGCGCGATGTCCCACGGGTTGTTCGTCGTGCCGTAGTGCTCGTTGTAGCTCTGCCCGTCTCCACTGCGAAACGGCACATTGGTCTTGCCCAGCACGACGGCTCCCGCTTCGCGTAACCGGGCCACGGTCGGCGCGTCACGCCCAGAGACTCTGCCAGCGAGAGCCGGGTCGCCTCCCGTGCTCACGAACCCGGCTGCTTCCCACGAGTCCTTGATGGTGATCGGGAGTCCGTGAAGTCGACCGACCGGCGCTCCCTTGGCGAGTTGCTCGTCAGCCACTCGCGCCGAGGCGTGGGCCTGGTCCGGATCCATCGCGACGACGGCGTTCAGCCGCGCCGCCTGACGTGCGTTCCACGACAGGTAGGTGTCGGTGAGCTCTCGGCTGGAGATCTCCTTGCGGCGCAGCATCTTCACGAGGCGTACGGCGGGGGTGGTGACGAGGTCATGCATCAGGTGCCTTTCCTGGCGGGCGGCGCACGGTGACGCCGCAGTTCGACCGCTTCTGCCGGCTGGCCCGGGGGTCAGTGCTGAGCGTCCCGAGTTTTCGGCATCATCACGCCACGTCAGCGGGGCCACGAGCAACGAACCCTTGACCCGGTTCCATCATTAGGAATACTGTTCCAGAAGTCAACCATCACGCGGGGCGGTTCACAGGTGGGGCGCTCTCAGGAACCTGCACAGCCAGCGACGGATCGTCGCGTGCAGGCCAGCGGACTCTCTCGGGTCGAGAGAGACCCTTCGGTTGAGCCAACCCGAACTACGAGCAGGAGTTGTCGATGAAAGAGCGACCCGCGCCGGGACAGTACAGTTCCGCCCCCTTGTCCAAGGACCGATGGACGCTTGGGGTGGTCCAGTCCACGATCCACCCTGCCGCCGACGACCAGGAGCAGGCGGCCAACCTCGCGCACATGCTTCATCTGATCGACAACGCCTTCCACTTCGGCCGAGGTCCCGACGTTCTTCTCTTTCACGAGTTCCCGATCAGTGGGTGGGACACCTGGACCCGCGCGGAGGCCCTGCGCCGGTGCATCGAGATCCCCGGGCCCGAGTTCGCGGCCATCGCCGCGAAGGCCAAGGAGTACGGCGCCTACATCGTGTTCGGCGCCTACGTTCGCGACGAGTCGTGGCCGGGTCACGTCCTCAGTCTGACCTCCATGGTCGGTCCGGACGGAGAGATTGTGGCCAAGCACTGGAAGGCGCGCAACGTCAAGGGAATGTTCCCGGGGTTCGAACTCTTCACCACGACGATCTACGACGTGCTGGACGAGTACGTCGAACGGTACGGCTCAGATGCCGTGCTCCAGGTGGCACAGACCCCGCTGGGGAACATCTCCATGAGCTCCACCCAGCATGAACCGGAGTTGATGCGCGCGCTGGCGATCAAGGGGGCAGAGGTCATCCTGCGTACCGCCAGCGGGAGTTTCACCGAGGCTGACGTGGTGGCGACTGCCATGTACAACAAGGTCTACTGCGCCATTGCCAACAACGCGCTGCTCCTGCGCAAGGGTCCGTACTTCGAGGACACGGGTGCGGGAGGCACCGCCATCTATGGGCCGGACGGCCGTGCCATTGCTCGGGCCGAGGGTAAGTTCGAGACGTTGGTGAGCGCCGTCATCCCGATCGCGGAGTTCCGGGCCCAGCACCTGCAACCGGACATCCACTGGGAACTGGTGCGCGAGGCGTTCGAGGGATACACCAGCCGATTCCCACCGAATCTCTTTTCCGAGTACCAGCCCGACAGTCTCAACGATGCGGTGAACTACATCTCGGAAAAATCGCGCTGGGTGCGCTGACAGCACGGGAGTGGACGGCGTGACCTACGAACCAAGGTCGCGCCGCCCACTCACTTCTGGGTTTCGGCTGCTACCTCGTCAACGCGCAGACACGCCACAGCGCGACCGCCCACCCGAGGTTCCAGATGCGGGAATTCGACGCCACAGGTGTGGGTGGCAAACGGACACCGGGTGTGAAATCGGCACCCAGAAGGCAGGTCCACAGCCGATGGCACCTCGCCCTTGAGCAGGACTGCAGGCGGCTGGCCGATCGTCGCGAGGCCGGGAGCGGCCGCGAGGAGCGATCGGGTGTAGGGGTGCTCGGGGTTGTCGAAGACATCGTCGATGGGACCCATCTCGACGAACTCGCCCAGGTACATCACTGCCACGTGGTCGGCGAGATGACGCGCGATGTCGAGCTCGTGAGTGATCAGGACGTAGGTCAGACCCAACTGGCGCCGCAGGTCAGCAAGCAGGTTTACCACGATGGCCTTGACGCTGACGTCCAGGCTGGCCGTGGGTTCGTCGAGAACCAACACCTCGGGCTCACCGGCGAGGGCCCGGGCGATCGTCACCCGCTGCAGTTCGCCACCGCTGATCTCGCCGGGCCGACGGTCGAGATAGTCGACCGAGAGCCCGACGATGTTCATCAGCTCCGCAGCCCGTCGGTCGCGGCTGGCCCGGTCCACGGCCAGGCCGTGCACCTGAAGTGGCTGAGTGACGATGTGGCGTACGGTCTTCGAGCGGTTCAGGGCCGACCATGGGCTCTGCGAGATCAGCTGCACACGCCGACGTGCTGCAAGGTCGACCTGTCTGACCGGGACCACGTCCTGGTCACCGACGCGCACCGTTCCCGATGTGGGAGTTTGCAGGCCCACCAGCATCTTCGCCACGGTCGACTTGCCACAGCCTGACTCGCCGACGATGGCCAACGATTCGCCGGGCTTCAGCTGGGCGCTGATGCCGTCCACGGCGTGGACGACGCGCGGTGCCAGGCCAGCGTTCCGCTTCCCGAACCGTGTCCCGTCCTGGAGGGGGAAGTGCTTGACGAGGTCGGAGAACTCGACCATCGGCGAGCGCGTGCTTGTGTCCAACGCAGTCATGAGCTGCCTCCGGGGTGGAAGCAGCGCACGAGCGACCCGCCGATGTACTCAGGCTGAGGCATGGTTGTCCGGCAGACCGAATCGGCGCGGGGGCACCGCGGTGCAAACGGACAGCCGGGCAGCAGGTGTGAGCCGCTGACGGTGCCCTCGATGGCCCTGAGGCGCTCGCCCCGCTGGTGCCTGGCCGGCATGGCCTGCAGCAGCGCGATGGTGTACGGATGCTGCGGGTTGTTGAACAGCTCTGCGGTGGGCGCCAGCTCCACGAGGTGTCCGCCGTACATCACGCCGACTCGGTCGCAGACCTGCGAAATGACGGACAGGTCATGGCTCACGAAGATGATCGAGTTGTTGAGCCGGTCGCGCAGGTCGAGCAGCAGGCGCAGGATCTGGGCCTGAACCGTGGCGTCGAGGGTCGTGGTCGGTTCATCCGCCAACACGAGTTCGGGCTCGTGCGACAGCACCGCCACGGCAATGAGCATGCGTTGCAACTGACCACCGGAGAACTGGAAGGGATAGTCACCCAGCCGGGAGTGCAGGCCCCCCAGGCCCACACTCTCCAAGAGGTCGTCGAGGCGCTGGTCGTCCACCGCTGCGCCGGTGAGGCGGCGCAGCTGGTTGCGCACCGGAGTGACCGGCGACAGCGAGGTCATCGGACGCTGCGGTACCAACCCCATCCGGCGACCGCGCAGCTGCCGAAACTGGGACTCGCTGAGCTGGCGCAAGTCCTGATCGTCGAAGCGGAGAGTATCCGCCGTCAGTGAGGTGCCCCGCTGCAGCATCCTCATCAGGGCGGCCAGCACGGTGCTCTTGCCGGACCCCGACTCGCCCACCAGCCCCAGGACCTCGCCCCTGGCCAACGTGAATGAGACGTCTCGGACCGCCGGCAGCGCACCACGTCGGGTTCGATAGGTGACATTGAGGCCCTCTACCTGCAGGAGGTCCCCCTCTGCCGCGCTCACGACCGAGCGAGACCCGGGGGTCCCGCTCGGTCGCTGGCTCGTGACGGTGGACTCCATCAGCTCAGGCCAGAACCTGGACGGCGGAGGAGTTGATGCGGCCGACGCTCATCATTCCCTTGTCCATCGGGGTGATGCTGCTGCGCTGAGCGATGATGAACGACGGGTAGATCGGCGGACAGGCGATGGCATCCTCCGCCAACAGCGCGTCCACCTGAGAGCACAGGCGTGCACGCTCATCGGCGTCAGCTGTGGCCCAGGCCTGGGAAACCAGCGTGTCGACCTTGGGGTTGCTGTAGCCGAAGTTTGCGCGGCTGGAGGAGACATATGTGCTCAGGAGCGTGAACGCCGTCCGGCCTCCGGCGATACCGCTGGCGAACGTGTTCATCGTCATCTCGTACTCGCCGGCCAACCAGTTCGTGACCCACTTGCCGCCGTCGACGACGTCAAGGGTGCAGGTGATGCCTGCCTGCTTCCATCCCTCCACGAGTACCTGAGCGACGTTCTTGAGAGGGGCGTTCGAGTTGCTGATCTGGAGAGTGAAGCTGAGTTTCGACAACCCGGCCTCGGCCAAGAGGGACTTGGCCTTCGCGATGTTGGGTTTGGCGTCATAGATCTTGACGCCCTCGTTGTAGCCCTCGACCGCGGGGCCGATGGGACCCTGCGCGAGCGTCGCGGTGCCCGCATAGACCACGTCGGCGACGCCTTCGCGGTCCATGGCGTAGGCCAGGGCCTGACGCACCCGCGCGTCGTTGAACGGCGGCTTCGAGGCGTTGAAGTAGGTCAGCATGTCGATGGGTGCCTCGACGACGTGGACGGTGATGTCCTTGTCGGCCTTCAACACCGTGACATTGTCCGGCGCGACGTCTGTCATGATGTCGACCTTGCCCTCGCGCAGGCTGACGAGGCGTGTTGCCGGGTCAGGAATGGCCGTGAAGGTGATTTCCTTGAGTGCTGAGGGTGTCCCGTGGTACTTCGCGTTGGGTGTCAGGGTCAGGCTCTGGCCCTGAGTGACCTGCCCGATCACGAAGGGCCCCGTCCCCATGGTCGTGTCCTTCTTCTCGATGAAGTCCTTGTGCACGATGGGGAGGTTGTTGAGGTGTGATCGCATGACGCCGAACGGAGCAGGCAGGATGATCTCGACGGTCGTCTTGTCGACCGCCTTGGCTGAGGTGATCCTCGGACCGAAGTAGTTCGTCCAGTCGCTGAAGGCCTTCGGGTCGGCAACGTGGTTGAGCACGGCCGCAACATGCTCGGCAGTCAGCGGGTCCCCGTTGGAGAAGGCGATGCCATCTCGCAGGGTGATCGTCCACGTCTTGCCATCGGCGGAGACCTTCGGCTCACCGGCGGCCAGCAGTGGAACCGACTTCATGTCCTCTCCATAGAAGTAGAGGGTCTCCACGACGGGTGAGGTTGTCCAGGCGATGGCGCCGGACGTGGCAACGAGTGGGTTGAGGTAGTCGGACACGGCGGGGATGCCGAGCCGGAGGGTGCCGCCCTTCTGGGGGGTCTTGGAGGGTCCGCCGCTGGCCGGAGACCCTTCGGAGCCGCAGGCGGCCAGGCTGGCACCGGCCGTGATGACACCGACGGAGACCAGGAAGTTGCGTCGAGAAACGTGCGTGGAGAGGAGGGACATCGGGAGTACTCCTTGGTTATGGGGTTATGGGGTTATGGGGTTGCTTGGGTTGACGTTGGTGAAGGTGGGGGAGCCGTGGGCCGCTGGGCTCATCGCCTACGGGTGAGCAGTTTGTCGACGTCGTCACCGACGAGGTTGATGCCGATGGTGACGAGCAGGATGATCAGGCCGGGGATGATGGAGAACCACCAGGCGCCCAACATGAGGTAGCTCGTGGCGTCGGAGAGGATGTTGCCCAGACTGGGTTGTGGGGGCTGGATGCCGAGCCCCAGGAACGAGAGCGCACTCTCGGCAAAGATCGCCATCCCCACCCAGAGAAACGCTTGCACCAGGACGGGCGGCATGACGTTGGGGAGAAGCTCACCGAGCACGATGCGCCAACGAGAGACGCCCAAAACCCGCAGCGCGTCGACGTATTCCTCCTGCGCCTCGACCAACGTCGCGGCGCGCGCAACCCTGCCGAAATAGGGCAGGAAGGAGACGGCGAGCAGGAGCACGATCTTGGCTGCGGGGCTGATCGTGATGGGTCCCAGTTGTGATGCGCCGGACCCGACCATGCCCATCACGAACAGCGCGAAGATGAACAGGGGCAGAGCCTGAAGCGCCTCGAGACACCGGGTGATGACGTCATCGATCCACGTGCCTCCGTTGAACCCCGCCAAGAGACCGAGGGGCACCCCGACAACGATGCAGGCCACCACACTTGACGTGGCGACAATCAATGAGAGCCGGGCACCTTCGGCCACGCGCGCAAACAGGTCGCGGCCGAGATTGTCGGTCCCGAAGGGGTGTCCGCTCGACGGGGGGAGTAGCGCTCCGCCGGTGCGGGCGTTGGCATCCAGCGCGAACCACGGACCGCAGACGGCCAGCAGGATGAACAGGACCACGAACAGCAGACCAATCGCACCGAGCAGGCTCACACCTCGGGCCCGACTCGTGACGTTGGACAGGGCGGCGCTGAAGCTGCGCGCTGGTGCGACTGTCATCGCACACCTCCCGTGGTCGAGAACTGGGCTCGAATGCGGGGGTTGATGGCGAAATAGAGCAGGTCGACGACCAAGGTCGTGATCAGGAAGATCGACGCCGTCCAGACGGTGCCGGCAATGGCCACGGGGTAGTCATGGCTGACGAACGACGACACGATCAGTTGTCCGAGACCGGGGACGTTGAAGACGTTCTCGATCAAGACGGCCCCACCGATGAAACTGCCGAGCATCATTCCAACCACCGTGAGCGTGGGAATGACGGCGTTGCGCAACGCCAGCCGTTGCAGGACGGTCCACTCGCGAAGTCCCATGGCCCGAGCGAAGGCCACGTGGTCGGATTCCATCTCGTGGATCAGCGATGAGCGCAGGGTCCGTGCGATGACGGCTGCGGAGCCGATGCCCAGAGTGAACGCCGGCAGGACGAGCGTTCGAAGGTTCTGTGCCGGGTTCTCGCTGAACGGCACCCACCCGGAGCTGGGGAGAACGCCAGGGATGTAGAGCCCGAAGGTGAGGACCAGGACCAGCCCCAGCCAGAAGCTGGGGACCGACAGCCCCACCACACTCCCGACGCGCACGAGCCCATCGACGAAGGTGCCTTTGCGTACCGCTGCCACCGCCCCCAGGAGCAGGCCGATCACCGTCCACACCACGAAAGAGATGAGGCCGAGCTCAAGGGTGACGGGTATCCGAGCCATGAGCATGTCGTTGACGGAGCTGTTGGTGGTCAACGAGGTGCCGAAGTCGAAGGTGAACATGCCACGAAGAAAGCCGAGATACTGCGACCACAGTGACTGATCCAGTCCGAGCATGTGCCTCACCGCCTCACGCTTCTCCACAGAGGGGTTCATGCCCAGGTAGGCGTTCTCCGGACCACCCGGAATGGCATGCAGCATGAAGAAGGACAGCGTCAGCACCAGCATGAGCACCACGCCCAGGCCCACGACACGGCGAACGATGTAGCGGCTCATCACCAAAACCTTCCCCGGGGAGCGCCCGCGAGTGAAGCGATATGCCTCAGGAGTGAAGTCACGTGATGCCTTCCTAACGTTTCGGTAGGCGAAACATCGTTTCACGCTGTCCGAACCATAGAGGACGAGAATTTGCCGGTCAAGGGTTTGATCTCGCGAAGTTCGGACCGGGCGCGGACACTCGTTGACGCACTCGCAGGACGGGGCTACGATCTGTGGAACGGCTTTCCAACTGACGGAACGCACGACTGGTGTTCGTCGGGAGGGTCATTCAGCAGTCCAAGTGGCGTGCAGTCGCCAAGAAGGTCGGGAGTGGGCATGGATAAGACGTATGACGTCATCGTGGTGGGAGCTGGAACGGCCGGCATTCCCTGTGCCGTGGAGGCCGCAGCCGCAGGTAGGTCGGTCCTGCTCCTGGACAAGGCATCGCAGATCGGTGGGACGTTGCACGTCTCCGGGGGCCACCTCTCCGGTGCAGGGACGGCCCGTCAGAGAGAGCACGGCATCGATGACAGCGTGGATGCTCACTACGCGGACATCATGCGGATCAGCAACGACACCGCACGGCCCGACATCACCCGCCTCGCGGTGGACCTGGCTGCCCCGACGGTCGACTGGTTGTCCGAGCAGGGCTTCGACTTCGCGCAGGACTGCCCACGCATCGTCTACGGTCACGAGCCGTACGGCACCGCCCGCACCTACTACGGGCCCGACGCCGCGCGCTCGATCCTGGCCGTGCTGGCGCCGCTCCTCGAGCAACACGTCGCCAGCCGTGGCATCGATCTCGAGCTCGAGACCCCGGTGACGGAGCTGCTCACCCGGGCCGGCGCCGTCGTGGGCGTGCAGACGCCTGCGGGAAAGCGCTACGGGACGTCAGTCGTCATCGCCACGGGTGGCTTCGGATTCGCTCCTGAACTGTTCCGGGAGCTCGAAGGCGCACCGCTCGTGACAGCGTCGGCGGAGACCTCGACCGGCGACGGCATCGTGCTCGCCCAGAACGTCGGCGCCGGCCTGGCAGGCCGAGGCTCCTACCTGCCGACCTTCGGAGGTCTGCCGCCAGAGGACGGCGGACGGGTGACGTGGGAGCTGCGGCCGCTGCTCGTCGCTACCGAGCGTCCACCGCAGGAGATCTATGTCGACCGTTCGGGCCATCGATGGGTCGCCGAGGACGAGGTATCGATCGATGACAAGGAGCGTGCCCTTGTCACCATCGAGGACATGACCTTCTGGATGGTCTTCGATGCTGCAGCGCTGCGTGACTCGCATCCGATGGTCATCGGCTGGGACCGCGAGGACATCGACGCGAAAGCGGGCGTGCGTCTGGGGGTGCACCGCGCCGACACCCTTGCAGGCCTTGCCGGGTCCGCCGGCATCGACCCGCAGGGGCTCGTCGACACGGTCGAGCGCTACAACCGCCATGTGGAGGCAGGGGAGGACCCCGACTTCGGACGCCGACACCTGCCAGCACCCATCGCCGAGGGCCCGTTCTATGCCATCCGCAACCACGCACTGACGCTCATCACCTTCACCGGCGTCGACATCGACTCCGAGCTTCGGGTGCGCCGCGAGGACGGCTCGGTCATCCCCGGGCTCTATGCCGTGGGCGAGGTGCTCGGTGCCGCGGCCACAAGTGGCAACTCCTTCTGCGGTGGGATGCTCATCACCCCGGCCATCGCCTTCGGCCGCCACCTCGGCCAGCGTCTGGGAGCCGAGCCCAGCAGGCCGGTCGAATCCCGAGCGCAGGGGAGCCTCTCATGACGATCAAGGAAGGCTGGACAGGCCGGTACTTCGAGGACTTCGAGGTGGGTGATGTCTACCAGCACCCGTTGGGGCGCACCATCAGCGAAGCCGACAACACGTGGTTCACGTTGTTGACCATGAACACGAACCAGATGCACTTCAACACGGAGTACGCCGCCAAGTCGGAGTTCTCCAGACCGCTGGTCGTCTCGACCCTCACGGTGGCCATCGCCGTCGGCCAGAGCGTCACCGACATCACCCAGAACGCGTTTGCCAACCTGGGTTGGGACGACATCCGCATGACCCATCCGGTCTTCGCAGGTGACACGCTCTTCAGCGAGTCCCTCGTCAAGGAGAAGCGTGAGTCCGGCTCCCGCCCGGGCGCGGGCATCGTGACGGTGCGCACCCGCACCCTCAACCAGGACGGCGAAGAGGTCTGTTCGTTCCTGCGTACCTTCTATGTCTACAAGAAGGGTGCGCCGGAGGTCGAGGGGACCTTCCCGACAGCCAAGAAGCCCCTGTCGCTCGAGCTCGAAGAGGAGCGCAAGTGAGTCTGCGAGTCACGTACGGCCCGTGGGGCGAGACGCTTCCCGAGCTGGTCGCCGCGGCGCGCGAGGCGGAGCAGGCCGGGGCCGAAGTGGTCTGGGTCCCCGAGATGCACCGCAGTGCCACCATCAGTGCTGCAGCGGTGGCGACCGGGACGGACACCGCGCAGGTCGGGACAGCCATTGCCCTTGCCTTCACCAGGTCCCCCATGGTCACGGCCCTCGAGGCTCTCGACCTCGACGAGCTCGCCGGCGGGCGCTTCGTCCTCGGTCTGGGCACCGGTGTCCAGCGCCTCAACGAGGACTGGCACAACGCTCGTTGGGGCAAGCCCGTCCAGCACCTGCGCGAGAGCGTCGCGGCGATTCGCACGTTCTGGCAGAAATGCACGACGGGTGAGGAGATCGTCTTCGACGGCGAGTACGAGCACCTGCGGATTCGCGGCTACCAGCGCCCCTTCCCCGTGGTCCGCACCGACATCCCGATCTACCTCGGGGCGATGGGGCCGGCGATGACCCGGCTGGCTGCCGAGATCGGTGACGGCTGGATCTCGCACGAGCTGTGCTCCCCCTTCTGGCTCCGCTCCCACGTGAGCGACCTCATCGAGCAGGGGCTGGCCCGCTCCGGACGCACCCGCGACAGCCTTGACCTCGTCGTCTCCGCGGCCTGCTCCGTCGACAACGACCCTCAGGTGGCTCGGAGCCGCAATGCCGGTCTCATCGGCTTCTACGCCACCGTTCGCACCTACTCCGACTTCTTCGCGGCGCATGACCTGGCCAGCGACCAGGACCGCGTGATCGAGGCGTTCCGCTCCGGTGTCGGAGCTGACCACCTCGCCGAGCACGTCACGGATCGTGCCGTTGACGCGCTGACTCTCTCGGGAACTCGCGACGATGTCATCGCCCGCATCACGGCATACGACGGCTTGGTCGACACGATCAAGCTCACCCCACCCACCCACGGACTGTCCACGAGCGAGACTCGGGCAGCTCAGAAGGAAGTCATCGCCATGATCGCCGAACTCACCGGAGCATCACGATGAAGCCACTCGAGGACGTGCGCATCATCGCGGTCGAACAATATGGTGCTGGCCCCTTCGGCAGCGTTCACCTGGCCGACCTGGGCGCGGAGGTCATCAAGATCGAGGACCCCCGCGTCGGTGGCGACGTCGGACGATACGTGCCGCCGTATGCCGAGGGCGAGGACTCACTGTTCTACGAGACCTTCAACCGCAACAAGAAGTCGCTCTCGCTCGACCTGTCGAACCCGGCCGGACGCAAGGTCTTCGAGGACCTCGTGCGAGTCAGTGACGTCGTCTACTCCAACCTGCGCGGTGACGTCCCGGTCAAGATGGGGATCACCTACGAGCAGCTGAAGCACCTCAACCCCAAGATCGTCTGCTGCTCCCTCACGGGGTTCGGCATGACGGGTCCCCGGGCGAGCGAACCCGGCTACGACTACATCCTCCAGGGCCTTGCTGGCTGGATGGAGCTCACCGGAGAGCCCGGCGGCCCTCCGACGAAGTCAGGTCTCTCACTGGTCGACTACTCGGGCGGGCTCGTCGCGATCATCGCCCTCCTGTCCGGACTCCATGCGGCTCGGCGCGACGGCGTCGGGATGGATTGCGACGTCAGCCTCTACGACACGGCGGTCGCCATGTTGACCTACCCGGCTGCGTGGCATCTCAACGCCGGGTTCACCCCGAAGCGCACCCACCACTCCGCCCACCCGTCGTTGGTTCCCTTCCAGGTCTTCGAGGCTGCGGACGGGTGGTTGGTCGTGGGCTGCGCCAAGGAGAAGTTCTGGCAGAGGCTCGTCGAGGTGCTCGACCATCCAGAGCTCGGCACGGACCCGCGCTTTGCGACCTTCGCGGACCGGCAACGCCATGCCGATGTCCTGCTCCCGGTTCTCGAGGAGATCTTCCGGGCTTCCACGGTGGCCGAATGGCTCGAGCAGCTGTATGCCGCCGCCATCCCCTGCGGTCCG
>JBDSIV010000055.1:0-4349 GCA_039917755.1 Knoellia sp. | reverse complement strand
CATGACGAAAGCCCCTGCAGTGCAGGGGCTTTCGAGCGGGGTGAGTAACGGGACTTGAACCCGCGACATCCGCCACCACAAGGCGGCGCTCTACCAGCTGAGCTATACCCACCAAGGCACTGCACGGCATACAAACTGTGGAGCCGAGGCAGCGCGAACTATCGTACCTGCTCCCCAGGAGTGCTCGTGACCGGCCCGGGAGGGGTGCTGGACACGGGCGCGGAGTGGTCCACGACATGTTCGGCAGCGATCGCTCGCAACGCATCGGTCGCGCGACCGGGAGGGTCAACGAAGACGGCGGCTCGGTAGTAGCGCAGCTCCGCGATGGACTCACGGATGTCGGCGAGGGCGCGGTGCCCGCCGTTCTTTTCGGGCGCCGCGAAATAGGCGCGAGGGAACCAGCGACGTGAGAGCTCCTTGATCGAGGAGACGTCGATGATCCGGTAGTGGAGGAACTCCTCGAGCTCGGCCATGTCGCGGGCGAGGAAGCCACGGTCGGTCGCGACGGTGTTGCCGCCGAGGGGAGCCTTGCGGGGCTCGGGCACCCACTCGCGGACGTAGTCGAGGACGAGGCTCTGGGCCTCCTTCATCGTCACGCCGTCGGCCAGCTCGGTGATGAGTCCCGACTTCGTGTGCATGTCGCGCACGAAGTCGCCCATCTGCGCGAGCGCCTCATCGGTCGGCTTGATGACGACATCGACGCCGTCGCCGAGGATGTTGAGGTCGAAGTCGGTGACGAGCGCGGCCACCTCGACCAGGGCGTCATTCTCGAGGGAGAGGCCCGTCATCTCGCAGTCGATCCAGACAATGCGGTCGGTGTGGGCTCGGTCGGGGGCACTGGACATGGCTTCCACTGTATGTCGCTGCACTAAGGTCGCGGTCATGAGTGGGGAGCAGGCCATTGCCGTCCAGCCAGCCGGTTCACCGGTCGGGAACGCAGCGCCGTCCGGTGCCACGAGCGGCAGATCAGCCCTGCGCCGGTGGGTGCTTCTCGGGGTTGCAGCTGTGGGATTCGCCCTTGCCGCCCTCGTGGTCGCGGTGGCCATCGGTGCCGCAGCAGGAGTCAGTGCCGCCCTGCTCGGGTTGGTTGTCGCGCTCATCCCCTTGGGCATCGTCGTGCCGACCTTCATGTGGCTCGATCGCTTCGAGGCGGAACCCACCCGCTACCTCGTCACGGCCTTCCTCTGGGGGGCCGTCATCGCGGTCCTCATCGCGATGACCCTCAACACCGCTGGCCAGCTCGTCCTCTGGGGATCCATTCCGGCCGATACGTCCTTGGAGCTCACCGCAGTGTTCGTCGCACCGGTCGTCGAAGAGGCGGCCAAAGGCCTTCTGGTGCTGCTCATCTGGCGCTTTGCCCGTCGAGAGTTCGACGGGGTCACCGACGGCATGGTGTATGCCGGTGTGACGGCTGCTGGTTTCGCGTTCACCGAAAACATCCAATACCTCGCGCTTGCGTGGTCCGAGCACGGTCAGGACGGCCTCACGGCGACGTTCGTGGGTCGCTGCCTCCTTTCTCCCTTCGCGCACCCGATGTTCACGATCTGCACTGGGATCGGGATCGGCGTCGCGGCGACGTCTCGCCGCAGGCTCGTACGGCTCGGCGCCCCTCTCCTCGGGTTTGTCATCGCGGTGATCGCCCACGCCATCTGGAACCTTGCCGCCGTGAGTGGCGGCGAGGGCCTGATCGCGGTCTACCTCCTCGTCGAGGTTCCCCTGTTCCTCGCCTTCTTGGGCTTCGTCGTCTGGGTCCGCCGCAGGGAGGGGCGCCTCATTGGGCAGTTCCTGCACGCCTACTCCGACGCCGGGTGGGTGTCGTCCGCCGAGGTCGCGATGCTCGCGTCGATGCCGCGTCGGCGAGAGGCCCGTCAATGGGCCCGGGCCAATGGAGGGCGGGCGGGCCTTCGGTCCATGGAGGATTTCCAGGACACGGCGAGCGAGTTGGCTCTGCTGCGGCGACGGATGCACTTCTCGGTTGCGGACGAGCAGGCTCTCCGTGACGAGCGCGACCTGCTGGCCACGCTCGCTGCCCGGCGACGTGAGTTCGCTGGGCAGGTGCTCTGATGGGGGAGCGGATCTCCGTCGTCGAACTTGCGCATGATCTGAGCGAGGACCTCATAGCGCTGCGCCACGACCTGCACCGCCACCCAGAGCTCGGCAACGACCTGCCGAGGACCCAGCGAGCTGTCCTGGACGCGCTCGACGGCCTCGACCTCGAGATCACTGTGGGCAAGAGCCTCAGCAGTGTCGTCGCCGTGCTTCGTGGCCGCGGTGGATCCCGTGAGGCGGGGGAGCGCCCCGTGGTACTCCTGCGCGGTGACATGGACGGACTGCCCGTCACCGAGGCCACCGGGATCGAGTTCGCCTCCGAGCGCGATGGTGTCATGCACGCCTGCGGCCACGACCTGCACGTCGCCGGTCTCGTCGGCGCTGCCCGCATCCTCCACGAGCTCCGGGCCGACCTCGCCGGCGACGTGGTCTTCATGTTCCAGCCCGGTGAGGAAGGCCCCGGAGGGGCCGAACCCATGCTGCGTGAAGGCCTCCTGGACGTGGCAGGGCGACGGGTAGACGCGGCATACGCCATTCATGTTTATGCCGCCGAACATCCTCGAGGTGTGTGGTTCGGTCGGCCCGGGCCGCAGATGGCGGCGGCAGACGAGGTGCTGATCACGGTGCAGGGCAGGGGTGGTCACGGTTCGCAGCCGCAGCACGCCTTGGATCCGGTGCCTGTTGCGTGCGAGATCGTGCTTGCCCTGCAGACGATGGTGACGCGTCGCTTCGACGTCTTCGATCCGATCGTCGTGACGGTTGGTCGGATCAGTGCCGGCACCGTCAACAACGTCATCCCCGACACTGCCGAGATCGAGGCGACCCTGCGGACGTTCTCGGCCGAGCACCGGCACAAGGCGCACGAGGAGATTCGCAACGTCGCCGAACACGTGGCTGCAGCGCACCGACTCACGGTCTCGGTCGAGATCGGTGGCGGTTATCCCGTGACGGTCAACGACCCAGAGGAGTTCGCGTTCGCGCAGGCCACGGTTGTCGACCTCTTCGGCCAGGAGCGATGGGCCGACATGGTGACGCCCGAGGCGGGTGCCGAGGACATGTCGTTCGTCCTTGAAGAGGTGCCCGGCGCCTATCTCAACGTGGGTGCGTGTGTCAGTGACGACCACACGACAGCAGATGACAACCATTCTCCGCGGGCGGCATACGCCGACTCCGTCATCCCCGACATGGCTGCGCTTCTCGCGGAACTGGCTCTGCGGCGCACGGCCGCAGCCACTTAGCCGCGCTGAAGCCGGACAGCGAGCGGCTGCGCCGTGAGGACGGCAACGGCTGCCCGGTGATCAGCATTGCCGACGTCAAGGTCGCTCACCCGCATCGGCCCGGGAAGGTGCTGCTCGGCCTTCCACTCTCGCAGCTCCGCGGGCGCGTCATGGTCCGGAACGACCACTTGGCTCGGATCGACGACGAGACCGTGGCCCGTCGCCTTGAGGATGGCTTCCTTGCGGGACCACAACTGTGCCCGGGCGCCGAGCAGGGCGTCGCCGTGCAGGTGGGTGAACTGGGCGACCTCGGACGGATCCAGGGTCACCGAGTCGAAGCCGTCGAAGTCGGCTGACTCGAGGGCTTCGACGTCGACGCCGACCTCGCCGAGTGAGGTGATCGCGGCGACCGCCATGCGCTGGCCATAGGACACCGACACATGCACGTCGCGCATCCCCACCACATGGGGTTTGCCATGCCGGTCGGTGCCACACGTGGCGCACCGCCTCTCGAAGTCGATCGCTCGTGGGTCCACGCCGGTCTCATCGGCGACAAGGCGTCGCAGGAGGGCGTGTGCCGTGATGAAGGGGTGCGGGTCCGAGCGGCGGTCTGCGCGCTCGCGCTCATTCGCGTCGAGCAGGTCGAGCAGCCGGGGGTCGTCGATCACCTGTGTGGCGCGGATCACGACGGGCATGGCCCGATCATGTCATCCGGGTCAGGTCGATGCCCCCTCGTGTCCGGCAGTCCCGTGGCCGCGGACATGCAGAGCTCAGGTCGGCACCATGCGGTCACGCTCAGGTCCTGGCTCATGTCGACCTCAGGGGAGTGGACAGCATGTCCGTTGCCCCGCTGGCGACGCGTGGTGCCCCCGTCGGCGCTCTCACTTCGTTCGAAGCGCCTGCTGCTTCTGCCCCGGGCACCACTCGTCAGGACGCGCTGCGCGCATCAACGACGCGTGGTGCCCCCGGCAGGACTCGAACCTGCAACCTGCGGATTAGAAGGCCGCTGCGCTATCCATTGCGCCACGAGGGCTGATCGACTCCCAAGTCTAGTGAATCCGACGCCTGCTCCCTGCCGGTGGC
>JBDSIV010000054.1:0-11308 GCA_039917755.1 Knoellia sp. | reverse complement strand
CTCCCTCACCCCACAGGGATGGAGCGTCAAACACCCGCCCAAGCAAGGCGTCTTGACGGCAGCTGGTCTCAGCTGACCCGCAGCTCGCGCTTGAGGATCTTGCCTGATGCGTTGCGCGGCAGCTCGTCGATGAAGACCACCCGCTTTGGCAGCTTGAACCCGGCCAGGCGTTCACGCAGGTGCACGAGGAGCTCCTCCTCGCTCACCTTGCCCTTGCGGACGACGAACGCACTGACAGCCTCAACCCACTTCTCGTCCGGCATCCCAATGACCGCAACCTCAGCCACGGCCGGGTGCGCATAGATCGCGTCCTCGATCTCGCGCGACGCCACGAGCACACCGCCGGTGTTGATGACGTCCTTGATCCGATCGACGACGAAGACGTAGCCCTCCTCATCCATCCGCACCAAGTCACCCGAGTGGAACCATCCGCCGGCAAAGGCCTCGGCAGTCGCCTCCTCGTTGTCCCAGTAGCCGTCACACAGCTGCGGGGAGCGATAGATGATCTCGCCCGGCTCACCCATCGCCACATCCTGACCCTGTCCGTCGACCACCCGCGCTTCGACGAACAGCACCGGTCGCCCCGCCGAGTCCGGCCGCTCGGCATGCTCCTCCGGTCGCAGGACCGTGCACAGTGGCGCGACCTCGGACTGCCCGAAGCAGTTGTAGAAGCCGAGCTCAGGTGCCTTCTCCTGCAAACGAGTCAGCACGGGTCCGGGCATGATCGACGCCCCGTAGTACGCCTTGCGCAACCCGCCAAGCCCCCGACTCTCGAAGTCGGCGTGGTTGGCCATCGCCACCCACAACGTCGGCGCCGCAAAGAACGCCTGGTGCCCGTCTTGCTCGAGACGACGCAGCACTTCGGCCGGGTCCGGCACCTCGAGCAGCGTGTTCGTCGCTCCGACCATGAGCCACGGCACGAGGAAGACGTGCATCTGCGCCGAGTGATAGAGCGGCATGACGTGCAGTGGGTTGTCATCGGCGGTGAGGTCGAGCGCGACCACGCACGACAGGTATTCGTGCACCAACGCCTTGTGGCTCATCATCGCGGCCTTGGGCCGAGAGGTCGTCCCCGACGTATAGAGGAACTGCGCCAGATCAGTGTCCGCGACCTCCACCTCGATGACGGGCACGTCCCCGTCCTCGCGGGACGCGACGGCGATCAGCGAATCATCGGTGCCGCGCAACGGAATTCGGTGCTCGAGCTGGCCCGCAACGTCTGTGTCCAGACCGTCAAGTCGCTCCACGAACCCCGGGTCGACCAGGACGGCACGGCTCCCCGACTGGCCGATGAGATAGGACAGCTCGGTCCCGGTGAGGTTGTAGTTCAGCGGCACGTGCACCAGGCCCGCACGGGCACAGGCAAGGAAGCCGATCAGGTAGGCGTCCGAATTTTTTCCGTATGCCGCGACGCGGTCACCTTTGCCGAGTCCAAGACTGAGCAGATGCGCGGCCGCACGGGAGACGGCAACGTCGAGACCGGCATACGACCACTCCCGGTCCTCGAAACGCAGGGCGACGCGATCCCGGAAGGTGCGCGCGCTCCGTCGGATGATGCCGTCGACGGTGCTGCTGCTCGGAGACAGTGGCATGGGCACATCCTTCACGTCGGGGCCCACGATTGGACCCGCTCCTGAGCCACGCTAGCTGCACCGGCTGATCGGCTTCCGGGGCAGAGCGCCAGTCGATAGCCTCGAAGGACCCCCAATTGAGAGGACTGCATCAGCCATGAGCATCACCGACAACGGCCCGAAGCCCAATGCGTTCGACATCGAGTCTGCGACGAAGGAGAACCTGAACTACCGCACGGTCGCGTGGACGGGAAAGTATCTCCAGGTCACTCTCATGTCGATCCCTGTCGGCTCCTCCATCGGCCTTGAGGTGCACCCCGAGACCGACCAGTTCCTGCGGCTCGACGCGGGCACAGGCGTGTTCCGCGTGGGCCCGACCGAGAGTGACCTGACCGACACCGAGGTCAGCGACGGCTGGTCCATCCAGGTGCCCGCCGGCCACTGGCACGACGTCGTCAACACTGGCGACGAACTGCTCCAGCTGTATGCCGTCTACGCGCCTTCGCATCACGCGCAGGGCACGGTGCACCTCACCGCCGAGGACGCGGAGCAGGACGAGAAGGACGGCACCGACGAGCCGCCGGAGTGGACCGTGCAGCCCGACCAGGAGGCCGCTGCGCGCACGAGGACCAACGGGGACGCACAGACCCCGGGCATGGGTGAAGGGCCCTTGGAAGTATGAGTTCCAAGGGCCCTTCGGGGTGATCGGTCGATGTGACGATCCCGATCGACTTCTCGTCTCCGCCGATCCCGAGCGCCACGTCACTTGGCTCTCGCAATGGGCGAACCCACCGTATGGATCGTTGTCTTCGAGCTGTCCCGCTCTCCCCGGGGGGAGTGCGTAGGTCATTTGTATGCCGAATCGGCCTGGGCCACAAGGGGTTTGGCGAAACTTCTTGAGGCCAATTTCTTGTCCCACAGGAAGCCGGGTCTTGTCCACAGTTCTGTCGATGTTCTCCACCGACGTTTGGCGGTTGTCCCCAGCTTTTCCCCAGGAACCTGTGGACAGAGGAGGAAGCCACGCAACGCAGTCCCGTCGCGGCTCACGCCAGACTGAGGAAGAGCTTCTCCATGGCGGCGTGGTCCTCGGCATTGATGCCGTCCGGCGACGAGAGGCACTGCCGCAGGCCGGAGGAGACGATGGCGAAGCCGGCCCGGTCGAGGGCTTTGTTGACCGCGGCGAGCTGGGTCACCACGTCCTTGCAGTCGCGGCCCTCCTCGATGAGTCGGATCACACCGCCGAGCTGACCCTGCGCGCGTCGCAGGCGGTTGAGCACAGGTGTCATGTCGTTCTCGTTGAGCGTGACCATGTGGGGCTCCTGGGGTGGTGGTTCAGCGGGGAAGGAAGTCGGAGGTTGCACCTGGGACGAGGGCGTCAAGGGCGGCACCGAGTCGCTGACGAGCATCTGCGGCGACCTCGGCCAAAGCGTCGTTTGCGGTCAGCGTCACCATGATGTCGGGATCCATGGCCTCGACCAGCGTGCTCGCGTCGTCGACTGCGCGGACGACGACGTTGCACGGCAACAGCAGCCCGATCGAGGGCTCGGCGTCGAGGGCCGCCTTGGCGAGGGGCGGCCGACAGGCCCCGAGGATGACCTGGGGCGCGATGTCGGCACCGAGCTTCTCCTTGAGAGTGGCAGCGAGGTCGATCTCGGTGAGCACACCGAAGCCCTGCTCCTCGAGCGCGGCGCGGGTGGCGTCGAGGGCTTGGGCGAACGGCATACGGACGGTTGAGCTCAAGGCGTAGGTCATCGTGCGCTCCTGTCGTGGGGAAATCACGGTACCCCGGGGGGTATCTTACAAACATACCGTCTCGAAGGGCGCCTTCGCGACGGTCGGCGCATTTCCCGGCGGATCTCTGCTCTTTCGGGCCAGCGGCCTGCAACCCGCTGGTCTGACATTCCCGGGCTGACCTCATTCGTCCGAGCAGGGTCGGCCGCGAAGTTTCGTGGCTCCTTGCAAAGACACATGGAAAAGTTCATGGTGTGCAGCCCCCGCCGGATGTCTTCGACCTGTTTGCGGTGCCTGATGACGCCGCACCGCTCGAGGGAGGGCAAGGACACAGCGTCATCGCGGGCGATCTTGTCCTCTCTCCTGGTCGCGACGCGCGCACAGCCGACTGGATCAACCCGATCATCGCGCCCCTTGCCGCCGAGCTCGACCACGAGCGTCCCCGTTCCCTGCGCATCGCCATGCCCATCCCCACCCGCGACCTCCGCTGGGTGGCGCACGGCTGGGGCGCCACCCGCTACGAACCCGACGCCCGCGTCGTCCACGACCTGGACGTCCTCCTCGCCACCGGGCGCCTGCTGCACGCTCGCCTCGCCGCCCGCGTCCCGACCACTCCGCTCGGCGTTCACGGGCGCGAAGACCGGTGGGCCACAGCGGAGCTCGTCGCGTTCGGCGAAAGCCAGCCCAACGGCATACCGACGTGTGTTGCGCCACTCGTCGCGCGCCTCATGGCCGAACTGGACACCACGAGCCTGGGCCCCGACCAGCTCGTCCACGGCGACCTGTCCGGCAACGTCCTGCTCGACGCCGCCGGCATTCCTCTGGTCATCGACTTCTCGCCCTACTGGCGACCCACGCTCTGGGCCGACGCGGTGTGCGTCCTCGACGCCGTCATCTGGCTCGGGGCCGACGTCGCGGTGATGCGGGACTGGTCCAGGGGCGCTCAACGGCAGGCCATGCTGCGCGCGGCCCTCTTCCGGTTGCTCAGCGACGAGGACCCGGACCTCCCCGCCCATGAACGTGCCCTCGCGGCCGGACCGCTTCGCACCACGCGGGAGAGCCAGCCCCACCATGGATGACGGGGTCTCCTTGGCGCCCGGCGACACGATGGTCCCGGTCCAAATCAGTCCGTGCGTGGGCGGTCTCGTGCGCACCTGGGCCAACGACGGCGAGACACACCTGTGGTCCGCGAGCGACGACTCGTGGCTGCTCGGCCGACAGGGAATGGGTCTGTATGCACGCACGGTGCAGGAGGAGCGTCGCTACCGCGAGTGCGGGTTGCTCTCCAAGGACGCCGGTGCCCTCATCGTCCAGTCGCGCTTCCCCGAGGAGCCGGTCGACGGCAGCTCCGTCCAGGTCCCGGGTCACGTGCTCGACGTGACCCCGGTGGAGCATGACCAGGGTGAAGGGGCGATGAAGCAGGCCTTCGCCGACTTCGAGTTCCTGCTGACCCGCGTGGTGAAGAACACCGCGTCCAGCGGTGAGTTCCTCGTGGTCGAGCCCGGCGGGTGGGGCTCCCCGCTGGAACCTTTTGTCCTGTTCGCGTTGATCGACAAGGGCGAGGGACCGGTCAGTATCGTCGAGACCGCGCCGGCGCCCCACGGCTCAAGAATGTGGGAGCCCCACATCCTGGCTGGCCGACCGAGCACCAGCCTCAGTGCGCCGGCCACTGCGGAGACGGTGGAGGTGGCGCCTCTCCTCATGCTTGAGGCGATCAGCCGCTGGGGGCTCACACCGTGGGACGTCGCCCTCACCTTTGGACACTTCGAGCAGGATGCCCTGGGCTGAGCCCGCTCCCTGAAGGCCACTGTGTCGGCGAGCAGTGTCACTCTGGAGGTATGCCGGTCACGATCGCTGACGTGCGCGCAGTCGCGCAGGGGTTGCCTCGCAGCTATGAGGCGATCGTGCGCGACCGGGTGAAGTTCCGCGTCGGCAGCATCGTGTGGCTCGCGTTCAACCCGCAGGAGAGTGAGATGGGGTTCGCGTTCCCCAAGGAGGAGCGGGCGGCTCTGGTCGCGACCGAGCCCGACGTGTTCTTCCTGCCCCGCCCCGAGGACCGGCGCTTCAACTGGGTCGAGTGCTGGCTCACGGCGCTCGACGAGGACCGGATGCACGAGCTCGTCCTCGACGCGTGGTGCATGGTCGTGCCGCAGAGACTCTGGCCCGCAGCCGGCCGCTGACACACCAACCTGCTCCGGGTCAACGCGCCAGCGCCAAGGGGTTCCGTCGCCTGGCTCAGGCGCAACTGGCCTTTGTGAGCGCCGGTGGTCCGCCCGTCACGCAGGAGGTGTGGGACAGGCTCACCGCCACGTTCGCCAACGCGTTGCGGGAGCACTCAGTCCTTCGTGAGAGGAGCTCTCAGAACTTCGTCATCTTGCGGCAGGGTGTCGTGACGCGCAGGGTCTGGTCGGTGAAGTCGACCGTCAGGCCACCAGCGTCCACGCTGACGACTCGCCCCACGCCATAGGAGTCGTGCACCACCCGGTCGCCGGTCACATAGACCTCAGCAACTTGCTCGGGTGGAGCATGGAAGGGGCTGTTGGCGTGACGTGGGCGCGGGTTTCCGGATGAAGTTGCCATGACCTCCAGTATGCGCCCTGTTTCCGCTGGGCAGAAGCCACCGGCGGTCCCACAGCGCAGAACACCCCGAACCGTGATGGTTCGGGGTGCTCGTCGATGTCGCGAAACATCTGATGTGCGCAAGGGGGGATTTGAACCCCCACGCCCTTTCGGACACTGCGACCTGAACGCAGCGCGTCTGCCGTTCCGCCACTTGCGCTTGGAACTGGTCCAGTGTGCCGCAGACACCGGCGTCTCTCCAAATGCGAACCGTCAGCCGAGCAGCTCAACGGCCCGCCTGACGCCGTCCTCGGCACGAATCTGCCTGCCCATGGACGCCGCTCGCTCAGCGCACTCACCACGCGCGAACCCTCGCAGCACCTCGGCCAGCCACTCCACCGACAACTCGTGCGCCCTGATCGGCCGGGCACCGACACCGACCTCGTGCACCCGTCTACCCCAATAGGGCTGGTCGCCGATGTGCGCCACCACCGCCTGCGGCACCCCGGCCCTCAGCGCTGCAGCTGTCGTTCCCGCACCGCCGTGGTGGACGACCCCAGCGACCTGCGGGAAGAGCCAGTCGTGCGGCACGTCCTTGATGGCCCGCACCCACCCCTCGTCCGCCGACTCGAGCCCGGCCGCCCCCGCCTGGAGCACCACCCTCACCCCGGCCTGACGGGCCGCCTGCGCGACGATCGCGCTCATCGGCGCAGCCTCACGGGTCGACATCGACCCAAAGCCGACATAGGCCGGTCGCAGACCTTCTTGCACGTATGCCGCGAGCTCGGGTTCAGGTGTGTAGGTGGCCTTTTCGTCAAGGAACCAATAGCCCGTCGGCTCCGGGTTGCCTCTCCAATCAGCAGGTGGCGGGACGATGAGCGGCGACGCGGCGAGCAGCCCGGGGGTGCGCCGAATCGCGGCGAGGAAACCACGTCGACCCGTCGCCGGGAGGCCCAGTTCGGCGCGCACCCGATCGCCGGGGAGGGCGAACACTGACGCCATCGTCTGCAGGGTGGCGTGGCCCGCAACGACATTCACGAGCGATGAGGTCCGCGGACGGGGTGGCTGCAGGGTTGCAGCACCTGAGCGCGTGGGGCGCATCGGTGCAAACTCGGCGACGACATGGCGCCCACCACCGACGGAGACCAGAGCGTCGACTGCGTGCACGGTGATCACCCCACTCACCCACAGATCAGCGGAACCGACGAGCGGGACGAGAGCCCCGGCATACCCCTGCGTGGACACGCGCACGAAGCGGCGCAGGGTGGAGACCTCGCGCACCGGGTTGCTGCTGGAGTGCCCGAGCCACTCCACGCCCAGGGGCGAGTTGAGAAGGTCGCCGATGCGCACACCGGCCGGGACGAAGCCCAGACCATGGCGGGTGACGAGGTCCTGGAAGTCGTCGCCGGCGCAGATCGTGACCTCGTGTCCGGCGCGGGCCAGGCCCACACCGAGCGCCACCATCGGTTGCACGTCGCCACGTGAGCCCGCAGCAAAGATGTTGACCTTCATGAGCTCTGGGCGCGCGACACGGAGACGTGTTGCTGGGCCAGTCGTCGCAGGGCGACAAGCACAGGGTCGATGAGGACCGTGCCGAGGATGACCTGTCGCACGGCACCTTCAGGATCGGCCGGAACGCTGTCGACGTCGACCTGGGCGATGCCCTCGACGTGGTCCGCGTAGCGATCCAGGGAGGTCGGGGTGAGGCCGATGGCCGCGTGGTCACACGCCTGCCACGCGCGCTCGAGTTCGTCGATGAACGGGTCCTGGAGGTCCACCTGCCACCCCCGGGACTGAACCCACGCCAATGCCCGGCTGGTGTGGGGCGCGCCGTCGCCGGGTGTGGCTGCCGTCGGGTCCGGGATTGCGGCGCCTTCGGGGGCGAGGGTGCGCTGGGCCGCCTCGAGCACCGCCATCCAGTCCTGGCCGGAAGTCGTGATGATCTCGAGCACCTTTGCGACCTTGGCGAGCGACAGCCCACCCACCTCGCTCAGCGCTCGCACCAACCGCACTCGCTCCACATGGGTTTCGTCGTAGTCGGCCTGGGTGCGCGACAGCGTCGTGCCGGGGTGGAGCAGTTCCTCTCGCCGGTAGTACTTCAGGGTCGCGACCGCCACCCCGGTGCGCTCGGACAACTCCGCCAGCCGCACGGCATACCTCCAGTTGTTGCTCCACGCAGAAAGCCTTGACATCGGATAGTAGTACTCTCCAAACTGGGATAGTTTCCTTATCCAACAAGGAGTCCGCCATGGACATGCGCAGCACCCGGACGACACACGCTCACGAGGGCGGGCTCGTCGTCTTCCACATCGGCATGACAATCCAGAAATGGCACCGCGTCGACCTGTGGGGGCCCGTCTTCACGGCCATGCCCAAGATGCTCGCCGAGCTGGAGCGCAACAAGGTCGCGGCCGAGCGCGGGGACGAGGAGGATCTCGGGTTCCTCGGCGCGACAACTCTTGTGGGGGCGTCCGGACCCTTTGTCGTGCAGTGGTGGCGCAGCACGGAGTTGCTGTACGCCTACGCCCGCCGAGGCGAGAGCACGCACCTGCCCGCGTGGCGCGCCTTCAACGCTGCGGCCCACAAGAACCCGGGCGCGGTGAGCATCTGGCACGAGACGTATGCCGTCCCCGAAGGCCACATCGAAACGCTCTACGGTGCCGGGGCAAAGGTTGGTCTGGGCAATATCACCGGGACCGTGCCCGCCCTGCGCCGGGGGAAGGACGCCCGTGAGCGCCTGGGGTCACGTCTCGCCACCTGAAAGCCACCCAGGACCGACTCAAAGTGTCGGGACTTTTGTCCCATCCGCTCGCGAACCCGCCGACCTACGTTGGAGGTACCGGAAGGCACGAGCCCACCGGACCACCCCCAACCGGAGGTTGACACCATGCACGCCACCAAGAACGCCACGGTGGTCCGGGAAACCGGGACCAACCGCGCCCACGACACCACCCAGGACACCACCCACGACGTCGAGCACCTCGAAGACGTCGTCCGCAACCCGATCGCCCAGTGGGCCCTCGTCGGCCTGCGCTTCGTCCTGGGATTCACCTTCCTGTGGCCCTTCCTCGACAAGCTCTTCGGCCTGGGCTACGGCACCCCCTCAAAGGGCGCCTGGATCAACGGAGGATCGCCGACCACCGGGTTCCTCACCAAGAACCCGACCGTTGTCGACGGACCCTTCGGTGGCTTCATGGCCAACTTCGCCGGAGGCATCTGGGACTACCTGTTCATGTTCGGCCTCCTGGGCATCGGCGTCGCCGTCCTCCTGGGTGCAGGCATGAAGATCGCCGCGTGGTCTGGCGCCGTGCTTCTGGCCTTCATGTACTTCGCGCAGTTCCCCATCGGCCGCGGTGGTGAAGGCTTCAACAACCCGCTCTTCGACAGCCACTGGATCGAGGCACTCGGCCTCATCGTCCTCGCCTACACCTTCGCTGGTGACAAGCTCGGACTCGGCCGCTGGTGGAGCAAGATTGTCGGCAACACCTGGCTTCGCTGACCCACCCGGACTCGACCGCCGCATCAGGCCTCCGATGCGGCGGTCGACTCATGTCCTGACAGCTGCTCAGGTGAGGCGGACGCGCGCAACGTGGAACCAGAAGCGTTCCCGAACCTCGTGCCGACGTGCATCATCGATGTCATAGACCCCGGCTCGACTCGAGAGATCGTGCAGGAGCGCCCGGTCGAGCTCACCCGGGATCGTGGGCTTGGCCTCGCGCAACGTCTTCAGCGTCTCGGGGGTCGCGGTCCGGCACCACGAGGCGATGACCGCCTTGGCGACGGTGTCGATCAGCTCGGGGTTGAACGCCCCGTGCTCGTCGATGACCGGCTGGTCTCCCGACGAAGTCGACCACGTGGGTTCGGCCGAGGGAAGGACGACCTCGGACGCTCGTTTGCGCCCCAACATGGCGGGGGTGGGCACCCCTGGCTTGGTGGTGTCCGCCGGGGCATCGAGTTCGGGCGCAGCGTCGACATCGGGCTCCGGCCGCGCGGCAGGGGACGCGACCTCCCCGCCTGCATCGGGGTGCGAGTGTCCTGACTCGATGGCCGGCTGGTCCCCCCGGCACGCCTGCTCGTTGGCGGCGGGCACCCCGGATCCGTCATCGGCGGGCACCGTGGAGCCGTCGTCAATGAACTCGTCGTCGCCACCGTCAACGATCTCAACTCCGACACCAGCCTCGCCAACGTCACCCGCACCAGCTGCCTCATCGTCCGGTTTGGGCAACAGCCCCTGCGCCAGGGCACGCGATCGGACACAGGAGTCAATGATCTTGGCCTCGATGGGCTGCTCACCGTCGGCGGCGCGACGCAGGTGCTTGGACACCGCATAGCCCTGCCCGTCGTGCCGTGGCACGCTCAGCAGCACGACCTGGACACCGGCACTCTGGGCCTCTTCGACGGCTTCGGTGAGGTCGTCATCGCCGGAGACGAGGTAGACGACGTCGGCAACCCTGGCTCGGCCCTGCAAAGCCAGGTCGAGACCCAGCCGCACGTCCACACCCTTCTGCTCCCCGGCATACGACAATCGCCCGAGACGAAGCTTGATGCGAGGCAGGAGGCCGATCTGGTCCTGGTGGAAGTCGGGCTGACCGCCAGAGCGCGAGCCCGAGTCGTACCAGTTGACCCGCAGCAGCGGCAGCCCCGAGTCGGCCTCGACCTGCTGCACGAGCCCTGCGATGAGCCCCGCGTAGTCGACCTCGATGCCGCTGCGCAGTGAGGATCCAGTGACCCGGGTCGCGGCCGAGGCGAGCAGGTAGCCGACGTCGACATAGACCGCGCAATAGGACCTCATGCCCCCACTGTCGCAGCCCAACTCCTGCTTGCGTCACCACCTGCAGCAAAGACACCCCCACAGCGCACACCACGCGAGCGCCCCACCGTCCAGAGAACCTTCACGCCCGCCTCACGAGTCACCACATCCCCGCCGGATAGCATCGACCGCACTGACGACCCGACCGCACGAATCGAAGGAGGCGCGCCATGGGACTGTTCGACCGCATGGAGGACAAGCTCGAGCGCGCCGTCAACGGTGTCTTCGCCAAGGCGTTCCGCGCAGAGGTCCAGCCCGTCGAGATCGCGAGCGCCATCCGCCGCGCCATGGACGACCGGGCCGCGAGCACCTCGGCCAAAGGCCGCAACCTCGTGCCCAACGTCTTCACCATCGAGCTGAGCGAGACCGACTACGAGCGCCTTGCCGATCAGGGCAGCGACCTCGAGGACGAACTCGTCGCCGCAGCCGAGGAGCACGCCGACAGCCAGCACTACCAGCCGGGCGGCCCGATCGACATCGTCTTCGATGAGGATGTCGATCTCGAGACCGGCGTCTTCCGCATCCGCCCCAGCACCGCAAAACGTCCGCGCGCCACCGGCCAGACGGGCCAGCACCAGGCCGTGCGCCGACCGACCTATGACGACGATCCGTATGCCGGTGAGTCGGCCACCGCTGG
>JBDSIV010000053.1:0-7490 GCA_039917755.1 Knoellia sp. | reverse complement strand
GCCATCGGATTCGTGCCCACGAGGACGAGCAGGCGGGTGCGGTCGATGTCCGGGACGGGCAGGAGGAACTGGTGGCCATACATCGCCCACGCAACGAACTGGTGCGGCAACTGGTCGACGCTCGTCGCACTGAAGACATGCTTGCTGCCCAGCGCCCGAGGAATGGACGTGCCGTGGGTCAGCGCACCGAGGCTGTGGACATTGGGGTTGCCGAGATAGGTCGCGACCGCATCACGACCATGCCGCTCCTGCACGCCGTGCAGCAGGTCCGCCGCCAACGCAATCGCCTCGGGCCAGTCGATCTCCACCCAGTCGTTGCCGACGCGTTTGATGGGCCGACGCAGCCGGTCGGGATCGGTGTGGAGATCCTGCAGCGCAACGCCTTTGGGGCAGATGTGCCCACGCGACAGTGGATCCTGCGCATGACCCTTGATGCTGACGATCTCGGGCCCACGCAACGTGACCTCGAGACCGCACGACGCCTCGCACAGCACACACGTGATGTGCCGGGTCCGGGTGCCGTCTGTGGCCTGCGGCGACGACACCCTCTCAGCCTCTCGGGTTGAGACCGGCACGCGGCTTGTAGGCCGCCTGCTCACGTTGCGTGTTCGCGCGCCGAGCCTCGGCCGCGTTGCTGCCCATGAGGAGCCGAGCCTGCTCGAGCCGCTCCCACATAAACGTGCGGCGGTCGCTCGCAGACCAGGTCCGGTTGAAGAGGCGCTTGGTGGCCGCGACAGAGTCCGGCGAGCGGTCGGCGATCGCGGATGCGAGAGCCAGCGCACCGGCATACGGATCGCTGTTCTCCTGCGTCGCGAGGCCGAGCCGAACCGCTTCGGTGCCAGAGACGGTCTCGCCGGTCATCGTGAGGCGCTTGGCGACGTCCATGCCGACCTGCTGCGAGAGAGCCTTGATGCCCGTCATGTCGGGGATGATCCCCCACTTGGCCTCGAGGACGCTCCACTTCGCATCGGGTGCGGTGACGCGGAAGTCTGCCGCCAAGGCGATCTGGACGCCGCCCCCGAGGCAGTGCCCGTGAACCGACGCGATCACCGGGACCGGCAGGCGACGCCAGACCCAGCACGCCTCCTGGAAGACGTTGGTGCCGCGCCACGGACGAGGAGCAAAAGCCGCCGCCACGCGCTTCGGCTCACGCAGGACCGTCCCGAAGTCGAGCCCGGCGCAGAACGCATCACCCTCGCCCGAGAGGACGACGGCGCGAAGGGTGCGATCACCACGGAGTCGCTGGGCCGCGGCGATGAGCTGGTCAAGGGTGTCGAGCGTCAGCGCGTTGAGCTTGTCCGGACGGTTGAGGGCGACGTGGGCGACGCCACCTTCGGTGCGGGTCGTGACGAGTTCGCTCATGTCACGAACTCTAGGCTGGGTCAGGCGGCCGCGGGGCGGGTGTCAGCGCGATGCTTGAGCAGGCTCAGCCCCAGAACTCCGGCACCCAGCACAGACAGTCCGGCACCCACCCAGCTCGGCGCGGTGTAGCCGTAGCCGTTCGCGATCACGAGGCCACCGAGCCAGGCACCAAGCGCATTGGCGGTGTTGAGGGCGGCGTGGTTGCTTGCTGCTGCCAGCGTCTGTGCCTGACCGGCCACCTGCATGAGCCGTAGCTGGAGGTTGACGACGAGAATTCCGGCGAGCACCGAGGACAAGAAGTAGAAGAAGATCGCGGTGGGCCACCACTGTGCGGTGAGGGCGAAGGCGACGAGGTTCGCGCCCATGCCGACGCAGCCGATGGTGATCGACCGCAGGACCGACCAGTCCGCGAGTCGCCCGGCCAAGGGCGTGCCAACGAGGCCGCCGATGCCCGACGCAAGCAAGAAGATCGGGACAGCGCTGGCACTGAGACCGGTGACGTCGGTGACAGTCGGCGCGATGTAGCTCGCCATGGCGAACATGCCGCCAAAGCCGATGGCCCCGACGAGGAGCGTCAGCGCGACCTGGGTGGTCGCAAAACCTTTGAGCTCACGCTTGATCGTGCTCTCGAGGTTGCGGTCGATGTGGGGGATGTAGGCCATGAGCAGGCCGACCGTCACCAGTCCGAGCACCACCACAAGCCAATAGGCCGAACGCCATCCATAGTTCTGCCCCAGCCACGTCGCACCGGGCACTCCAGCGACGTTGGCGATCGGGATGCCGAGCATGACCCGGCTGACCGCGCGCCCAGCTTGAGCCTTGGCAGCCAGATCCACAGCGACGAGGGCCGCGACCCCAAAGAAGGCACCATGCGGCATACCTGCGAGAAACCGAGCCGCCAGAAGCCAGTTGTAGTCCGGGGCCAACGCAGTTGCGACGTTGCCGACGACGAACGCGACGGCGAGCCCGATGAGGAGCGCCTTGCGTGGCCAGGTGGCCCCGAGCATCGCAAGGAGCGGGGCACCCACGACGACGCCCGCGGCATACGCCGAGATGCTGTGCCCCGCCGTCGGAATCGAGACGGAGACACCCTCAGCGATGTCGGGCAAGAGCCCCATGGTGACGAACTCCGTCGTGCCGATGGCGAAGCCCCCGACGATGAGCGCGACGGTCGCGAGGAGGGCATGACGAGGTGGGGGCACGAAGGTTCAATCTCGTGAAGGCTGCTCACATTCCCATGGAGGAATCGACCGGAGGACGGGTCCGCCCCGAGCGGGGTGCGTGTGTGCCACGGACCAGTGGACGCAGCCCCGTCTGTGCTGCCTGGACGACGGCAGCACTGAGGCGCTCAAGGCGGTGTGAGGGAACCTTCCACACATGCCAGTGGAGGACGACGTCGGCGACTTCATCCGTGAGAGTGACGAGCCGCCCCTGGGAGAGATCCTCGCCCGCAGCCATCTCGGGGACAAGAGCCCATCCCATCCCGGCGAGAAGTCCCGACTTCAGCCCCGGTGCGGACGGAATCTGTGACGCCGGCAGCGAGGTTGCCCAGCCTCTGGCGGCGAGGAACTCCTCCTGTAGGTGGTCGTGGTCGTTGTAGCGCAAGACCGGCAGGCCCTCCCAGTCGACCTCCCCGTCGGGCCGAGTGAAGAGCTCGGCCAGCTCAGGTGCCGCAACGGGCAGATAGCGCATGACCCCGAGGGGAATCGAGCGGCAGCCCGGGACCGACTCTGACTGCGTGGAGATGGCGGCTGCTGCCTCACCATCACGAAGCAGTTCCAGGGTGCGGTCCTCGTCGACGATCGTGAAGCGCAGTCGGGTGTCGGCCCACCCCGCCACGGGCGTGAGGAGGGCGGTGAGCCAGGTGTCGAGGGAGTCGGCATTGATGGCAACGCGAAGTACCAGCGGTGACGCGCGGGCCACACCAAGCAGGTCGGAGGACTCCTCTTCGAGCAACTCCACTTGTCTGGCCAGACGCACGAGAACGGCACCCGCCTCAGTGGCGGTGCACGGATGGGTCCGTCGGACAACGACCTGGCCGACGCTCGACTCGAGGGCTCGCACTCGTTGGCTGATCGCTGATGGGGTGAGGTGCAGCGACCGGGCAGCCAACTCGAAGCTGCCGGTGTCCACGATGGCCGCTAGCGCGCGAACCTGCTCGAGGTTCATGAATTCATCTAAACAGCGTTCAGGAACATTCGCCGGCGCTTCGTCCAAACCCCGCGAGCGCGCTCGCGCCCAGTCATATCTTCGGAAGGGTCGCGGCCATCGGGTCACGATTCTGTCTCACGCAGGAGGAAGTCCCATGAGTATGGCCAGATGGACTCGAAGAGCACTAGTCACCGGGGTCGGCGCGGTGGGCGCGTTGGCCTTCGGCATCAGCTCTGCATCCGCACACCACTGCTTCATCCCGATGTACTCACTCAACGGCCCGACGAGCGCCAACTGGTTCGTCGTCTCCGCCGAGCTCGGCGCACAGTTCGAACACGAGTACGTCGCCAAGTGCGACGCAGCCGTCGACGCCGGCTACGCCGCACTGAAGGCCGCGAAGCTGCCGGTCGGTGTCAAGCTCTTCGAGAAGATGACGATCGGCGATCCCAAGGAGACCGGTCGCATGAACCCGAATGGAGCCAACAACGTCGGACTCGAGTACTTCGGGGCCGGCTCCGAGCTCCCCTTCCAGATGGTGGACACGTGGATGGCAGCGGCCGAAACCACGAACTGTGGCTGACGACAAGGTGCCATCGGCGAAGACCCACTGCCCCAGGTAGGCAGTGGGTCTTTGTCGTATCGCGTCACACAGAGGGTGTCTATGGTGGCGGGCATGCGCGCAGCCCAGGTGACCAGACTTGATGGACCCGATGCCGTGGAGGTCGTCGACGTTCCCACCCCCGAGGTCCCGGACGGCCAGGTGCTCATTGACGTCGCCGCGGCAGGGGTGGCCTTCCCCGACGTTCTGCAGACCCGTGGTCATTATCAGATCAAGCCGCCGCTCCCCTTCATCCCGGGCTCCGAGGTCGCCGGTGTCGTGCGAGTCGCACCGGCCGGCAGTGGGCTGACCGAAGGTGACCGGGTGGCGGCGTTCCCGTTCCTCGGAGGCTTCGCGGAGCAGGTCGTCTGCGATCCGTCCATGGTGTTCCCGCTGCCGGAGCGAGTGACCTATGAGCAGGGCGCGGCGCTCCCGATGAACTACCTCACCTGCCACTTCGCCCTGCGCACCCGTGGTCGCCTCGCGGAGGGCGAGAAGGTCCTCGTCCACGGTGCCGCCGGTGGGATCGGCACTGCTGCGATCCAGCTTGCCAAGGCGTGGGGAGCAACCGTGTATGCCGTGGTGTCCGAGTCAGCGAAGGCGGACGTCGCGCGGGCGGCCGGGGCCGACGAGGTGGTCCTCGCCGACGGCTTCAAGGACGCCATCGCCGATCTCACCTCGGGACACGGCGTCGACATCGTCGTGGACCCGGTCGGCGGTGACCGCTTCACCGACTCGCTGCGTTCCCTGGCTCCGCTGGGCCGTCTGCTCGTCATCGGCTTCACAGCCGGCTCGATTCCTGAGGTCAAGGTCAACCGGCTGCTGCTGGGCAACCTCGACGTCGTGGGCGTGGGCTGGGGCGGGTTCTGGATGGGACGCCCGGGCTTCGTCCGCGCGCAGTGGGACGACTTGGTGCCGCTGCTGGAGTCGGGCCAGCTGGACCCGGTCATTGGCTCGGTCCGCTCTCTCGACGAGGTCGGCGTTGCCTTGACTGACATCGATCAGCGCCGCGCCACCGGCAAGATCATCCTCACCCCACGCACCCCCTGACCCCCGCGACATATTGCCCCACGTCCACCCAAAATCGGCGCTGAGGAGCTGGATTCGGTGGTCCTGGGGCAAGAAGTCGAGGGTTGGACCAGTGAGGGGCGGTCAGGGGCGGTCGACTTCGGCGAACTTTGGCCTCCCGATGGTGGGGTTCTGCCGGAGCCGGGCGAGGTCGGTGGTGTTCCGCGAGATCGACACGAGCAACTTGCCGTCGGCGAGCAGCACCTCGGGGTGGGCCAGCGGCGCATAGGCGAACTCGTCCTTGCCCGTGAGGAAGGGCGCCTCCAACGCCGCAGTCCGCTTCCACGGCCCCACGGGAGTCTGCGAGGACCAGGTCGTCACGGTTGAACCCAAGTCGCCGTCCTTCTTGGAGACAGCGACAAACGTGCCGTCGATGTTGTCGACCGACAACGTCTGCGAGACACCACCCACCGCCGGGATGATCACCGATGCTTTGACCGGGTCGTCCTGCCAGCGTGCGCCGTCCCAGAACTGCCAGGTCTGTTTGTCGGTCGCGTGGCTCAACGCACTGCGCCCGACCCGCAGCGAGCGACCGAATGCCGTCCCCCGCGGCAACTCGGTGCCATAGACATAGATGTAGCCGTCCGACACCATCGCCGCCGAGCCCCAGTTGATCTGGTTGGCGTTGTCGACATCCGGTGTGAGCGGCAGGATCCCGTCGAGCTGGGGCGCCTTGCCCGGTTCGACGGTGAACGTCACGGCGTCGGACCCGAGATAGCGGAACCCCCACACATCGGTGCTGCTTCCTCTGCGGATGCGTCCGATGAAAACGACGATCTTCTCGACCCCGTCCTCCTCGACGACGGTCACCGACATCGGCCACCGGACAGTGCCGGGCTGCACGTCGGGGATGATCGGGCCCCGCGCCGTGGCCATGAGCTGGCTGAGGCACAGCCCCGACGTGATGAGCATCGAGTTGGCGACCATGCCGGGAGCTACTCCAATTCGTCGGATCGTGTCGCCAAAGACCCAGATCAGCCGACCGTCCTTGAGTCGCGCACTGGCACCAATGTCGGCAGCCTGCCAATAGGGCAGGTCCGCCTGCGCGAGAACAGAATTCAACTGCGCAACCGTCGGCTTGATCGCTCCTGCCGAGGGTGCCGCTGGGCATTCGACAGACATCTCGTATGCCGCCTGCTCGCCGTCCGCGGAGGAGTCGCCATTGTTTCCTGGCAGGGCAGAACACCCGCCGAGAAGGAGCGCTGACGACGTGAGGATGGCCACGGCATACCGAAGACGTCTCATGCGGTCACGGGTTCCGGCTGGGGCGCGCCACCGCGGGTGCACCCAATGGGAAGCAGCCGTGGACAGGAGCCGCGCCGCCGACATCGCGCGCAGGTCCTTGTTCGCATTGAGGTACAGCCCGGCATGCAAGGACGGGATGAGGAGCCTGGTGGCGAGCGCGATCGTGGCGAACGTCGTGTCGGTCAGTCGCCAAGACTTGGGAAGTGCGACGCGCAGTGCGGTCATGATGTCCCCCGGGAGTTGGCGATGAGTCCACGCTCGTGGTACTGGTGCGTACCGGTTTGGTACGTTACCGTACCACCATGGACTCCACGACGGACACTCGCCTGCTCGACGCCCTCGGCGAAGCGCTCGTCGCACGGGGTCTGGCGCGCACGACCGTCGCCGACGTGGCGCGGATCGCGGGCACGAGCAAACGCACCTTCTATGAGCACTTCGCCACCAAGGACGAGGCGTTCCTTGCCCTGTATGCCGCCCGCTCCGAACAGCTTCTCGCTGCCATATCCGGTGTGGTCACCGAGCCGAGCGCCCCGATCGAGCAGCAGATTCGCGGCGGGGTCGCTGCCTATGTCGACTTCCTCGCCCACAACCCCGAGCTGGTCCGGGCACACATGCTCGAATCACACGCCCTCGGTGACCTGGGGCTGCGGGCGCGCCGGCACCTGATGGACACCCACGCTGCCTATCTGCGCGGGCTCGTCGACCGGGCTCGGGCGCATCACCCGACGCTGCGCGCCCTGTCCGAGCCCGAGTCCATCGGTCTGGTGGCTGGTCTGACCGAACTCACCCTGCGCGCCGTCATGGATCAACGACCCCTCGACGGGAAGGGGCACATCGACTCGGCGGTCGAGTTCATCGCCGCCCTCGTCCACCCCCGCCCCTGAACGCTCGACCGGAAGACCGTCAGTCGCCGATGAGCTGATCGCCGCGTCGAGTGCGTGAACGACAACACCCCGCAAAAACCGTGGACCTCGGCCTACCTCAGCCAGGCCGAAGTCTGGCGCACCTGAGAGTCTGTGGCGCTGTGCCGTGCTGCCCCCGACTTCGGCCTGACTGAGGTACGCCG
>JBDSIV010000052.1:0-28411 GCA_039917755.1 Knoellia sp. | reverse complement strand
CGGTCGCCGCAGTGGACGCAGCGTTCTTGGCCGAGGACATCCCGGGAGCATCAGAGGGGCGAGCAACCGGCACGAGTTTCTTGTCGCGCACGAGCCGGTTGAGCAACTGCGTGTGGTGCACGACCTCAAAGCTGCCACCGAGGTCGGGGTACTCGTTCTTGATCGTGTTGAAGCAGTGGGCGCAGGTGACGACGATCTTCTGCACGCCCATCTCGCCGAACGTCTCGATGTTCTGCTGGGCGAGCATCGAAAAGAGGATCTCGTTGCCGGCACGTCGCGCCGAGTCGCCGGTGCAAGTCTCCCCATCGCCGAGGACGGCAAAGGTGACACCTGCAGTGTCGAGCAGCTCGGCGACCGCACGGGAGGTCTTCTTGGCACGGTCCTCGTAGGCACCAGCGCACCCGACCCAGAAGAGGTAGTCGACCTCTTCGGCGGATTCGAGGTCTTTGCCGAGGACCTTCACGTCGAAGGGCAGGTCCTTGGCCCAGTCGAGGCGGGCGCGCGCCCCCATGCCCCACGGGTTGCCCTTGGACTCGAGGTTCTTGAAGAGACCGCCGAGCTCGGAGGGGAAGGCCGACTCGATGAGCGTCTGATAGCGGCGCATGTCGACGATGGCATCCACGTGCTCGATGTCGACGGGGCACTGCTCGACACAGGCGCCACACGTGGTGCAGGACCACAGGACATCGAGGTCGATGACAGCGTCGGGCCCGTGCGGGTTGTAGGCCGTCAGCGGGTTGCGGATGTCATAACCCGTGTCGCCGATGAGGGGGACTTCGGCCAGGGCCGTCGTGGCCGCGGGCAGTGAGGCTCGGGCCTCCTCGGAGGCGAGCAACCACGGGGACTTCGCGTTGGCGTGATCGCGCAACGTCATCATGAGCAACTTGGGTGAGAGCGGCTTGTCGGTGTTCCACGCGGGGCACTGCGACTGGCATCGACCGCACTCGGTGCAGGTGGAGAAGTCGAGCAGACCCTTCCAGGTGAAGTCCTCCACCTTGCCGACGCCGAGGACTGGCTCGAGGGCCTCCTCGCCGTCGTTCTCGGAAAGGGCCTCCATGGCCTCCATCGAGAACGGCTGGCCGTCGCCCATCGTCATCGGCTTGAGGTTGCCCAGCGCCGTGCGACCGGAGGACTCGCGCTTGAACCAGATGTTGGGGAAGGCGAGGAAGCGGTGCCAAGCGACGCCCATCGTCGGGGTGAGCGCGATGGTGATCATCCACGCGAAGGAGATGATGATCTTGATCGTCGCGACGATGACGATGAGGTTTTTGATGGTCTCGACGGACAGGCCCGTGAACATCCCGGCGCCCCAACCCGTGAGTGGGAAGTGGAGGGCGAGGCTCTCGGTCGGGTTCTCGATCTTGGTGAGGGCAGCCTCGAGGAAGCGCAGGGTCGCGATGCAGATGGTGACGCCGAGGATGGTGAGCTCGACGTAGTAGGCCTGCCACCAGGTCGAGCCGAAGAAGCGCGAGTTGCGTCCGTTCTCACCAGATGCCGAGCGCGGGTGCTTGATCTGGCGAATGACCATGAGGACGACGATGCCGACGAAGCCGGTCCACGCGAAGAACTCGGTCAGCCACTCGTAGGGCGGGAAGTGTCCGATGATCGGTAGCTGCCACTCGGGCTTGAGAAGCTGGCCGAACGCTGTGACGAGGGTGCCGAAGAGCAACATGAACGACAGCGCCGTGAACCAGTGCGCGACCGCCACGACGGGCAGGCGCGACATGCGGGTGTGGCCGAGGAACTCCTTGGCAAGCGTCCACGTGCGCGCCAGCGGGGTGTCGGTGCGGCGCGGATCCGCCTGTCCCACACGGTAGAGAGCGACGAACCGCCCGATCTGTCGGAACAGGAGGGCCCACCCCACGAGCATCAACGGGAAACAGATGGCGGAGGCGACGATCTGGAGCGCGGACATGGCCGCGAGTCTACTGAGCGTCAAGCACGCGCATCGTGCTCAGTGATGCCCCTCGCACCCGGTGTGTCAGGACTCACGAGCCCGTCGCGCGCCGGCGGGTGTTCCTGCGCACCGATCGGGGCACCGAGGCGGGCACATCCGTGTGCGCGTCCGGAATGAAGGTGGACCTTGTGCTGTTCAATAACTCAGTGTTTGAATCGACATAATTTCAACGACTACTTCACCCGAGCATCGGAGAACTCATGCCCATCCTTGACGACGTCACCCAGGCAGTCGGCAACACCCCGCTCGTCCGGATCAACCGGATCATCGAGGCCCCCGAGGGCACGGTCGTCGCAGCGAAACTTGAGTTCTACAGCCCCGCGAGCTCGGTCAAGGACCGCATCGGCGTTGCGATCGTCGATGCCGCCGAGGCCTCCGGTCAGCTCCCCCCGGGCGGCACGATCGTCGAGGCCACGTCGGGCAACACCGGCATCGCGCTCGCCATGGTTGGCGCGGCCCGCGGCTACAAGGTCGTCCTCGCGATGCCCGAGTCCATGTCCAAGGAGCGTCGCGCGCTGCTGCGTGGCTATGGAGCCGAGCTCGTCCTCACCGACCCGGCCACCGGCATGAAGGGCGCCGTCGCCAAGTCCGAGGAGATCGTGGCCGAGCGTGAGGGTGCCGTCCTCGCCCGTCAGTTCGCCAACGAGGCCAACCCCGAGATCCACCGCAAGACCACCGCCGAGGAGATCTGGCGCGACACCGACGGCAAGGTGGACATCGTCATTGCTGGCATCGGCACCGGTGGCACCATCACGGGCGTCGGCCAGGTTCTCAAGGAGCGCAAGCCCGAGGTGCAAATCATCGCCGTCGAGCCCGAGGAGTCCGCGATCCTCAACGGCGGTGCCGCCGGGCCTCACAAGATCCAGGGCTTGGGTGCCAACTTCGTTCCCGAGATCCTCGACACCGAGATCTATGACGAGGTGATCGACATCAACGCCGCGACCTCGGTCGAGTGGGCTCGCAAGGCCGCCACCCAGGAGGGCCTGCTCGTCGGCATCTCCTCCGGGGCCGCGCTCGCCGCCGCCAACCAGGTCGCGACCCGACCCGAGAACGCAGGCAAGACCATCGTCGTCATCATCCCGAGCTTCGGCGAGCGCTACCTCTCGACGATTCTCTTCGAAGGACTTGTCGACTAGTTCATGCTGACTACCTACCCATCGCGTATGCCGTTCGCTCGCCTTCGGTCCCGAGTCCAGCGGGCCGCGGCGAGCGTTCGCCGGGACGTCGACGCGGCGATTGCCCGTGACCCGGCTGCAGCTTCGCGTTCTGACCTTGTGCTGAATTCACCTGGGCTGCACGCGATCTGGTCCTATCGGGTGGCCCACAAGTTGTGGGCGCGGCCCCATCTCAAGCCCGTAGCGCGCACCCTGTCGACCGTGACGCGTGCGGTGACGGGAGTGGAGATCCACCCTGGCGCCACGATTGGCAAGCGTTTCTTCATCGACCACGGCATGGGTGTCGTCATTGGCGAAACAGCCGAGGTCGGCGACGACGTCATGCTCTATCACGGGGTCACCCTGGGTGGCCGATCTCTCGCGAAGACCAAGCGTCATCCGACAGTCGGCGACCGCGTGACCATCGGTGCCGGAGCCCGGATCCTCGGCCCCATCGACGTGGGTGATGACGTGCAAATCGGCGCCAATTCGGTTGTCGTGAAGGACATTCCAGCTGGAGCCATCGCGACCGGAATTCCCGCGTCCGTGCGCTTCCCGGGCCATCCGGGCGAGGATCCCTATGAGGCCCTCTTCCGCGAACCCGCCCTCTTCATCTAGCCCGACAGCAATCGGCCAACAGGTCACAAGTGGTTCGAACCAAACGGGACCTGTTGGACGATTGTCGGTGCGGTCCAGGTGTTGCCGTAGGCGCAGAACGCCTCAGCCCCCGGAACCTGAGCAGCGGTGTCGCGCAACGCGGTTGCGACGTCGGCACCCTGGGCGAGGCGCTGGTGCAGATCGAGCATCGCAACGGCGGCCACGTCGTCGTGCACCGGGTTCGTCGCGGCCACGACGCATTGCACCCCCAGGCTGAGCAGAGCAGCCGCCAGACCCAAGGGCTCGTCGCCGGCCCGTCCACGGGCGCGGCCCACGTCACACGCCGACAGGATGACGAGCTCCGCCGCGAGTGGTGCCGTGAGCTCGTGGGCAAACACCGGACCGTCGGCCATGTCGAGGCTCGAGAAAAGTGGGCTTTGGTCGACGTGGTGGCCGTGCGCCGCCAAATGGACCACGCTCGCCGAAGCCAGGGCGGTGCGCACGTCCGAAGCGACGGCAAACTCAGATCGGGTCGCGCCGGAGACGAATTCGGTATGCCGGCGCCACGCCTTCCCGACGGCATTCGCCTCTTCGCGCGCTCGTGGCAGGCCCGGCCCGGCCAGTGCGGTGACAACCGGAGGTCGTCGGGTGGCCACCGTGGATCGGCGGATCCAGGCCGTCACGGAAGGTGCCGCAATGACCGGGCGGTCCGCCAGGGACGGCAGGGCACGCCAGGGCAGGGAGGCGAGGGCGGTGGTGGGCACGATGACGACGGTCCCGCTGCCTCCCACGCCCGCCAGCAGCGCCCGGTCGATGTCGCGCAGGGACTGCTCACGAGCGTGAGCGAGGAAGGCGGCCATCGAGGGTCGGGCCACCGAGGTTGCATGGACGTCGGCAATGGCTCGGGCTGCACAGGTGCCGAGGTCGCCAGACGATCCGAGCACGTTCTGGAGGATCGTCGTTTCGTGGACCACCAACCGCACGACGATGCCGCGAATCTCGTGAAAGGTGACGAGGGTGACGCCTCGCTCGAGCGCCGTTGCGATGGCCAGGTCGGCAGTTGCCGCGTGGAGGTCGTCGCCGACGCGGTCCCCGCGGACGGCGCGAAGCCGCGCCGTGATGGCGGCCTGCAGGGTTGTCACCTCGTCGCCGTGACCGACCGACGAATCGTGGTGCGCGACCTGCCGGACCTGGCGAAGGCGCGCGACGAGCCGGGCCGTCTCCGGGTCATCGGCCGGTCGCAGGGGCGGTGTCCGGTGGGACGCAGCGCGCCAGCGCTCGACGCTCTCGAAGAGCTCCGCCACCGACCCCGTATCCGTGGCAGCGGCAACATCGGCATCGCGGATCCGGGCGGCGTGGAACGCAAGGCCAGCACGAACCTCGAGGCTGTGGACGTCGCCCTGGTCATGGGCGAGACGGGCGGCGGCGTCGCGCAGGATCTCCGTAGCGCGGGTCCCATCGCCTTCGGCTGCCGCCAGCCGTGCGGCAAGCAGGTGCTCGTGGAGCAGGACCCCCAAGGACAGGGGGTGGTCGGTCTCGAGATGCGTCAACTCGTTGCGGGCCGTGACGAGGTCATGACGGGCCAGAGCGACCTCGATCTTGATGCGGGTGGCCAGGCGTTGCGAGGGCAGCGTCGGAGTCGAGGTGTCCCAGCGAGAAGCGACCGTCGCCGCATGCGTGAGTCGGCGGCCTGCACCGAGGTCAATCACAGCAACGAACAGCTCGACCTCGTCCGCCCGACTCGACACGTGCAGGGCGCGGAAGGCTCTCACCGCCTGCCCCGCCCGGGTGCGCGCCTCCATCGTGTCCCCGCGAAGCAGGGCCGCGCGTGCGAGGTCCAGGTGGATCTCTCCCCGCTCGATGGGTTGCCGGTCGTGCCGGGCCGCGTCAAGACCGTGGTGGAGCACCACCTCTGCTTCGTCGACGAGCCCCGCGTCCAACAGGACCTTGCCATGGTCGAGGTGGCCGCGGGCGCTGGTGATGCCCACGTCCATGTCGACGGCTTCACCCAGCAGCCTCAGCGCCCCCGGGATGTCTCCGGCGAGGTAGGCGAGGCAACCGAGGTTGTGCCTGGCCTTGAACTCCTCCATGGGCAGGTGGTGGGTGACGGCGAGGCTCACCGCCATCTCGAGATCTTGCCTCCCGACGTCGAAGTGCTGGAGGGAGACGTGGGCCAGCCCCCTGTTGATGAGGGCGGCGCACTGTTCGGCGGGGCTCAGCTCGTGCAGGTGGGGCTCGACCTGGGCGAGGGCGCTCAACGCGTCGGTCCAGTTCGAACACATGACATTGATGGCACCTGCCTGGAGGTGAGCGATCGCCCCGACGACAGGGGGTGTGTGACCCTCGATCATCCTGAGCACGTCGTCCAGAACGCTCAGCCCAGCCTCCGGCCCCTCGATGCCGAAGCGTGACACCGCTCGCGTGATGTGGATCCGGGCGCGCAGGCGCAGCAGTTCAGCAGGATCCAGGCCATCGCTCCCCGGCCCGTCCAGAACTGCCAAAGCCCTGTTCAGGGCAGCGTCAGCCCGCCGGTAGTGGCCGGCTGAGTTCTCCGACCTGCCACGGGCGTGAAGTTCGCGAGCTGCATCGAGCGTCGTGAGTCCTTTCAGATCTCGATCCCCGGTGTGATGACCGGGCGGGTGCCCGGCTCGTCGGTTCGCCGGATGACGAGGTGCACGGTGCCGTGTGCGACCCGGTCGAAGACGAAGCGTCCCTCGTCGTCGGACGTCGCCTCCTGGCTGCGTGAGCGCTCGCGCAGCTCGACGTCGGCTCCGGGCGACGTGACCCACCCGCGCACCCTGGTGAGGCCATCCGTCACGAGCTCGAGACTCACCATGATGCTCAGACCCTCACTCTCGAAGGTGACCGTTGAGGCGCGGTCGTACTCCGTGGTGCGGGTGGTGCCGGCGAGGGCGCCGTCGTTCATGAGATGGGCGATCTCGGCCTCGAGATTGGCCACGGTCATGGCGAACTTCACCCGCTCGGCAAGGTGCGTCGGGACCGGATCGACGAGTTCCACGTGGGTGCGGATGAGGGTGAGGGCACGCTCGTCGAAGGAATCGAGAGGCTCCATGGCCCAGGCCTCTTCGGAGTTCTGTGGTGAGGTCATGCCGTCACCTCCCACGTCGGGTCGGCCAGCAGCGCAAGCCGAAGTTTGGCCAGACACCGGCCACGCGTGGGTCCGATGCTGCCGATCGGGATGCCCAGCGAGGCGCTCACGACGCCGTAGTCGGGCCGTTCGACGAAGGCCACGAGGCGCAGGAGTTGCTGGCAACGTTCGGGAAGGCTCTGGACGTGGCGCCAGACCGTCACAGCGGACTCGGCATCCTGGATGGCCAGCGCGGGGTCGGCCGCTGGTTGAGGTCCGGTCAGGTCAGCTGAGGGCGACTCGTCCCACGGTTCCTTCGGGACCGTGCGTCGCCCCCTCCGCACTGCGCTCCAAGCCTCGCGTTTCGTGGTCATGAGCAGCCACTGGAGGACGGCCTGCGGATCGTTGATGTCGTCAGCGTGCTCGACGAGTCGCAACCACGTCGTCTGCACCACGTCCTCAGCGGTGGTGGGGTCGGCACCCTGGGACCTTGCGGTGTGCCAGAGCAGGGGAGTCACGTCGTCGACCAACCCCGCCATGGCGCTCGAGTCGCCCGAGCGGTGCAGTGAGAAGGCCCTGGCAGCAGTCACTGCCAGACCGGGTGCGGTGTGTTCGGTGCGGCCGGTTCGGTCGACCTTGCCGGCGTTCACTTCTCCTCCTCGAGAGTCTTGGTGGTGGCCGAGAGCCGCGCCGCCACGATGTCGCGGGCTCGAGCGCTGCGCTCGTCGGCATCGGCTGAACGGTCAGACCCCAGAGCCTGAGCGATCTCACCGGCGAGGGCGGGAGCCGCGAACGACGTGCCGCTCCACAAGCCGAATCCGCTGCTGTAGTCGTCCGAGTCGGCTGCGCCGCGGGTGGGCACTGCCGGAAGGACGCTGGGGTTGGACTGGTGCAGCAGCTCGCTGCGACGGGAGCCGTTGAACGTCGTCGGCATCGTGCTCACGATGGACGTCGCGGTGGCATACGTCTGCACCCAGGGGCCGGTATTGGAGTAGACGGACACGGTGCGGCGGTCGGGGTTGAGAGCCCCCACGCTGACCATGGGCGCACCCGTCGTGACCTGTGCGGCATAGGCGGCTGGGAAGAACTCGACGTCGCTGGAGTCATTGCCGACAGCGGCCACGATCGTCACGCCCAGCTCGGCGAGTCCACGCAGGACCCGGAACAGGGCCTCCTCGTCGTCGAAGGCACCCGGAGTCTCGTGGCGATAGCCCAGGGAGAGCGTGATCACGTCGATGGCCTGGCCCGGGTCGCCTCCCGGACTCAGTGCCAGGGATTGGCGCAGGTGGAGCCCGGTGAGGGCATGAACCACGTCGATCTCATCAGCAGCTCCGTCACCCCACATCACCGGAACGGAGAGGATCCTGACGTCCGGACAGTGCTGGCGCACCACGCCGGCGATGAAGGTGCCATGGCCCGCAAGAGGGTCGAGGACGTAGTTGACGAGGTCGATGGTCACGCCGTCGGTCTCGGGAGGCATGTGGAGGGGCTCGGGGAGCCGCTCGGCGCGGTCCCCGTCGAACCATTCGTGCTGGCCGAGCCCGGTGTCGAGCGTGGCGACGACCGGGCCGCCCTCCTCGTGGGCCGGCGGTGGTGCCGACCAGACGACCGGGATGCGCTCGCTTGGCCCGAACCCGACACTCTGTCCCCAGCCCACGCCCTGGCCCCAACCGACACCTTGGCCCCAGCCCACACCCTGGCCCCAGCCCACACCCTGGCCCCAGCCGACGCCCTGCCCCCAGCCGCTGGCGGTCATGACGTGCGCGAGTCCGACGCCGGCCACGGCGCCCTGGTCGAGGGCGCGGGCGGCCTGCAACACGGCCCAGGCGTCTGCCGGAGCCAGCGGGGACGCATCGCCGCGCCCGGCCATCGGGATGAGCCGGACCACGGTGTGCCCCACCTTGTCCAAGGCGTCGAGGAGTTTGTGTTCGGTGGCGAAGCCGACGAGAGAATCGTCAGATTCCGGCACCACGGCATACCCCAGAATTTTGGCAGCGGACTCGAGCGCGCCGACTCCGCGGTCGGCGGACCGACCCAGGAGCCCGGGGACGAGAAGGACATCACCCACGTATGCCGTGGGCTCCAGTTCCTGTCCCTCGAGGCGGACCGCGGTGGTCGGGTCGAGGAAACGCGCGCGAAGACGGCGCACCGCCGTGCCCGGAAGGACCGTCACGGGGACGCTGCGCACGGGCCGTTCGGGCCGCTCGTTGTGGTTCATCTGTGCCTTCCGTGAGCTCTGTGCTGAACCCCGGCGGCTGGTGCCGTTGGTTCAGCCTAGGGACTAGGGGGGTCACAGGGGAAGGAGTCACGGGAAGCCATCCAGATACATCTCAGGCACACCGTTGTGTGCGAATCGGTGAGTGCGAGATCGACGCGCAGGAAATGTTCTGGGTCGGATGTATCTGGGAGGGGCCAGCTGACTCCTTGTCCACTGTCGGGGCCGCGCAGGGCGCCGCATCACCCCAAGGAGCACGCCATGGCAACACAGCACGAATTGGCCGCGCAGCGCGCAGCCATCAGACCGGTGAAGGAGTCCGTCGAGGACGAGCTCATCGCCAGGCCCGGCGTCGTCGCAGTCGACATCGCCGAGAAGGAGACGGACGGCAAGAAGACCGGCGAGCTGAGCATCGTGGTCTTCGTCGAGCAGAAGAAGCCGACCGGCAAACTCTCGAAGGGAGCCGCCATCCCCAAGGAGATCGACGGCGTCAAGACCGACGTCCAGGAGCTCGTCATCGAGCTTCAGCCGGCCTACCGCCAGCTCGACGACACCGAGCTGTTGGTCGACACGGGCGACTACCCAACCCTCGCCGGCGGCATCGGCATCGGTCCGCGTCGTTCGGTCTTCCTCTCGCCCCCCGATGTCCCGTCGGCCGGCAACTACGTCTTCGTCGGCACGCTCGGTGCCATGGTTCGTGACCGGGCCAGTGGTGCCACGATGGCGCTGACGAACTTCCACGTCGCCTGCGTCAACAACTCGTGGACCGTGGGCGACCGTCAGGTCCAGCCCTCGCTCGTCGACGGTGGCGCCCCCACCGGGGAGTTCGGTTCGTTGACGCGAGCAACGCTGTCGGACAACGTCGATGGCGCGGTCATCACGGTCGACGCGGCCCAGCCGTGGTCGCCCTCCGTCACGGGTGTCGGCGACGTCGCCGGCAGCACCCCCGCCACAGTGGGCATGGCCGTCCAGAAGCGCGGTCGCACCACTGAGCACACCTTCGGGACGGTGGCCTCGACCGACTTCACGGTGAGCATCAACTACGGCTCCGACGTGGGTTCGCACACGCTGCACCACCAGATCCGCATCAACACCGACACGACGCGCAACCCTCGTTTCTCGGACCACGGTGACTCGGGGTCGGCCGTGATGGACATGTCGCGCAACGTCGTCGGCCTGCTCTTCGCGGGCAGCAACGACGGGTCGATGACCTTCGCCAACCCGGTCCAAGCCGTCCTCGACGAGCTCGGGGTGGATGTGTTGCTTCCGGTCGTCGTGCCGGTGACGCGTCCACTGATTTCGTGCCTCAACACGAGGTTGGTCGTGTGTCTGCGGACCCGCTACGACGCCAGCTGCCCGACGATCAAGACGCGCGTCCCGGCGCTGTGCCCGGTCGTGACTCGGCCGCAGATCTGCGACTTCGTCACGAGGCCGGCGACGTGCGCCGTGACACGGCCCGTGATCTGCGACGTGCAGTTCACCCGACCCGGATGCACCCTCCCGACGCGAGCCTGCGGGGGTGGCTTCGAACGGCCCCCGATCCAGGAGTGGGTCAACGGTGGAGGCGGCTTCAGTGGTGGCTTCAGTGGAAGCGACTCTGGCTACGGCGCGTCTGTGGCTGAGGTCGAGGCCGTGGCCGACGACGTCTACTGGAGCGGCTACCTCGCCGCCCTCGAAGAGGTCGACGCGCTCGACGCCGAAGGCCATGACAACTCCGGCTCGGGTCCCGGCACCGTGGGTGGTGCCTGACCCGTGGCCTCATCCCCCAGCCTGCTCGGTGCGGCCGTCCGGCACGGGCTCGTCCCTGTGCAGGACGTCCGCGCCGGACTCGCACGCATACGCGCTGTCTCGCGCAGCAATGCCGTGCACGTCATCGAGCGCGACGGATCACCCGTGGGCTACGTCAAGCAGGCCGGGGCCGCCGCACGGCTCGACGGTGACGACACTGTCGGCATCGAGTCGACCCTCCTGGACGCCGTCGCGTCCCTCGATCTCGCACCGACACCGATCCTGCAGGGGGGATCGGGGTCGGTGTGGATGACCGCGCTGCCGGGCGTGGAGCTGTCGACCGTGAGCGACCCCGCAGTCCTGCGTCCCGCCGCAGTCGACCTCGGTCGCACGCTCGCAAAGCTGCATCGGCACCCGGCCTCCGGCGTCGTCCCGCAGGCTCCGCCTCCCTGGCCGCTCATGCACGAGCTGCCCCCATCGATGGCCGGGGGCACACAGCTGGCCGACACGACGACCATCCTCGATGCTCTTCAAGATCCCACAATCCGAAAGGCCCTTGAGGTCGCCCGCCACCAGTGGCGTCCGAGTCACCTCGTCCACGGCGACATCTCTGTGGGCAACGTCATCGTCCGAACCTCGCTGTCCGGTGATGTCCGGGTAGGGCTCATCGACTTCGAGCTCGGCGGATTGGGCTGTCCCGACATTGATGTGGCCTCAGCTGCGGCCGTCCTCACGAACCTCTCCGTGCCCGGGGTGGACCTTGCCGCCATGTGTCTGGAGGCGTATTGGACGGCGTGCGGTCCGGCGTCGCCGTCGCCGCAATGGCGCTGTGTCCGTGCGTTGCTCACGGCTTGGCAGGTCGCGCTCACCCGCGGTGAGGAGGGGTCCAACGAGGTCGCTGTCCTCCTCGCGCTCGCTCTCGAGTCGGCCGACGGGGTGGTGTCGCCGTGAAGGGGTGGCGGGATGAGCATGCGGCCCAGGTGCTCGCCGCCCAAGACGTGTTGCGGCGCGGCTCGGGTGCTTGTCCTCCTGCGGACCTGCTCTACAGCCAGTGGTATGCCGTCGGCGCACCTCCCGCTTCGGACTCACGTCGTTGGGATGCTCCCGTCGCGACCGCCGCCCGGGCAGCGCACAGGGGCGCGTCCCACTGGGCCGATGCCGAATCCGAGGTCGTAGCAACGGGTATTGCCGGGGTCGTTGTCGTGGCGACACCACGAGGGCGACGGGCGCTGTGCCGTGGGGAGTACGTCACGACGAGCGGACGACCCGGATTCCCACCTCGCGTGGGTGACAGGGTGCGCTCGCTGGGGCGGCTCGGGGCCGTCGTCCAGGACGGCTGGTGGCGCACCTGGGGAACCCATTGGGACCTGCAGCAGCACTCCGGACCGCTCCTGCGTGTCTATCTGCGGCCGGCTCGCGGTGCCGTGGCTCCGCTGGTCCAAGCGGTGACCACGGCCCTGGCAGAGGCGGATTCGTGGATGCTCAAGCTCGCACCCTCGGTCGATGGGCTCACTCGGCCCGATGCCGTGGTGACCTACCTCGCGGGAGCCCTGCAGCACCGAGACCGTGATGCTGTGGTCGCCGCGGTGCAGGGGCTGACAATGGGTTCGCCCCCGCCGCTCACCGAGTCCCTGGGCGACGGCATCGGGTGGGCCGAGGACCCGGGGACGGGAGAAAGCTTTGGTGAGGTGCGCTGCGCAGCAATTGCGGCGGCATACGCGCCGTTGGGTGGCACAAGGATGTCGGGTCAAGAGTGGCTGCACCTCGTTGCGGAGGAGTTCCGTTGTCGGGGACTCGATCCGGCCGCGCCTCACCGTTCGGCAGCGGGTGCTGGGAGTGTCGTGGTTGCGGCAACTGGAGGGACCCGATGAGCGCAGCCATGCCGGATCGTGACATCGAGAGCAATGGTGACCAAAAGGTCGTGCTGGAGGCAGCCCATCGGTGTGTTGACCTCCTCGTGCGGACGGCCGTCATCGACGACGTGGGACCGACCTGGCCCTCGTGGGAGCTGGGACCGGACGGCCGACCACTGGGGGTGGTCGCGGGACGCCGTGCCCTCTATGACGGCGATGCCGGAGTGGTGTGGGCACTGACCCACCTCGGGGCTGCCCTGCAGCGACCCGACGCAGTCGAGCTGGGCGCGTCCGGAACCCGGGCACTCCAGCAGTCACGGCCCATCGGCCGGGACGTGCCTGCTGGCCTGCTCGTGGGCGAAGCGGGGGTGGACCTCCTTCGGTGCGTCGGGGGCAAGGTCGAACCCGGATGGGCCGACAGCAGTGACCTCACCGACGGGCTCGCCGGCATCCTGCTCAGCCTGGCCCGGGTGCGCCGGCACGAAAATCACGCGGCGGGCATTGTGGCGGAGCTGCGACACCGGTCGCGGGTCGAGGTCTGGGGCCGCAGCTGGCCGGATGCACGGCTGGTGGGGGACTCGGGGCGACCGCTCTGCGGGCTGGCACATGGCGCCTCAGGGGTGGCGTGGGCGTTGGCGGAGGCCGCGGCGGTGTGGCCACGACTCGCCCAGAATGCCCTCGAACTTGCTGGGGAGGCGCTGGCCTGGGAGGCGTCGTGGTCAGACCCCGCCCGTGGCGGATGGCCGGACCTGCGTGACGGTGACGTCACGTGGCCTGACCTCTGGTGCCATGGTGCCGCGGGGGCCGGTGTCGTGAGATTGAGACTGCTCGAGCTCGCCGCCAACGGTCTCGAGGTGCCGTGGTCGCTCGACACGACGCGTGCCGAGGCCGAGATGGCCGTGCAGCGCTGTGGGCTCGCGATGGGCGAGGCAGGTGCGCTGGCTACGGCACAGGGAGTCGACGCCGCGCCGGCGGGCTGGACGGTGTGCCATGGAGCGGGAGGGCCGACGGGGGTGGTCGCGCTCGCGGCAGACGTCTTCGGGGTGCCCGAGCACCGGGAGCGGGCCATCGCAGCCGCGGCGAGTTTTGTCAGGTCTGCGCCGGTCGATCCAGAGGAGTGGCCCTGCGGGCTGCAGGGCGCCGACGGTGACGTGTCCCTGCTCAACGGCGTGGCAGGAACGGCCATGATTTTCGTCGACCTGGCTCAGCCCGGAACGGTGCCCTCGCTCGTCCTGCTGGGATGCGGGAAGGCCGGCGGCATCAGATCACAACCCGTTGTGTCTGCGGATGCGGCTGTTCTAGCGACCGTTTCCGCAGACGTTGCGACCCCTGGGCAGTGAACTCGAGGTCAGCGCTTGGTGGCCGTGGCCCAAGGGTCCTCGCCGCGGGCGGCAGCCGACGCGACCCAGGGGTCAGCACCGGTCGTGCGGTCGCGTCCGTCGGCGACCTGGGACGGAATGCTGCGCGAGGCGCGCAGCTTCTCGCCGGTGGCCTTGGCCGCGTCGGCAACGAAGTCGGCCACGACCGGCGCGGCCTTGGTGCGAGCGTTCTCCTTGACGGCAGCGACCTGCTTCTGGACGGGCTTGCTCTGCCAGACAGTGCCCGAGACCTTCTTGATCTGGGCATAGCGCTGCTTGCCGGCGCGGGCGCCGAGGACATATCCGGCAGCGAGGCCGACGACGAAACTCATTCTGGGCATGAGGGTTCCTTCCGTTCTGGCTTGCGACCCTACCTGCCGGGAGCGTGAGTCCGGGTTCCGCATCCTCGGCCAACCGGCATACCCTGTGTCTCGGTCACCGGTATGCCGGTGTGCCTGGCGGGTTCGCATAGTGGCCTAGTGCAGTCGCCTTGAAAGCGACCAGAGTGAGAGCTCTCGTGGGTTCAAATCCCACACCCGCCGCCACCGTTTGGCTCGACTGATTGCCCGTTCGGGCACTCCCCGAACGGGCAATCAGTCGGACTGGTGCGGGGGGATCTCGCCCGAGCCGCGGACCACGAGCGTCGGCTCGACGATGATGCGCTGCGGGGGCGAGGTGTCTCCGTCGATGCGCGCCAGGATCAGGTCGGCGGTGAGCCGGCCGATGCGACCCACGTCCTGGCGGACCACGGTGAGGGCCGGCGTCACCAGATCGGCGAGCGGGAAGTCATCGAAACCCACGAGGGCCACCGAGTCACTCAGACCACGCTGCCGCAGGGCCCGGACCGCCCCCTGGGTGAGGTCGTTGCGAGCCGCGAAGATCGCCGTCGGAGGCCTTGCGAGATCGAGCAACTGCAGCACGGCCGCCTCGGCAGCACCTGGTCCTCGCAGACCTTGGGCCGACAGCTGATCGACCGGGTGCAGGCCCCTCGCCCGAAAGGCCTCGACGTAGCCGTCGCGTCGGCTGCGCGCGGTGTGGATCTCGGCGAGGTCGGTGAGGCACGCTATGCGCCGATGTCCCTGTGCGAGAAGGTGTTCGACGCCCATCTGCGCACCCTCGAAGTTCTCGACAGTGACCGAGTCCGCAGCGACTCCGCTCGGTTCACGATCGACGAAAACAACCGGCAGGCCGGCCCGCACCTCCGAGGAGAGATAGTCCTGTCGATCGGTCGATGGCATGAGGACGAGTCCGTCGACCCGACGCGTCACGAGGTCGTGGACCAGCGCGCGCTCGCGGTCGGGCTCCTCGTCGAGGCTCGCGGAGAGGATCGCGGTGCCACGGTTGCGCGCAGCATCCTCCAGAGATCGGAGCAGGGCCGCAGAGAAGCTGTTGCTGACGTCCTGGAGCAGGGCACCGATGAGACCGCTGCGACCGCCACCTCGACGCAGGTTGCTGGCCGCCAGATGGTGGCGGTAGTCGAGGCGACCCACGGCGTCCTGAACTCTTTCTCGCACCGCGTCGGCCACTCCGGCCTCGGCATTGACGACGCGCGACACGGTCTTGATGCTCACCCCTGCGAGGGCGGCGACATCACGCATCGTGGCGCGTCCGACTTGGTCAGACATGGGAACCAAGGTGGCCCGGTGGCACTGACAACGATGTCACAAACATGTATCGAGTTGTACGCCATCCCTTGACCTGAAAGCAAGAGGGGCCTATAAATAGTCTTGACAACGTTGTCACCGCCCCCCCATAGGAGAGTTACCTCATGCGCCTTTCCCCCCGCGCCTCCCGCGTCCTCGTCTGTGCGATGGCCGCCTCAACGGCCCTTGGACTCAGCGCCTGCAACCGATCCAGCCCCGCCGACGGTGGCAGCACCGGTGGCGCCAGTGGCGGCGACGCCCCCGTCGGGGTCGCCCTCATCACCAAGGACTCGACCAACCCGTTCTTCGTCGCCATGCAAAATGGCGCCAAGGCCGACGCCACCAAGAACAACGTCAAGCTCACCGTTGCCTCGGGCAAGCAGGAGGGCGACGACCAGGGTCAGATCACCGCCATCGAGGATGCGATCGCCCGCGGCGACAAGGGCATCCTCATCACGCCGATGAGCACCGGTGTCAACGCCGCGATCAAGAAGGCCCGTGACGCCAAGCTCTTTGTCATCGCCCTCGACACCCCGCCCGACCCGGCCGACACCGTCGACATCACCTTCGCCACGGACAACCGCGAGGCAGGCAAGCTCGACGGACAGTGGGCCGCCGGCCAGATGGCTGGCAAGCCCGCTGTCATCGCGCTGCTCGACCTCTTCAGCGACAAGATCGTCTCGGTCGACTACAACCGTGACCAGGGCTTCCTCGAGGGCATGGGCATCGACGTCGCCGACCCCAAGAAGAACGGCGACGAGGCCAAGACCGGCAAGTACACCGCTGCCGGTGGTGGCGACTACACGATCGTCTGCAACGAGGCCGGCAACGGCGCGGAGGACGGTGGACGCACCGCGATGGAGAAGTGCCTCGCCAAGAACCCCGCGATCAACCTCGTCTACACGATCAACGAGCCGACCGCTGTCGGCGCCAACGCCGCCCTCAAGGCCGCCAACAAGACCGCCCTCATCGTCTCGGTCGACGGTGGCTGCGCCGGCGTCGCCTCGGTCAAGAGTGGCGTCATCGGGGCCACGGCCCAGCAGTACCCACTCAAGATGGCCACCATGGGCATGGAGGCCATCGCCAAGGTCGCTCGCGGTGGTGAGAAGCCCAAGACCTCTGACGGTCTCGACTTCTTCAACACCGGTGTTGCCCTCGTGACCGACAAGAAGGTCGACGGCGTCGACAGCATCACCTCCGACGAGGGCTCCAAGATCTGCTGGGGCAACTGACTGTGAGCCCGGACGTCACCTCGGCTGCCGCCGAGTTCGCTCGGCGGCAGCAGTCGCCGGTCCAGCGGGTTCAGCATCAGCTGCACTCGCGGCCGTGGCTCAGTCCGCTCGCCCTGCTCGTCGCGGCGTTCATCGGCTTTTACATCGCGACGCCGACCTTCCTCACGCCGAGCTCGATGGGCATCCTGCTCCAGCAGACCGCGATTGTCGCGGCTCTCGCCGTGGGCCAGACCCTCATCATCCTCACCGCCGGGATCGACCTGTCGGTCGGCGCGATCATGGTCCTGTCGATGATGGTCATGGCCACGCTCGCCAAGGACGGTGGGATGCCGGGCATCCTGGCGCTGCTCATCGGCGTGGCGCTGGCCATCGGGGCGGGCTTCCTCAACGGCCTGCTCGTGACCCGGATCAACCTGCCGCCGTTCATCGTCACCCTGGGCACGCTCAGTGTCTTCACGGCGATCGCCCTGCTCTACTCCGGGGGATCGAGCATCCAGGCCGACCACCTGCCGCGGATGCTGAACGTCCTCGGCGAAGGCTTCGGGATCGGTGAGTTCCGACTGACCTGGGGCATCGTGGTCGTCATCCTCATGTATGTCGTGATGGCCTTCGTCCTCTCGCAGACGGCCTGGGGCAGATACGTGTATGCCGTGGGTGACGATCCAGAGTCGTCACGCCTCTCGGGTGTGCCGAGCAAACGCGTTCTCCTTGCCGTCTACACCGTCGCGGGTCTCATCTACGGGTTGGCGGCCTGGATCCTCATCGGTCGGGCAGGTGCGGCCACCCCCAACGCGTTCCCTGATGCCAACCTCGCGAGCATCACCGCCGTCGTCATCGGCGGCACGAGCCTCTTTGGCGGACGTGGTCGACTCGTCGGAACCCTCATCGGTGCCCTCATCGTCCAGACGCTCCAGTTCGGTCTGTCGCAGATGGGCGTGGACCAGCAGTGGCGTGTCCTGGCCACGGGCCTCCTCGTCATCCTCGCGGTGGCCGTCGACCAGTGGATCCGGAAGGTGAAGGCATGAGCACCACCAGCGGCACCGATCTCGCCGTCGCGCACGGCGGCATACCCGAAGGCAAGGAGCACATCTACTCACAGGCTCCCGTGCTCTCGGCGCGCAAGCTCGTCATCACCTTTGGCCGTGTCGTCGGACTCGACGGCGTCGACCTCGACCTCTATCCGGGCGAGGTGCTGGCGGTCATCGGCGACAACGGCGCCGGCAAGTCGACTCTCATCAAATGTCTCACCGGGGCCTATGTCCCGGACTCCGGGACGATCACGATGAACGGCGAGCCGGTGAGCTTCAAGAAGCCTCAGGACTCGCGTGAGGCGGGCATCGAGACGGTCTATCAGCAGCTTGCCGTCATCCCCGCGCTCGACATCGCGAGCAACCTCTATCTCGGTCGCGAGGAGCGTCGCAAGGGTCCTCTGGGCTCGGTGCTGCGCATGCTCGACAAGAAGGGCATGGAGAAGCGGGCCGGTGAATCGGTGCAGGACCTCGGGATCCAGACGATCCAGAACATGAGTCAGGCGGTCGAGACCCTCTCCGGCGGCCAGCGCCAGGCCGTCGCCGTCGCTCGGGCTGCAGCGTTCGGCAGCAGGGTCGTCGTCCTCGACGAGCCGACCGCGGCACTGGGCGTCAAGGAGTCGGGGATGGTCCTCGACATGATCAAGCAGCTGCGCGATCGTGGCCTCTCGGTCATCCTCATCTCGCACAACATGCCGCACGTGTGGGAGGTCGCCGACCGCATCCACATCCAACGTCTCGGCGGTCGCGCCGGTGTCGTCACACCGGCCACCCACGACATGGGCCAGGGTGTGGCGATCATGACGGGTGCAACGAAACTCACGGAGGAGTCGTGACCGTCGTCGTCGGCTACATCCCCAACGCTCATGGGCTGGCAGCCGTCGACGCGGCCATTCTCGAGGCCGAGCGGCGAGGATCCAAGCTTGTCGTCGTGAATTCTGGTGTCCTGGGTGACTACTCGGGGCCCAGTTTTGCGCAGCCGCAGGACCTCGATGCCCTCGATGTCCAGCTCACCGAACGTGGCATCGAGCACGAGGTCCGGCAGATGACGCGTGATCTGACGCCTGCCGACGAGATTTTGTCGGTCGCGGCGGAGTTCGGTGCCGAGCTCATCGTCATCGGCGTCCGCAAGCGCTCGCCGCTCGGCAAGATGGTCACCGGGAGCACGGCCCAGCAGGTCCTGCTCGACGCCACCTGTCCGGTCCTGGCGGTCAAGGCCTGACTGGCCTCTCTCTCACATTGCGTCTGCGGTTGTGGTTGCTGGAACCCTCACCTCCGCAGATGTGACCGACACACAAGGCGAGGTATGCCGGGAACTCGAGAACCCGGCATACCTCGCCCTTGTCTGTGTCTGAGCAGCCACGCTGAGGACCCAGAGTTCTCCCAGAGTCGACCTCTACACTCGATTCGGCGCGGCGCCGGACGGGGTTGGGCGTGCCGCGTTCCGAAAACCCCTGATGAAGAGGAATGCGTGCAGCACGAGCCAGATGAGAGCGGTGGCGAGGGCGCCAGTTCTCCAAAGCGCGACGTCGAGGGGTGGCGCGTGGCCTCGCGGGCAGAGCAGCGCACCGCCAGCCGAGATCGTCGTCGATCTCGGCGTCGGCGCGGCCTGATCATCACCGCAGTCGTCGCGTCCCTGCTCGTCGTGGTCGTGGTTGCTGCCTACTTCCGGCTCAACGGCAACATCCATCGTCTCGACGTCTCCCAGATGGTGGGCAAGAACCGTCCGACCCCGGCGGGGGACATCGCGACCGGCCCGCTCAACATCCTGCTCGTGGGCTCAGACGTCCGTCAGGGCGCCGGCAACGAGAGCTACGGCAACGGCAACTGGGAGCCGGGCCAGCACTCCGACACCAACATCCTCCTGCACATCTCGGGCAATCGGAAGTCCGTGACGATGGTGTCGATCCCTCGCGACTCAATGGTGCCGGCGCCGATCGGCTGCGATGCCAACGCTCCGGTGGGCCAGTGGCAAATCACGCAGTGGAACCAAAACTTCAACACTGGTGGTCCCGGCTGCCTCATCCGCACGCTCGAGGGCAACACCAACATCTTCGTCAACCACTTCGCTGTCGTCGACTTCGGCGGGTTCAAGAACATGGTCAATGCGCTCGGTGGCGTCCCGGTGTGCACCCCGACCGCCATCAACGACTCCCACGCAAAGTTCACGCTCGCTGCGGGACGTCACGAGCTCAATGGCGAACAAGCTCTGGGCTACGTGCGGACGCGCTACAGCCTCGGCGACGGCTCGGACATCGGACGCATCAAGCGCCAGCAGGCGTTCATGTCGTCCGTGGCCCAGGAGGCGACGAAGTCTTCGCTGCTCCTGCGACCCGACAAGCTGCTGCGCTTCCTCGACGCGGCGACCCAGTCGCTCACGACCGACCCCGACTTCGGCGTCGGCGCCATGCGCGACGTCGCCGAGAGCGTCAAGGGGATCGGCGTCGACAAGATCCAGTTCGTCACCGTGCCCACGGAGGAGTACGCACCGGACCAGAACCGAGTCCAGTGGGCCCCTGAGGCCAACGAGTTGTGGCAGGCGATCCGGACTGACCAGGATCTCGGCACTCCGACGCCGACGCCGAGCCCGAGCTCGACCCTGCCGCTGACGGTGACGCCCGACAAGGTCACGATCCAGGTCATCAACTCGTCAGGTGTGTCCGGCCTCGCCAAGCAGGCTGTGGCCGCTCTGGCGGTCCAGGGCTTCGACAACCCCACATCGCTCAACGGCGACGTCGTGGCCAAGGGCGCGACGGTCGAGTTCTCGGGCGACCGGGCCGAGGCAGCCCGCACGGTGGCGGCGGCGTTCCCAGGCGCCACGGTCGTGAAGTCCAAGGTTGATCTCGGTCAACAGATCCGGGTCACCCTCGGAGTCGGTGCGCCCGCCGTCGCCGCGGTCCCGAACCGACTCGGAACCGAACCGCTGCCGACCCAGACCTTGTCGTCCACGTCGACGTCTTCCACGACGCTCCAGACTCGCAAGGCTGACGCCGACCTCTGCTCCTGAGGTTCGGCCGAGGTTGTGCCCCACAGCCTGGGCCGGCGGACGCCGTTGCCCGGGGAAGGCTGGGGAAGGCGCGAAATGCCCCGGACCGCAGTGCGATCCGGGGCATTCCCGTGCGCGGAGGCGGAGGGATTTGAACCCTCGATGGGTCTAAACCCAAACCGCATTAGCAGTGCGGCGCCATAAACCGGGCTAGGCGACGCCTCCTCAGCCGGATCAGGGTAACTGTCCAGCCACGGGTCGAGCAAAGTGGCCGTCTGTGGCGGGTGCTCAGGACACAATGAGCCGCTGTCCCCGCACCCCAGGAGCCTTGATGTCATTCACCTCTCCGCAGCCCGGCGACCCTCGTCCCGTGCCTGTCGTCCCTGCCTCTCCTGCGTCCCCGTATGCCGCCCCGTACCCTGGCTACGCCGGTCCGCCGCAGTTGGCCGCGCCGGGCGGTCCCCGGTCCCGCCCGTCGTGGGTGGCCTGGACAGCGCTCGGGCTCAGCGCCCTCTCTTTCGTGGTCGCCTCGAGCGTCGGGATCCTGTATGCCGTGAATTCCTTCGCTGTCGAGAGTCGGTCAGGGAACGGTGGCCTCTTCTACGACGCCGGTCTGCCGTCATGGGGTTCGGTGGACCTGACCCCATCCGGTCAGGCGACCGAGAGGGCACTGACCGACAGCGTCGAGGAGGCGCTGAAGAACGGCATACAGGACTTCGACGGCTCTGCCGAGGACATCACGGACACCTTTTGCGAGGCCGTGCCTGCTCCGAAGAAGGGCTCGGTGGCGACATGCTCAGCCATGGTGCAGGACACCGATTCGACGGTCGTGCTGTTCTTCACCGACAACGAAGGCAGCTACCTCGCCACCCTGTATTGAGACAGGCGCTCTCTCACATCGAGTCCGTCCCCCACGCCCAACCGTCGAGGGGATTCAGAGCGTGCGGGAGATGAGTTCCTTCATGATCTCGTTCGTGCCGCCATAGATCTTCTGGACGCGGGCCCCGGCATACATGCGGGCGATGGGGTACTCCATCATGTAGCCGTAGCCACCGAACACCTGGAGGCACCGGTCGATGACGTCGCACTGGATGTCGGTCGTCCAGTACTTGGCGCGGGAGGCGGTGGCGGCATCGAGCCGACCGTCGATGTGCAGGCCGATGCAGTAGTCGAGGAAGGTCCGAGCGGCCAGGACGTCAGTGCTCACCTCGGCGAGGGTGAAGCGGGTGTTCTGGAAGGCCCCGATGGGCTTGCCGAACGCTTCGCGCTCCTTGGAATAGGCAATGGCCAGTTCCACGGCCTTGTCGGCTGACCCGACCGCACCCACGGCGATGGCGAGACGTTCCTGAGGCAGCTGGAGCATCAGCTGATAGAAGCCCTGCCCCTCCTGCTCGCCGAGGAGGTTGCCGACCGGCACGCGCATGTCAGTGAAGGACAGCTCGCGAGTGTCCTGGCCGTGCTGACCGATCTTCTGGAGCACCCGACCGCGCTCGAAGCCCTCGAGCCCGTCGACCTCGGCGACGATGAGCGAAACACCCTGTGCCCCTTCACCGCCCGTGCGCGCGACCACGACGACGAGGCCCGCGTGGGAGGAGTTCGTGATGAAGGTCTTGCTGCCGTTGATGACGTAGTGGTCGCCGTCGCGCTTGGCGGTCGTGCGGATCGCCTGGAGGTCTGATCCGGTCGACGGCTCGGTCATCGCGATCGCACCGATGAGTTCGCCCGAGGCCATGCGCGGGAGCCAGCGCTGCTTCTGCTCCTCGGATCCGTACTGCAGCAGGTAGTGGGCGACGATCGACGAGTGCACCGAGTAGCCGAGGGCGTCGTCACCGGCGCGCCCCTGCTCCCACATCACGGCCGCTTCGTGGGCGAAGGTGCCGCCACCGCCGCCGTACTCCTCGGGGATCGAGATGCAGAGCAACCCAGCCTTGCCCGCAGCAAGCCAGGTCTCCTTGTCGACCTGATGCTGCTCGGCAAAACGCTCGAGGTTCGGGACGACTTCGCGCTCGAAGAAGGTGCGAGCCAGGGTCGCGACATCGGCGACCTCGTCCTTCATCCAGGGTGAGACATAGGTCGGGGGAGGGAGGATCTCGGGCACGGTGACTCCTTCGTCAGCGAGGTGAATCGACGGGGGTGGTTCAGGCGTGGGGCCAGGCAGGTGGGTTCAGGCGGAGGGTGCTGCGGCGGCGGCCAGCGGGATGTCCCGCTCGTCAGCCCAGGTCTGCCACTCGGCGGCAGTGCGCTGCGCGAAGACCTCCGCCAGTCGTTCCCGACTGAGTTCGTCGGGGTTGATCTCGAGAGCGGTGAGCAGCTTGGTGGTGAAGTGCGGTTCCAGCGCAGCGAGGGCCACGTGACCCTGCGACGCGGCATACACGTGGTAGACCGGAATCCCGCCGCCGAGCAAGCCGCCGGGCACGGTGAGTCCGTGGACGACCGGTCGCGACATCGCCGTGGCGAGGTCGGACAGGGCCACCTCACGGCGGCAGCCGCGTCCGGTGCGGGCGCGTTCGACGAGAGCCGCAGCCGCCTCGCCAGCCGCCCGCTCGGCGCCAGCAAGGTCAACGACGAGAGTGGCCGGCATACGCCCGTCTGTCACCAGACCGGAGCTGGCCTGATAGGTGAGGTCGTGCCCGGGCACCTCGGCGCCGTCGCCGGGATAGCCGACGATGTCGATCTGACAGACGTGCGTATGCCGTCCGCTCACGGCTGCGTGGTCGAGTCCCAACCGCGACAACGCAGAGGGGCGTGAGCTGGTGAGGAAGATGTCGGTCTCGGCGAGGAGCTCATCCACCCGGGCACGGCCCTCTCGACTCTTGAGGTCGACGTGCTCGATCGTCTGCCCCTCGTGCAGCTCGTCGAAGTAGGCCCCGGCGTAGTGCTCCATGGGGTCGCCGCTGGGGGGCAGTGCCGTCGTGACGGTCGCCCCCAGCGAGGCCAGCCGCGCAACGGCGGCCGGCCCCGGCAGGTTGATGGCGATCGAGAGGACGCGCACGCCCTCCAGCGGCCCACTCATCAGGCTGCGGATTCCGTGGTGGAAGCGTCGACGAGGGTTCCCTTTGCGGCGCGCTCGGTGAGCCACGCGGAGGGACGGAAACGCTCACCGTAGGCATCGGCCAGCTCGTTCGCGCGGGCCACGAAGCCGGCCAGGCCGCCCTCGTAGTTCGTCATGAACGTGGCCGGACCACCGGTGTGCGGCGGGAAGCCGATGCCGAAGATGCCGCCGATGTTGGCGGAGGGGGCGTCGGTGAGCACGCCATCCTCGAAGCAACCCGCGGTCTCGAGCGCCATCCGGAAGAGGTAGCGGTCCTGAAGGTCACGCAGGGGAACCTCGGTGTTCTTGGACCAGCGCTCGCGCAGCTCGGGCCACAGCACCTTGGGCTCACCTTCGGGGTAGTCGTACATGCCCGCACCGGAAGCACGACCCTTGCGACCGAGGTCGACGAGGGTGTCGATGACGACCTCGCCCGGGTTCTTCGTGACCTCGCGGCCCTCGGCTGCAGCGGCCTTGGCTGCCTCGCCGCGGATGTGCTGGGTCAGGGTGAGCGAGACCTCGTCGAGCATCGCAAGCGGCGGTGCCGGGAAGCCGGCGGTCGTCGCGGCGCGCTCGATGACCTGCGGGTCGACGCCCTCGGCGACGAGCTCGGCGCCCTCGTCGATGAGAGTTCCGAACACGCGGCTGGTGTAGAAGCCGCGGCCGTCGGCGACGACGATCGGAATCTTGCGGATCTGCTGGACCAAGTCGATCGCGCGGGCTGCGGCCTCGTCGGAGGTCTGCTCGCCGCGGATGATCTCCACCAGCTTCATCTTGTCCACGGGGGAGAAGAAGTGCAGTCCGATGAAGTCGGCCGGGCGGGTGGCGAAACTCTGCAGCCCGGTGATGGGCAGCGTCGAGGTGTTGGAGCAGAGCAGGGTGTCGGGGCCGACGACGGCCTCAACCTCGGCGAACACCTTCTCCTTGAGGTCGTGGTCCTCGAAGACGGCCTCGATGACGGCGTCGACGTCGGCCAGGTCGGCGACGTCGGCAGTCGCGGTGATCCGGGCGAGGGTGGCGTCACGGTCCTCCTGCGACCGGCGGCCCTTGGCGACCTTGGCATCGAGGAGCTTGGCCGAGTAGGCCTTGCCCTTCTCGGCACCTTCGATGCTCACGTCCTTGAGGACGACGTCGATGCCGGAGGTGGCGCAGGAGTAGGCGATTCCGGCGCCCATCATCCCGGCGCCGAGGATGCCGACCTTGGTGACCTTGCGGCGCTCGATGCCGGCCGGGCGCAGGGCTCCCGAGTTGATCGACTGCAGGTCAAAGAAGAAGGCCTGGATCATCGCGGTGGACTCGGGCCCGGAGGCGAGTTCGGCGAAGTAGCGCGACTCGATCCGGCTGGCCGTGTCGAAGTCGACCTGGGCGCCCTCGACGGCCGCCGACATGATCGAGCGAGGAGACTTCACCGGGCTGCCCTTGAGCTGCTTGCGAAGGTTGGCGGGGAAGGCGGGAAGGTTGGCCGCGAAGGCTGGGGTGGTGGGCGTCCCGCCGGGGATTCTGTAGCCCTTGACGTCCCACGGCTTGACGGCCGCGGTCGCGTCGTCGGCGTGGTCGCGGATCCACTTCTTGGCCGCGGGGACGAGCTCCTCGCGGGTTGCGACGACCTCGTCGACAACTCCCTTGGCGAGCGCCTCGGCGGGCGTGCGCTGCTGACCCTGGAGCAGCCAACCCATGAGGGCCTCGCTGATGCCGAGCATGCGCACGAGGCGGGTCACGCCACCGCCGCCGGGGAGCAGGCCGAGGGAGACCTCGGGCAGCCCGAGCTTGATCTTGTCGTCGTCGACGGCGATGCGGTGGTGGCAGGCAAGGGCGATCTCGAGGCCGCCACCGAGGGCAGCCCCGTTGATGGCGGCGACGACGGGCTTGCCGAGCTGCTCGAGGCGGCGCAGCTGAGCCTTCATCTGCTCGACCTCGGTGAAGATCTCGCCCACGTTGTCGCGGGTGACGCCCTGCAGGTCGGCGAGGTTGCCGCCGGCAAAAAAGGTCTTCTTGCCCGACGTCAGGACGACGCCGGTGATGTCGTCGCGCTCGGCTTCGAGCCGGTCGACGGTCTCGCCCATGGCGGCCTTGTATGCCGCGTTCATGGTGTTGGCGCCCGCGTTCGGGTCATCCATCGTCAGGGTGACGATGCCCTCGTCGTCGCGCTCAAAACGGATCATGTTCTCGCTCATGGCTTCTGGGTTCCTTGTCCGTGGTTCAGGTGCGCGTTCAGATGCGTTCGACGACAGTGGCGATGCCCATGCCGCCGCCGATGCACAGGGTGGCGATGCCGCGCTCGAGGTCGCGGCGCTCGAGCTCGTCGACGAGCGTGCCAAGGATCATGGCGCCGGTGGCGCCAAGCGGGTGGCCCATCGCGATGGCACCACCGTTGACATTGGTCTGGTCTTCGTTCCACCCCATGTCACGCATGAGCTTGAGGGCGACCGCAGCGAAGGCTTCGTTGATCTCGACGAGGTCGATGTCCGAGGCGGACATGCCGACGCGGTCGAGGGCCTTGCGGCACGCCGGGGCCGGACCGGTGAGCATGATAGTGGGCTCGGAGCCGATGACGGCGGTGGAGATGATGCGGGCGCGGGGCGTGAGGCCCATCTCCTTGCCGACCTGATCGGAGCCGATGAGCAGGAGGGCGGCGCCGTCGACGATGCCCGAGGAGTTCCCTGCGTGGTGGACGTGCTTGATCTGGTCGACGTGCGGGTACTTCTCGAGGGCGACGTGGTTGAAGCCACCCATCTCACCCATCGCCGCGAACGACGGCTTGAGGCTCGACAGCGACTCGACGCTCGTGCCGGGACGGATGGTCTCGTCACGGTCGAGGATGGTCAGTCCGCTTGCGTCCTTGACGGGCATGACCGAGTTGTTGAAGTAGCCGGCGTCCCAAGCAGCCGCGGCACGTGCATGGGACTGCGCGGCAAAACGGTCCACCTCGGCGCGGTCGTAGCCCTCAAGGGTCGCGATGAGGTCGGCGCTGATGCCCTGTGGCACGAAGTCGGTGGCGAGTGCGGTGGCGGGATCCATCGCCCAGGCGCCACCGTCGCTGCCCATGGGGACACGGGACATCGACTCGACACCGCCAGCGATGATGAGGTCCTCGAAGCCGGAACGGACGCGGGCCGCAGCCTGGTTCACCGACTCGAGGCCGGAACCACAGAAGCGGTTGAGCTGCACGCCGGCAACGGGCTCGGGCAGGCCGGCATACATGGCGGCAATGCGGGGGAGGACCGCGCCCTGGTCGCCGACCGGGCTGACGATGCCCAGGACGATGTCGTCGATCTGGGCGGCGTCAAGATTGGGGTTGCGCTCGCGAAGGGCCTTGATGAGGCCGACCACGAGGTCGATCGGCTTGACCTCGTGGAGGGAGCCTGATGACTTGCCCTTGCCTCGGGGGGTGCGGACGGCGTCATAGATGACGGCTTGGGGCTGCTCTGGCATGGACCGGCTCCTTCTGAGGGATTCACAGCGGTGGGACTTCGGTTCACTTGGCACGATACTCAGACATTGAACACTTGTGCAATGCCGAGTCGACGTGTTGACTGTCACCCACCCACGGGTCCCAAGCGTCGAGAGGAGAGCTGTGATGACGGCTGGCCCCACAAAGACCGTGTCGGACTCCCGCGAGCGGATCCGCACCACTGCCCTCCGGCTCTTCGCTGCCCAAGGGGCCGCTGCCACGAGCCTGCGTGAAGTCGCGCGGGAGGCCGGGGTCGCTCCCGGGCTTGTCGTCCACCACTTCGGCGGCAAGGAAGGGCTGCGCGCCGCGGTCGACGACTCTGTCGTCGACCTGTTTCGTGAGGCGGTCGACTCGGTCTCGCTCGAGGGGCCGGTCGATGAAGTGATCGCAGCACGTGATCGTGCGGCAGCGCAGATGTTCGCCGACAACCCCGACGCGGTCGACTACCTGCGGCGGGCGGTCGTCACGCCCGACCCCGGCGCCGAAGGGCTGTCCCGGATGCTCATCGAAGAGACCATCCGACGGACCCAGATATTGCGCGATCATGGCATCGCGCGCAGCCGGGTCCCCGTGGAGGAGCAGGCGGTGGGCGTCCTTGTCCGACAGCTGGGTGCCCTGCTGCTGCAGCCGGCGCTGGAACGACTGTGGGGCATGGCCCAGGCGCCAGCGCCCGTGCCGACGGTCCGCGTCAGCGTCCAGCGTCCCGGCGCCTGAGGACAGGGAAGACGTCACGTTTCGCGGCAACATGTGTCGCGGTAACAACCCGACCCATGACGATTTCCCCGTTGTGAACATCAGCGGCGCCGCTCCAGTGCCGTGAGTGGGGCGCTGTTTCCCCTCGCCCCAAGGCCGCGAAGGCGGCCCAAGCAGAAGGTGAGCGGACGGCATACACCGGATTTCTCGTGCGGGCCAGTGCTCAGGTAGTCTTTCCGATCGTTGCGCCAATGGTGCGACAGGCGCCCGTAGCTCAACGGATAGAGCATCTGACTACGGATCAGAAGGTTAGGGGTTCGAATCCCTTCGGGCGCACTCTGTGTTGAGACAGAGAAACAGGCCCTGACCAGCGGAGACGCGGTCAGGGCCTTACTCG
>JBDSIV010000051.1:0-13820 GCA_039917755.1 Knoellia sp. | reverse complement strand
GAGACGATGGCTGCCCTGACCCGTGGGGAGATCAGTGAGCGTCGGGCGATGATCATGGTGCGTGAGACCGCGTGCCTGAGTGCTGAGCACAGGGCGCAGGTCGACAAGTGCCTCGCGGGCAAGCTGGCCACGATGGGCGACAAAGCGTTGGCTGGGGCGGCCCGGCGTGCTGGTGCGAGGTTGGATGCTGAGGCGTTGGCCAAGCGCAACAGTCGCGCGGTCGCGGCACGTCGAATGTCGGTGCGGGCAGCCCCCGACGGGATGGCGTGGTTGTCGATTCTGGGTCCGATGAAAGACGTCATCGGAGCGCACCTTGCTTTGGTCGCTGAAGAGAAGCGTCGGCGCATCCTTGATCCCGACCTGCCCGCTGAGCAGTGGGAGGCCGCCGCCGCAGCGGCCCGCGCCGACGACCGTGGCAAAGGTGCCTGGTTGACCGACCGTGCTTTGGAGTTGCTCTCCGGTCGGGCGAAGGATCAGCCGCAGCCAGTCGAGGTGAGCCTGGTCATGACCGACAAGGTCCTCCTACCCGCAGCGTTCGGCGGGAAGCCTCCTGCTGATGACGTCGCGGTCATCCCCGGCTGGGGACCCATCCCGGGCGCTGAGGCCCGAGCCCACCTAGCGAACCTCCTCGATCACCCAAACGACACTGCGGGCCAGTCCCCGTCGTTCTTCTGGTTGCGGCGCCTGTTCACCGACCCCACCGGGCGTGACCTCGTCGCCCTGGACTCGCAGCGCCGTCGGTTCGAAGGCGGGTTGCGCCGCTTTCTCGAGTTGCGCGACCCCACGTGCCGTGTCCCGTGGTGCGACGCCCCAGCAGTCCAGTCCGACCACACCCAACCCGTTCACGAGGGCGGGGCCACTGACGCCGCCAACGGCGAGGGTCTGTGCCAACGTCACAACCTCGTCAAGGAGCTCGACGGGTGGAATTTCCGGGTCGAATCGACCGGGCTTGACGGGGCGGGCGCACATTCGGTGCGGATCACGACCCCGACCGGTCGCGTCCACGAGTCCACCGCCCCACCGATCCTTGGCGAGGGGTGGCACCCACCCGAACCCGAAGCTGAACCCGACGTGGGAGCCGTGCCCCGAGACGCTGACGACGTCTGGCACGAGTTCGAACTCACCGAGGAACAAGAGCGATTCGCTGCAGAGTTCGGCAACTGGCTCGACCACGCCCACGAAGGCCACTACTGGGCCGCCTGACGCTGTCGAAGAGCGGAGAGCGCGGAAACCCCGGTGAACCTGAACCGCACCTGAGCGCGGGGCCCTTTCACGGCCCTGACAGCACCAACACCCAGCCGGCGCACAGCCACGCAGCGGACTCTCATCCCATGACGATGACCGCGCCGGGACCCCTCCGGGTCAGGCCTGACAGCCCGGCCCTCGTCCCTCGCCGCGTGCCCACCCCCGTGCCACGGTGGTGGCGTGACGCGTCCGGCCTGGCCATGTGGGCCCTGCTCGTTGCGGTGACCTGCCTCTGGGTGGTTCACGGCGGCCTGACAACCTTCGGCGCCGTCGGCGACGGGCTCACGTCGATCGGCCGGCTTTGCGGACTCATCGCGTCCGCGCTGATCCTGATCCAGGTGCTCCTCATGGCGCGCGTCCCGTGGTTCGAACAGGCCTGGGGTCAGGACGAACTCGCGCGCACCCACCGCCTGGTCGGCTTCACCTCGTTCAACCTGATGCTCGTCCACATTGTCCTCGTCGTCCTCGGCTACGCGGCCAATTCGACTCTCGGTCTGCGGGGCACGATCTGGGACCTCATCACCAACTACCCGGCCATGTTGCTCGCCCTCGCAGGAACCGCGGCCCTCGTCATGGTCGTCGTCACGTCAATCAAGAAGGCTCGGGCCAGACTGCGCTACGAGTCGTGGCACCTCATCCACCTCTACGGCTATCTCGGCGCCGGTCTCGCACTGCCGCACCAACTCTGGACCGGGCGAGACTTCACGGCGTCGCCCGTCGCCACGTGGTTGTGGTGGACCCTGTATGCCGGCGCGCTCACTTCCGTCCTCGTCTTCCGGATCGGCGTCCCGCTCGTGCGGTCCCTGCGTTCCCCACTGCGCGTGGTCGAGGTCCGTCACGACGCAGCCGACGTCACGACGGTGACCGTTGCCGGCCGGGGGGCTGCCAAGATCAAGGCACACGGTGGCCAGTTCTTCCAGTGGCGCCTGCTCGACGGTTCGGGGTGGACCCGCGCCCACCCCTATTCCCTGTCGGCCGCCCCCGACGGGAAGGCGTTGCGCTTCACCGCTGCTCACGTCGGTGACGGCACGAGCCAGCTGGCCAGCCTGCGGACTGGCACCCGCGTCCTGATTGAGGGTCCCTACGGTCGCCTCCATCAAGGAGTGCGGACCCGCCGCAAGGTTCTTCTCATGGGTTCCGGCATCGGGATCACGCCGATGCGCGCCCTCCTCGAAGACCTCCAGCAGTCGCCCGGAGACGTCACCGTCATCCACCGCGTGCGCAGCGCGGAGTCCGCAGTCCTCGCCGACGAACTCGCAGGACTGGCCGCGGCCCGCGGGGCGCGCTACCACCTCGTCGGGGGCCCGCGGGTACCCGGTCGGGACAGCTGGCTGCCCGTGGACGCCGCGCACCTCACTGACGACGCCGCCCTGCGACACCTCGTCCCCGACGTCGCCGACCACGACGTGTATCTCTGTGGCAGCCCCGGGTGGATGGACGCGGCTCGTGTCGCGCTCATTGCCGCCGGCGTGCCCACCGACAACATCCACCTCGAGCGCTTCACCTACTGACGGACAAGGAGCCTTCCCATGCGTCGCATCACCCTGTGGCTCGCCAGCACCGCGACGATGCTCGTCCTGCTCTTCAGCTATCACACGTCCACCTCCTCGGGCACCACGACGAGCATCGCCTCTCCTGCGACCGACGGCAGCGTCTCCGCCGCCGGAGCAAACGGTTCGATGGGGACGTCCAGCGACTCGAGCTCGTCCGGCTCAGGCTCGTCCGGCTCAGGCTCTTCGAGCTCCAGTGGCTCAACCTCCTCGCGCGCGAAGACCTACACGGGTGACGCGGCCTCGACCCGCTATGGCGATGTCCAGGTCAAGATCACCGTCACCAACGGCAAGGTCACCGCGTCCACTGTCACGGAGGTGCCATGGCAGGACCACAAGGACCAAGAGATCAACTCGCAGGCCGTGCCCATCCTCAACCAGGAAGCCGTGGCTGCCCAAAGCGCACAGATCGACATGGTTTCCGGAGCGTCGTTCACCTCGCAGGGCTACGTCGAGTCCCTCCAGTCCGCTCTCGACCAGGCCGGCCTGTGAGCACCCTCGAGATCCCGTTGCGGGCGCCCCGGGCGGCGAGCCGTCGGGTCTTCGTGCGCCAGGTCATGGGTCTGCCCGTGAGCATCCACATCCGTGCCTATGAACCCGACCACCCCGAGATCGAGCTCGCGGCCCAACGCGTCTTCGCCCACCTCGAGCGAGTCGACCGTGTCCTCAGCACCTGGCGCAGCGACAGCGATCTCCTTCGCCTCCAACATGGCGAGCTTGATCCAGACGCCGCTCACCCCTGGCTCGCAGAGGTTGCCGACCTGTGTCTTGAGGCCGAGGACCGCACCGACGGGCTGTTCCGGGCGTGGCGATCGCGTGACGGTGGCCGGCCCGTCTTCGACCCCACTGGGCTCGTCAAGGGGTGGGCTGTCGCCGCGTCGTCGGCTCACCTCGAGACGGTCCCCGACATCGGCTTCAGCATCGGAGGCGGAGGCGACATCGTCGTCGGCACCGGTCGCGGGATGCTGGCCGCCGAACCCGTTTGGCGGATCGGCATCGAGAACCCACGCGACCGCAGTGAAGTGGCCGAGGTCGTGACGCTCAGCCGTGGCGCCATTGCCACTTCCGGAACGGCCGCGAGAGGTGCACACATCATGGATCCCCACACAGGACAGCCGATTTCGCGCATCGGCTCCACCACCGTCGTGGGTCCCGACCTGTTGTGGGCCGATGTCTGGGCCACAGCCGCCTTCGTCGACCCCACGCGAACGGAACGTTTGCTGGAAGCCCGCGACCCGGCATACCGGCTCATCGTTCTCTGACGCACGATGTGCTGGGATGGGCGCATGCTGCCGTTGCGCCAGGTCGATGTCTTCAGCTCCGAGCCATGGCTCGGCAACCCGCTCGCCGTCGTGCACGACGCCGATGGGTTGCCCGACGCGCAGATGGCGGACTTCGCGCGCTGGACCAACCTGTCCGAGACGACGTTTCTGTGCGCGCCCACGGACCCGCGCGCTGACTATCGCGTGCGCATCTGGACGCCCGGCGGCGAGTTGCCGTTTGCGGGCCACCCGACGGTCGGCAGTGCGCATGCCTGGCTCGAAGCAGGCGGAGTGCCGCAGGGCGAATCCGTCATCCAGGAGTGCGGCGTGGGGCTCGTGACGGTCCGGCGCATGCCCAAGCTGGGCTTCGCCTCCCCGCCGTTACGGCGCTCTGGCGAGGTCGAAGCGGCTTTGCGCGCTCGCGTCGTCACCGCCCTGGCGCTCGAGAAGTCCGCAGTCGTTGACATGGCGTGGGCCGACAACGGGCCGGGTTGGGTGGGCGTTGACCTCGGCAGCGCCCAAGCAGTCATCGACGTGGTGCCTGACATCGCGGCGTTCGCGGACCTCAAGGTGGCCATCATCGGTCGCTGGGACGACGCGAAAGCAGCCCAGTTCGGCGCCGACGTGGAGGTGCGTGCGTTCTATGCCGACGGTCGTGACTTCGGTGAGGATCCAGTCACCGGCAGCGCCAACGCGGCGCTGGCCCAATGGCTCATCGGGACCGGCGCCCTGCCCGACAGCTATGTCGCGCGGCAGGGCTCCGTCATCGGCCGCGACGGGCGAGTCCACATCGAGGCAGTCGGCGGCGAGGTCTGGGTCTCGGGTGACGCAGTGACGCGCATCGAGGGCACCGTCGATCTTTGACAGCCGCGACTTTTTGCGGGGTGGCCAACAGGGAACGCTGGTCTACCTGCTGGCCCTCGGTGTCCTGCTCGCGGGCATCGGTCGGCTGATCTCGATCCGCAAAGTCGGGCTGCCGGAGCCGACCGGCGTCTGGCTCGGCTATCTCATTCCCGAGCTGCTGTTGCCGTTCGTCATTGCCGGCGCGCACTACGCGAGCCACTGAGCGCTTCGCGCAGCTCCTGGGGGTCGGTCACCGGTGTGTCGCAGACAAAACCACGGCACACGTATGCCGTGGGCCTGCCTCCCACGAGCGGCCTCGCTTCGAGCAGTGGCTGACCCGGAGAGTCTGGCGCGCCTCGGGCGATGACCAGACCGGGGGAGGTGCTCGCTCTGGCGGTGTCAAACATGACGTCGGCGACTGGTCCATCGCCCACCACCGCCACCTGAAGCGGTCCGGTGATGGCGGACTCGGCGGTGGCCAGGGCCCACCCGGCAAAGCGGGGATCGCGCCCTGCGAGAGCTCCTACGCTGGCCAGGGCGGCATCAGCAGCCTCGCGATGTCGCGACGAGCCGGTGAGGGCGGCATAGGTCAGCCACGCCCCGGCCAGAGACGAGACTCCTGACGGTTCGGCGTTGTCGCCCTGACTGCGGGGGCGGGCGAAGAGCTGCTCGGCGTCGTCGGCCGTGTCGTGAACAGAGCCGTCCACGTCGCAGAAGTGATCGAGCGCCACATCGAGGATCGTGCCGGCCTCCGTCAACCAGCGTGGATCTCCCGTCGCTTGGTGCAGGGCAAGGAGCCCCTCGGCGAGGTTGCCGTGATCGTCAGCAACAGCCGCTGCCGCACCGACGACCCCGTCGCGGGACGCGCGCCGCAGCCGACCCTCGACGACATGGTGTGCGACAACGAACTCCGCGCAGCGGGCGGCGGCTTCGACAAGGTCGGGACGGTTGAGCAACACACCCGCATCGGCCAGTCCGGCGATGGCGAGTCCGTTCCAGGACGTCACGACCTTGTCGTCCCTGGAGGGTTGGGGCCGCTCGTTGCGTGCGGTGAGAAGTTGGGTCCGGCTCTGCGACCACCATTGAGTGTCGTCGGGGTCGACCAGGAGCTGCAGTGTGGATGCGCCGTGTTCGAACGTGCCGGTGGCCGTCACGGACAGGAGTTCAGCTGCTCGTATCCCGTTCTCGGGACCCATCGCCTCGACCAACTGGGCCGGGGTCCACGCGTAGGTCGCTCCTTCGACTCCCACGCCATCCACCATGGTGTCGGCGTCCAGTGCCGATGCGAAGCCACCCTCACGCGTTCCGAGGTCCCCGACGATGAATTCAGCTGTCTCAGAGGCGATCCGACGTGCCAGGGGATCGCCTGTGGCGCGCCACAAATGGGTGTAGACCCGCAGCAGTTGGGCGTTGTCATAGAGCATCTTCTCGAAGTGCGGGACAACCCAGTCCGCGTCCACGGCATACCGGGCGAAGCCGCCAGCCAGCTGGTCATGGATGCCTCCGCGGGCCATGGCGTCGCAGGTGCGTTGTGCCATGGACAAAGCATCGGCGTCGCCGGTGCGGGCATGGTGACGCAACAGGAACTCGAGCACCATTGACGGCGGGAACTTGGGTGCGCCGCCGAAGCCACCACGGGGGAGGTCGAAGTGCTGACGCAGCGTTGTCACCGCGGAGGCCAACGTCTCTTCGGTGATCGAGGCTGGCTGTCCCGACGCAGTCATCTCCCGCAACTGTCCGGCGATGTGGGCCCCCGACGCCACGACGTCGGCGCGCTGCTCGCCCCACACGCGAGTGACGTTGGCGAGCAGGGCAAGGAACTGCTCCCGCGGGAAGTAGGTCCCGGCAAAGAACGGGTCACCGTCAGGCGTGAGGACACAGGTCATCGGCCAGCCTCCGTGGCCGGTCAAGGCGGTCGTCGCGTTCATGTAGACGGCGTCGACGTCGGGTCGTTCCTCCCGATCGACTTTCACCGCAACGAAGTTTGCGTTGATCGCCTCCGCCACCCTCGTATCCTCGAACGACTCGTGGGCCATGACGTGGCACCAGTGGCACGCGGCATAACCGACCGACAACAGGACTGGGACGTCACGACGTCTCGCTTCTGCGAAGGCGTCCGGTCCCCACTCCTGCCAGTCGACCGGGTTGTCGGAGTGCTGGAGGAGGTAGGGCGAGGTGGACTGCGCGAGCCGGTTGGGCATGCCCTCACCCTAGGTGGAGGCATCGGCGCAACCGGCCTCCCCTTCGGGGGCCGGTTGCGCCACAGAGCGCCTTCTCAGTGACTGACGGTGATGGATGCCGGCTCGCCGACGAGGTCGCCTTCCTCGTGCTCGTCCATCATCGACGCCTCGTCGAACGGCTCTTCGCCAGCCAGGACCCGGTCGAGCTTGGCGCGGTCGAGTTCCCCAACCCAGTGACCGATGAGGATCGTGGCGATCGAGTTGCCGGCGAAGTTCGTCAGGGCACGCGCCTCGCTCATCATCCGGTCGATGCCAACGATGAAGCCCACGCCGTCGACGAGGTCCGGTCGGTGCGACTGAAGCCCACCTGCCAGGGTGGCGAGGCCTGCGCCGGTCACGCCGGCGGCACCCTTGGACGCGATGATCATGAAGACGAGGAGCGAGACCTGCTGCGTGATGGAGAACGGCTTGTCCATCGCCTCGGCGATGAACAGCGAAGCCATCGTCAGATAGATCGCCGTGCCGTCAAGGTTGAACGAATACCCCGTCGGAACAGTGATGCCCACGACCGGGCGCGAGACACCAGCGTGCTCCATCTTCGCGATGAGGCGCGGCAGAGCCGACTCCGAGGACGACGTCGAGAGGATGAGGAGGAATTCCCGCGAGAGGTACCGGAGAAGCGAGAAGACGTTGACACCGGTGACGGCCTTGAGGATGGAGCCGAGGATGACGAAGACGAAGATGAAGCAGGTGACATAGAAGGCGACCATGATGAGGGCCAGCGACTTCAGGGCCTGCCAGCCGGTGGCTCCCACGACAGCCGCCATGGCGCCAAACGCACCGATCGGTGCGACATACATGATCATCGCCATGAGGCGGAACACGAGCCGCTCCAGGTGCTTGATGCCCACCAGGATGGGTTCGCCGGCCCGGCCCATCTTCTGCAGGGCGAAGCCCACGAGAAGCGCGACCAGCAGTGCTTGGAGCACGGACCCGGCGGTGAGGGCCGAGACGAGAGTGTCGGGGATGAGGCCAAGGACGAAATCGACCGTCGTGGTGTGCTCCGCACCGACCTGCTTCTGCCCGCTGGAGGCGAGCTCCTTGGTCAGGTGCAGGCCCGCTCCGGGCTTGACGATGTTGCCGACGACAAGCCCGATGCCGAGGGCGACCGTCGACATCGTGAGGAAGTAGCCGAGCGCGAGTCCGCCCACCTTGCCGACTTGTGCCGCGCGGCGCACCGATCCGATGCCGAGCACGATGGTGCAGAAGATGATGGGGCTGATCATCATCTTGATGAGGTTGACGAACCCGGTGCCCAGCCATTTGAGCTTGACACCGAACTCTGGGGCGATGATGCCGACCGCGACGCCAAGGATCATGGCGATGACGACAGCGATATAGAGGTAGTGGGTGCGATCACGGCGGATGGGTCGATCGACGACGGCGTCGGTCACGGGGTTCTCCCTGAAGTTGCGCCCCGGAGGATCCGGGTCTGGAACGCATCCGAGTCTGGGGGCCCCAATGACTAGGGTCACGTTTGTGTTCATTGAGTGCCGGGGCATCTGTGCGTTCTCTCCCTCACGGTTGTTCAACCGGGTATGCCGGTGAGTTCGGCTCGGGCGCGCACGTCACCAGCCCGGTGGAGTGTCGCCACCCAGACCTTTGTGCTCCAGGTAGGAGTGGCGCTCCTCGTCGTTGCCGTGGGCCTGGTTGCGGCCTATGCCCAAGCTCGTCGCGCGCAGACCGGGGAGGCCACCTCACGGGCCATGTCCGTCGCCCGCACCATGGCGTCGACCCCCGAGGTCGTCGACTCGCTGACCGTCCAACGGCCGACGCAGGCGGTGCAGGACTTCGCCGAGGAGGTGCGCCGTGAGACCGGCACCGATTTCGTCGTCGTCATGACCACCACAGGGGTGCGCTACTCACACCCGGACCCCACGCGGATCGGCCAGCTGTTCATCGGGCACATCGCCGGAGCAGCGCGCGGTGGCGTGGTCGTCGAGGACTACACCGGCACGCTGGGCCCCTCCCGCAGGGTGGTTGTTCCCGTCCGGTCGGACAGGGGCTCGGTCGTCGGCCTCGTGTCCGTGGGGATCAAGCGAACTGCGCTTTCGCGAGCGGTTCGCGACCAGTTGCCGGCCCTGCTGGCTGCAGGCCTGGCAGCCGCGTTGCTCTCCGGTGCGGGCACGGCCCTGGTCGCACGACGGATCCGTCGTCAGACGCTCGGGATGGGGGAGCGGCAGTTGCGAGAGATGTATGAGTACTACGACGCAGTCCTGCACGCCGTCACGGAAGGCTTGCTTCTCGTGGATCAGGACGGACGGCTGCAGCTGGCCAACGACGAGGCCATCCGATTGCTCGGTCTGCCCGGCGGGGTTACGGGTCGGCCGCTCGCCGAACTTGGCCTCACACCCTCGTTGACCACCGCCCTGTCCGACGGAGAACGGCGCGAGGACGAACTGCACGTCACCGACGAGCGGATCCTGGTGCTCGGGACGGCGCCGGCCATGTGGGAGGGCCGGCGCCTCGGGACGGTCGCCACCCTGCGTGACCGAACCGACCTCGAGCACCTCACCGGGGAACTCGACTCGGCCCGCGGGGTCACCGAGGCTCTGCGGTCGCAGGCCCATGAGTCGGCGAACCGGATTCACACGATCGTCTCGCTCATCGAACTCGGCCACACCGACCGTGCCCTCGAGTTCGCCACCGATGAGCTGGCAGTGACACAGCGCCTCACCGATCAGGTCGTCGGTGCCGGGACCGAACCCGTGCTGGCTGCGCTGCTGGTCGGCAAGAGCGCCCAAGCCAGCGAGCGCGGCATCGACCTGCGCATTGCGGACGATGCCGACTGGCCGGCCGGGGCTGTGCCGGTCCGCGACATCGTCACCATCGTCGGCAACCTCATCGACAATGCGTTCGACGCCGTGACTGACGGCTCTGTGACGGGCCAGCGTCGGGTGGACGTCGACGTCCACGTCGAGACCGCCGATGGCCGCCAGTCCCTCGTTCTCCTCGTCGCTGATTCCGGGCCAGGTTTGCCGCCCGACACGGTGGAGCTGGTCGCTCGACGCGGCTTCAGCACCAAGGGTCAGGGAAGCGCTGGCCGCCGCGGCATCGGGCTCGCGCTGGTCTCACAGACCGTGGATCGGCTTCATGGCTCGCTCGAGGTGACGGGTCCACCCGGTGCCCGCTTCACCATCCGACTACCGCTCGGCAAGGGGAGCGATCATGGCTGACCCACTGCGCGTCCTCGTGGTCGAGGACGAACCCATCGCCGCAGAGGCGCACGCGACCTGTGTCGCTCAGGTGCCTGGCCTCGTCGTCGCAGAAGTGGTGACAACGGGACACGCAGCGCTCAAGGCGTTGCAGGAGAGCCACATCGACATGGTGCTGCTGGACATGAACCTGCCTGACGTTCACGGCCTTGACGTCGTGCGCGCGATGAGGGCGGCAGGCCACAGCGCCGATGTCATCGCGGTGAGCTCCGCGCGTGACCTCGACCTCATGCGCTCTGCGGTCTCCCTCGGTGTGGTCCAGTACGTCCTCAAGCCGTTCGCTTTCGCGACCCTTCGCGATCGACTCCGCGCCTACCTGGACTATCGCAAGACTCACCTGACCACGGTTGAGGTCGGCACCCAGGCCGAAGTCGACGAGGTCTTCGCTGCAGTCCGCCCCACCCGGGCGATCACTCTGCCCAAAGGCATGTCGGAGGAGCTGCTCGGACGGGTCGTGACGACCCTGCGCGCAGCGCCCGACGCTCTATCGGCCCGTGAACTCGCCGGATCCCTTGGCGTGAGCCGCGTGACCGCTCGCCGCTACCTTGAGCACCTGAACGAGAGTGGTCTCGCCACCCGGCGTTCCCGCTATGCGGGCGCGGGCCGCCCTGAGGTCGAATACCGCTGGAGCAGTTGAGGCACGACTCAGTCCTCGAGCGCTTTGAAGAGGGTGAGGTTCTTGGACAGTTCGCGCTCGTCACCGTCGACCGCGGCCCACAGGATCTCCACGCCGCACCGCACGATGCACCACAATCGGCCGATCTCCTCGTCAAGACTCGCTGCATCACACGCCACCTCGAGGCGATGACGCACCGACCACCTCATCGCTGATCCGTGGCCCAGCTCGTCGAACCTGTTGCGCAGCAACGGATGCAGCTCATATCCAGCAGGCCCGGCGAGCGGTTTGGGGTCAATGGCAAGCCACGGTGCGCGGTCAGCGGCGAGAACATTCTCGTAGTGCAGATCGGTGTGGAGGAGCACCTGCGGACCAGGTTCGGCGAGGAGGTCGTGGGCGAGCCCAGAGACTCGGGCGATGACCCGCCGGGGCACGTCGGTGCGTTGCCTCAGGCGTGTGAGATACGGGTCGAGGTGAGCAGCGAGCGACCGAAACGTCGGTGGCGCCGGGACGTGGAGATCGCGACAGAGGTTGCCGACTGCAGCACACGCCTCATCGATGTCAACGGTCAGGAGGTTGTGGCTCGAGTCAAGCCGTTCGAGCAGCAGGGCACCGCGGGACGGATCGGCGGCGACGAGCCGGACGGCGCCGCGCCCCTCCCAAGCGCGTAGTGCGAGGTGCTCCTGGGCAGACTCGACATGTGGCCAACCCACCTTGAGAACCAGTGGTGCCGCGCCGGGATCATCGCGACGGACCACTGGGTGAACGACGGCGGTCCAGCCGGTCATCGGGGCACCGTCGATGTCGAGGCCCCACTCCTCCAGTGACTCTCGGGTGAGTCGGTCGAGGTCGTTGACCCAGTCCGCTCCTGTCGGTCCTCCTTCGGCGGGGAGGCGTCTCATCCACGCGAGCCACTCCGCCGGCGCGTGCTGGCCGGAGGATCGCTCTGTGGTCACGTGAGCCCGGGGAATGCCGTGAGAGGTATGCCGTGCCGGCGTGCCTGTGCTGCAACAGTCGCGAGCCATCGGGGGACGACGGCAAAGGCTGCGTCGGGGTCTGCGTCGGTGAGGGAGCGCAGGGTCGATCCGAACGTGCTGAGCAGGGTCGTCAGGGCCTCGGAGACGAGTGTCGCCGCCTCGGCTGGAGTCGTGACGGGGTGGGGGAGCGGCCGACCGAGGTCGGGCGCGGGAGCGCCGTCGCCGACGGCCTCGACGAGTTCGGCGGTGAGTCGCTCCAGCAGGTCGATACCCGGGAGCCAGTCCGCGCGCACGGAAAGAGTCGACCTTGCGGCAGCGACCTGGAGGTAGTAGGTCGCCGTGCGCACGGCCGTGATGAGGGGCACAAGCACCTCGGGCGTGGTCCACGTCGTCGCTGGTGTGAGCCGTGCGGCCGGAGGTGCCCCCGTGAGGTCGAGGGCTGCCTGCGCCTGGGCCATGAGCGAGACCAGGATCGGCCGTAGTTCGTCGGCCGCAGCCTCGCAGCCAGCGCCGGCGGTGACGATGGCCAGCTCGACAGCCGCGGTGCTCGCCGGCACGGGCGCGGGACTTGCTCCGCTCGGTGTGACGGAAGGCGTGGACGAGCGCGACGCAGAGGGGGTCGGGGTGGGCGTGGGGGTGGGTGACGGAGTTGCCGACGCAAGCTCATCCGCCGGCACCCCCCGCTGGCGCAGGGCGTCGTGGAGGACGGCCGCCTGCTTCTGATGCAATGGGGCGAGCAGTGGCGAGATGGGCAAGGTGGGGTCGACCGGTGCCAGTGCCGCTGCCTGCACGGCAGCCAAGAGGCGGAGCAGGGCATCTTCGCCGGCGATGGGAGACCTCACCGGCACCAGCGGGACGTGCGGCGCGTCGTCCTCGAGTCGGATGCCGCACCCCGTGAGAGCAGCGACGGCCACACCGAGGGCCCCCACCGTCACGAGGCGTCGGGACGGGCTCGGGCCCGTCGGGGTGACGTCGCGCATGGCGGCATCTTCGCACGCGTGGAAGAGGATGGCTGTCCACGGCTAGAGTGGGCGGCGCTGCAGCGGGATGTGCGGCTCGAGAACTACAGAGAGGGAGACCGATGGCCCGGGACACCGAAGTGCAGGAGCTGATCGACGGTGCGTTGGACGGCTCAGGGGTCGTCCTCGAAGAGGTTGTGGTGACTCCGGCCGGTCGCCGCCGCGTCGTCAGGGTCGTCATCGACCGCGCCCTCGAGATCACCGGCGATGTCACTGAGACGCTTCCCCCCCTCTCGCTCGACGAGATCGCGACCGCCACCCGAACCGTGAGCGACGCCCTCGACGAATCGGACGTGTTGGGGGAGCAGCCCTACACCCTTGAGGTCACCTCACCCGGCGTCTCCCGACCGCTGACGACCGCCGCACATTTCCGCCGCAACGTCGGTCGCCTGGTCGTCCTCGCCCCGAGTGAGGGTGAGCCGGTCACCGGGCGCATCGTGCGCGCCGGAGCAGACGAGCTCACGCTGCAGATCCCGGCCGTGAAGAAGGTCCCTGCCCGCGACGAGACCTTTGCGTATGCCGCGATCGAGCGGGCCGACGTGCAGGTCGAGTTCTCGCGGCAAGAGGACAAAGCCGACACCCCCACAGACAACGCAGCACCAGATCAGGAGAGCTGAACCATGGACATCGATCTCGCCGTCCTCCGGGGTGTTGAGCGCGAGCGTGACATCTCGCTCGACGTGCTCATCCCCGCGATCGAGCAGGCCCTCCTTCTCGCCTACCAACGATCCGACGGTGCGTACCGCAACTCGCGCGCCGAGCTCGACCGCAAGACCGGACACGTCACCATCTGGGCGCGCGAGGAGTTCGAGGTTCCCGTCGAGGACGAGCCCACCGGTGACCCTGCGTCCGC
>JBDSIV010000050.1:0-10697 GCA_039917755.1 Knoellia sp. | reverse complement strand
GCCCTTGAGCACGCCGCCGGTACAACCACCACGTCCGACCCACCCCACCCACAAGCCTGCGGCGACAACACCAGCCACCACCGACCATGACCCCGCCCCACACCCCAACGCCCCACCCGGCGTCGGGGCCACGCGGATGTCCAGACGCACCACCACGGCGGAGCGCATCCTCCACGCCGGAGCGCACCCGGCACGCCCCGAGTACCGCTTGGAGCAATCGGTCCGGCAACCACAACACCTGCTTGCCGAGCTGGCCTGCGATCTCGGTGAGAGGCGGTGCTCTGTCGCTCGCGACGATGAAGATGGCGGTGACCTCCCCGGTGAACGCTCGTTGGGCGATTGCCACCCCCAGCGCCGATCACGGCGTAGGGGAGCGCGGCCATCCGGTCAGGATGAACACGTGACTTACACCTGCTTATCGACAATGACCGGTCGTGGCCCGGACCCACGGTCGACGTGCTGCAACCAGCCGCGCCTTCACCGCAGTCCCGCTGACGCGAGGATGTCCACTACCTGCTGGACCATCGCAGCGTCCGTGACATCCCAGGTCTGGTCGTACGCCGAGCCCACGCTGCTCGTTCCAGCCATGGCACGCGGTGCCCTCAGGTGTACTCGCCTCACCCCCGTGGCAGCAACCTGCGCCACGTTGGCTGGTCGGACACCTCCGGCCGCGGTGATCACCGCGCCGCTGGAGCGGGCAAGGCGGCCAAGGGCATCCAGATTGTCGATGCACGGCCCATCACCTGCCGAGGTGAGGGCACCCTCGACACCCAGATCGAGAAGCTCGGCCATCCCTTTGTCAGCATCGGGAACCGTGTCGAAGGCCTTGTGGAATCCGACCCGACGACCCGAGGCAGCCTGCACGAGACGCTGCGTCGTCGCGAGGTCGACGGTCCCGTCGGTGAGGAGTGCTCCGATGGCGAACCCAAGCCGGTCCCACTGCTCCAGATCCGCCCACTCGGTCAATCCGGCGATATCTCGCTCCATGACCGAAACCTCGTCCTGCGTGAAGACGAAGTCCCCAGCCCGCGGTCGGATGAGCACTGCCACGAAGGCAGCACCCGCCTGGTCCCGCGCGGCCATCACGGCGCCCCAACTCGGTGTCAGTCCGCCCACCTCGAGGGCCGCGCACAACTCGACCCGATCGGCTCCGCCCGACACTGCGGCCGCCACACCGCCAGCGTCGGCCACACAGATCTCAACCTCGGTCACAACCGGCCTCTCATTCCGCTCACCGGCTGATCATGGGACTGGGTGCTCAGCCGAGGTTCTGTGACTTCAAGAACTGCGCCGCAACATCCTTGGCGTCCTTCTTGTCGATCACCGTCTCCTTGAGCAGGCCCGAGATGACCTCAGTGGTGAGGGCCTTCGAGACCGCGTTGAGGGCCGGTGCGAGCTGGTCGGCCTTGTCCTTGGCGACGAGGGGAACGATGTTCTGTGAACCGAAGAGCTTCTCGGTGTCCTCGAGTGAGACGAAGCCGTTCGCGGAGATCGAGGGGTCTGTGGTGAAGATGTTGGCCGCGTCGACCTGGCCGTTCTTCAGTGCCTGGACGAGGCCCTGGCCGGTGAGCTCACGGAATGAACCGAACGTCACCCCGTAGGTCTTGGTCAGACCGGGGACACCCTGCGGTCGAGTCTTCATCTCGGGCGGAGCACCGAGCGTCATCTCGCCGGCAACGGACTTGAGGTCCCCCAGGGCCTTGAGGTTCTTGGACTCGGCAGTCTTCTTGGTGACGACGATCGAGTCGTTGTCCTCGGCCGCGGACTTCTCGAGCATGACGAACTTCGCAGGAAGCAGCCCCTTGACCGTGGAGTAGACCTTCTCCGGCTCTTTCTCAGAGAAGTTCTTGTCGTAGAAGAAGCCGAGGGCTCCGGTGTACTCGGGCACCACCTGGATCGACCCGTCCTCCAACGCCTTGAGGTAGATCTCGCGGGAGCCGATGCGCGGCTTGGTCGTGGCGTTGATGCCCTTGGCCTTGAGCGCGCCGGCATAGATCTCGGCGAGCAGCTCAGACTCGGGGAAGTCTGCAGAGCCGATGACGACGTCGCCACCGCCGCCGGAGCCGCCACCCGTGGCGCTCGACGACGGGGAAGCCAAGGGGTCGCTGCCTCCGCCACAGGCAGACAGGCCGAGGATCGCAGCGGTGGTGAGGGCGAGGGCGGATGTCAGGCGCTTCATGGGGGAATCCTTTGGTTGAGTGATTCAGTGAGCAGCAGGCTCGGACGCGGGTCCGAAGGTACGTTCGGCAGCAGAGTCCGACTCCGATGCAACTCCAGCATTGGGTCCTGACATTCCGTCTCGGGCAGCTCGGTTTCTCGCAGTGCGGCCGGTAAGACCCGGTGAGACCACGAGGCGCTGCACCAGAGCGAGAATCCCGTCCACGAGCAGGGCCAGCACCGACACCACCACCGCACCCCCGGCAGTGGCGACGTAGTCCCCGGTCTTGATCCCGTCGATGAGGTAGCGGCCAAGGCCGCCCAGACCGACGTATGCCGCGACGGTTGCCGTCGCGATGACCTGCAGGAACGCAGACCTCAAGCCGGACAGAATGAGGGGCAGGGCGTTGGGGATCTCGACCTGCCGGACGATCTGCGACCCGGTCATCCCCATCCCGCGCGCAGCGTCACGGGCGGCGGGATCGACAGCCTCGACACCGGCATACACGCCGGAAAGGATCGGCGGGACAACAAGGATGATGAGGACGACAACGCTCGGGATGAGGAAGGCGAGGTCGGACGAGAACTTGGGGCCAAGCCACAGCGCCATCGCGAAGAGCAGGCCAAGGGTCGGCACCGCGCGCAATGAGTTCGCCAAGGTGACGAGCCACTGGGCCCGACCGGTGTGACCGACCCACAGCCCCAGAGGAATCGCGATGACCGCGGCGAAGACGACAGCGAGCAGGGTGTACCAGAGGTGCTCCGTGATGCGCGTCGCGAGCCCGCCGGGCCCAGACCAGGTCTGCGACGACGTGAGCCACGTGATGATGCTGCCGATCATGACCGCGCCCCCTGCGTTCGCAGCCAGGGCGTGAGCAGCCGCTGACCGAACAGGATGAGCCCGTCGAAGACGAGTGCCAGCACGACACAGGCGATGATGCCAGCGGCGATCTCTGCGGTGATGAAACGGTCATAGCCGTCGGTGAGCAGGTTGCCGAGTTGAGCCACCCCGATGAGCGAGGCGACCGAGACGATGCTGACGTTGCTCACCGCGGCGACGCGCAGACCGGCCGCGATGACTGGGACAGCGAGCGGCAACTCGACCCCGAGGAAACGCCGGAGTCCTCCATAGCCCATCGCCTGCGCAGCCTGCTGGACGTGATCCGGGACAGATCCCAGACCGTCGGCCACGGTGCGCACGAGCAGCGCGACGGTATAGATCGTCATCGCGACAACGACGTTGATCGGGTCGAGCACCTGTGTGCCGAGAAGGATCGGCATGAGGACGAAGAGCGCCAGGCTCGGGATGGTGTAGAGCAGGCCCGAAGCCGAGATGAGCACGGGATAGAGCCGCGACCAGCGCCGGGCCGCCCAGCCAAGGGGAAGCGCGATGAGCAGCCCGAGGATCAGCGGCACACCAGCGAGCCACACGTGGCTTCGGGCCAGCGTGAAGATCTCGCTCCAGTGGTCGTTGATCCACGTCATGAAGAGGTCTCCACCCCGTCGTCGGCGAAAGAAGCAGCCAGATCCTCGTCCGGGCGTTCGGCGGACTCGATGAGCGAGAGCACCTCATGGGCACGCACGGTCCCGACGAGCGACCCGGCGTCATCGACGATGACACCGCGACGCGAGGGTGAGGACAGCGCCGCGTCGAGAGCGCCGCGCAACGACCCCGAGGCCCGCGCCACAGTCCCACCTCGATGCAGCATCTCGGTCGCGACCTGCCCGTCGACCCGTGCGGGCTCGATCCATCCGAGCGGGCGGCGCTCATCGTCCACGACCAGGATCCACTGGGCCGAGATCCCGTCGGTCGACTCACCGATGAGGAGGGTGCGTTCGGGGGCAAGCGGAAGTTTCGGGGACGGCTGGAACTGCAATGACCGGTAGCCGCGGTCGCGGCCGACGAAGTCTGCGACGAAGTCGTCGCTCGGGTGGGCCAGCAGGTATGCCGGGTCGGAGATCTGCGCCAGCTTGCCTCCCACGCGCAGCACGGCCACCTGGTCGCCGAGCTTGATCGCCTCGTCGATGTCGTGGGTGACGAAGACGATCGTCTTGCCCAGCTCGGACTGCAGGTCGAGGAAGACGTCCTGCAGTTGGTCGCGCACGACCGGGTCGACCGCACTGAACGGCTCGTCCATGAGCATCACCGGTGGGTCCGCCGCAAGCGCCCGGGCGACGCCGACACGTTGCTGCTGTCCGCCGGAGAGCTGAGAGGGATAGCGGTCGGCGAGATCGGGGGCCAGGCCGACGCGCGACAGCAGCTCACGGGAGCGCTCACGCGTCTCCCTCTTGTCCCAGCCGAGCAGTCGAGGCACAGTGCCGACGTTGTCGAGGACGGTGCGGTGCGGGAACAGCCCGGCGTGTTGGATGACGTAGCCGATGCCGCGACGCATCTGCGCCTCGTTCATGCGGGCGGTGTCCTGGCCGTCGAGGCTGATCGTCCCGCTCGAGGGCTCGATCATGCGGTTGATCATGCGCAGTGACGTCGTCTTGCCGCAGCCGGACGGACCGACCAGAACGGTGATCTTGCCGGTCGGTGCGGTGAAACTGAGGTCGTCCACAGCCACAGTGCCGCCGGCAAACTTCTTGGTCACATTGTCGAACCGGATCATTCGTTGCCCCTCGCCAACACGGATGGTGAGTCAAACGTAACCGTCTCGGACGGCATACCTGCAGATCAGGAGCACACAATCGACTCAGGACAAAAGCCACGCAGAACACCAACAGGTGGACAGAAAGTGAGACAACGGGCCTAGCATGACGATTCGTGGCCCCAAGGACGAGGACGTGACGTGACACTGACTGCCCACAACACAAGAGGTGACGAGCGATGAGTACTCCCGTCACCAGCACCGTCGGCGCCGAAGGGCGTCGCGAGCGGTGGATTGCTCTGGGCTACTTGGTACCAGCGCTCATCGTCTTCGGCGTCTTCATCTTTTGGCCGCTCGTGAAGTCGATCCTGCTGTCCGTGCAAGGAACCGACATCCTGGGCAACCCCAGCGGCTACGTCGGCGGGGTCAACTACACGCGGATGTTCAACGACCCAGAGTTCCTCACGGTGCTGTGGGTGACGTTCGCGTTCACGCTCCTCACGGTCATCCCGAGCATCGCCATCTCCCTGGCCATCGCCCTGCTGCTGCAGTCAAGGATCCGCGGAGTTCGGTTCTTCCGCACCGCTTTTGCGCTCCCCTTCGCCTTTTCGGTGGCGACCGCTTCGGTGATCTTCGGGGTCCTGTTCAACCCGGCCTCCGGTGTCCTCAACGGCATCCTCAGCCACTTGGGCGTCGACAAGGTGCAGTGGCTGACCGACCCCAACCTCGCCCTCTGGTCGGTGTCGGGTGCCACGGTGTGGATGCAGGTCGGCTACAACCTGCTCGTGCTCTCGGCCGGTCTCGGCGCCCTGCCCGAGGATGTCCTCGAGGCGGCTCGGCTCGACGGTGCCTCCGGTCTGAGACTGCAGCGCACCATCATCATGCCGCTGCTCACCCCGCAGCTGTTCTTCCTCATCGTCGTGGGCACGATCCACTCCCTGCAGAGCTTCGGCCAGATCAAGATCCTCACTGTCGGCGGGCCCGAGAACCGGACGACCACCCTCGTGTACTCGATCTATGAGCAGGCCTTCGCCAACAACAACAGCAACTACGGCTACGCATCGGCTCAGGCGATGGTCCTGCTCCTCATCGTCCTCATCATCACGGCCTTGCAATTCGGGGTCCTCGAGAGGCGGGTGTTCTACCGATGAGCAACGTCACCAAGCAGACCGAGCAGACCAGGCAGACCGAGCAGAACAAGCGCACGAAGCCTGCCAAGAGCCGCGGTCAGAGCAACGTCTTCACCTATTTCATCCTGGGCGTGCTGTTCCTCATCGTGCTTTTCCCCGTCTATTACGGCCTTGTCGGCTCCGTCATGGGTGAGCGCGACACCAATAGCTTCCCGCCGGCGCTGTGGCCCAAGAATGGCATCCATCTCGACAACTATTCCAAGGCGCTCAACATCATCCCGCTGGGCAACCAGTACCTCACGAGCGTCCTGCAGACTCTGGCGATCACCGCCGGCCAGATGGTCACCAGTGCGCTGGCGGCCTATGCGTTCGTCTTCCTCAACCTGCGTTGGCGGGCAGTGTGGTTCGGGGTCTTCCTGTCGACGATGATGATCCCGTTTGAGTCGATCATCATCCCGAACTACCTGCTCATCTCGCAGTGGGGACTCAAGGACACCATTGCCGGCCTCGCCCTCCCCTTCCTCGCGACCGGCTTCGGGACCTTCCTCCTGCGGCAGTCGTTCCTGTCCTTCCCGATGGAGTTGCGGGACGCCGCGAGGGTCGACGGCGCCGGGCACTTCCGGTTCCTGTTCTCGATTCTGATGCCGCTCAGCCGTCCCAGCCTCGCCGCTCTCGGGATCTGGTCGGCCCTGTCGGCCTGGAACATGTATTTCTGGCCGTTGCTCGCCACCGAGGCCCCGAAGCACCAGACGATCCAGATCGGCATCAGCCAGCTGCAGAGCTCTGACTCCGACTCCCCCGGCATGGTGCTCGCTGGCGTCATGCTCGCGCTCTTCCCCACCTTGCTGCTCGTCATCTTTGGGCAGCGCTTCATCGTTCGTGGGCTCACCACGGGCGCCGTCAAGTAGTGAAACTGAGGAGATCTCCGTGAAGACCACGACAACGCGCGCCCCCAGTGGACGCCGATTGAGGTATGCCGTGCCTGCAGTTGTGGCGTCTGCATCCCTTTTCCTTGCCGCCTGCGGCGGGGGTAGCGACAAGACATCCGACGGAGGGGATGGAGGCAGCGCTGGGGGTGCCCCCGCGGCCGACGTGCTCAGCAAGGCGAGCGGAGTCACGACCGTCGCCTTCTGGCACGCCATGGACGGCACGAACGCCGAGGTCCTCACCAAGCTCGTGGATGAGTTCAACGCTGCGAACACCGGCAAGATCCAGGTCAAGGCGACCTACGCCGGCAAGTATGACGACGCCATCACCAAATACAAGGCGGCCATCCAGAGCAAGTCGACCCCCGACCTCATCCAGGTCTATGACATCGGCACCCGCTTCATGATCGACGCGAAGCAGACGATCCCGATGCAGGCCTTCATCGATCGCGACAAGCTCGACGTGGCGGATCTCCAGCCCAACATCACCGGCTACTACAGCATCAACGACAAGCTGAACTCGATGCCGTTCAACACCTCGATGCCGGTTCTGTACTACAACAAGTCGCTCTTCAAGACGGCCGGCCTCGACCCGGAGAAGGCCCCGCAGGACCTGGCCGCGATTCGCACCGCCGCCGAGAAGCTGTCCAAGAAGAACGGCGGTCCCGCCGACTATGGCTTCGGCGCCGCGATCTATGGCTGGCTCCTCGAGCAGTTCATCGCCACGGACAACCAGGAGTACTGCGACCAGGGCAACGGTCGTGACGGCAAGGCGACCAAGGTGCTGTTCGACAAGCCTGAGAGTGTCGAGGTCGTGAAGTGGTGGCAGCAGATGGTCAAGGACGGCCTCGCTGCAAACACGGGTCGTGACACCAAGGCAGCCCAGGCAGCCTTCAAGTCCGGTCAGCTCGCCGTCACCCTCGAGTCCACCGGCCAGCTCGGCGGCTTCAGCAAGGCTGCCAAGCAGGGCGGCTGGGAGCTCGGCGCTGCCAACTACCCGCACATCAAGGCCGGGACCGAGGGTGGACCGATCATCGGTGGCGCCTCCCTCTGGATCAACAGCGCGAACCACGAGGACGTCAACAAGGAAGCAGCATGGCAGTTCGTGAAGTTCCTCGCCGACAAGAAGACCCAGTCCGCCTGGCACATCGGCACCGGCTACTTCCCGATCAGCAAGGGTGCGCTCAACGAGCCGGCTGACGTCGACTACCGCAAGGCCAACCCGCTGTTCGACGTCGCCGTCAAGCAGCTGGAAGGCACCAAGCTGAGCAAGGCGACCCAGGGTTGCCTCCTCGGCGTCATGCCTCAGGCCCGCAAGGCGTCCGAGGACGGCCTCGAGGCCGCGATCAACGGCACCGACGCCCAAGAGGCCATGACGAAGGCCGCGGATTCCCTCAAGGCCCAGATCGCCCAGTACAACAGCTCCGTCGGCTGACCTAGGCGAGAGTCGCGAAGGGCGACGCCTCCTCGAGATCGAACGCGATCTCGAGGAGGCGTTTCTCTTCTCCGAGGCGGGCCGAAAGCATGATGCCCACCGGTCGACCGTCCTCGGTGCGACCCAGCGGCAGTGAGAGGGCGGGAGCCCCGGTGGCGTTGGCCAGCGGGGTGAACGCGGCATACCCGACGAGCTTGGCGAAGTGGTCCTCGAAGGGCTGGTCCGCACTCAGGTAGCCGATCTTCGGTGGCGCCTGGGTGAGGACGGGCGAGAGCACGAGGTCGACGTCACCAAATCGTCTCTCCTGCACCGATCCCGACGCGGCGAGCCGCGCAAGGACGAGCGGTGCCCGGTAGGCCCGTCGACGAAAGCGCTTGGCGAGACCGAGCGTGAGCGGGTCGAGCTGCGAGGCATCGAAGTCGGGTCCGAACATGCCTCCACGATTGCTGGTCACCGCGGCCGCGAGCAGACACCAGTAGTCCTCGAAGTCAGACTTGAAGGACGCCGGGATCTGTGGGGCATGGTCAGCAACGGTGTGCCCCAGCCCCTCCAGCAGGTCACGCGTTCGTTCGACCGCGGCCCGGGTGTCGACATCGGTGGGCGGGGCGAAGGGTGAGTCGAGCATCAGGCCGATCCGCAGCGGCCGCGCCGGACCGTGCGTGACCGAGCCGATGGGCTGGAGTTTGGAGTTGCGATAGGACTGCTCGGCCGCCTCGAAGAACCGTGCTGTGTCCCGCACCGATCGGGTGAAGACACCGTCGACGACGACCTTGACCGGCATCGTCGCGTTGCCCTCGTCAAGTCGCAACCGACCCCGCGAGGGCTTGAGCCCGACAAGTCCGCACGCGGCGGCCGGGATGCGGATCGAGCCGCCCCCGTCGTTGCCGTGGGCCATCGGGAGCGCTCCGGATGCGACGAGGGCGGCCGAGCCGCCGGACGAACCACCGCTGCTGTATGCCGTGTGCCAGGGGTTGCGGGTCACGTCACCTCCGACCCGCTCCGTCGTCGCGGTCCACCCGAACTCGGGCATCGTCGTCGAGCAGATCGGGATGACGCCGGTGTCAAGGAACTGGCGGGTGAACGCACCGTCGACGTCTCCGGGCTGGGACGGGACAGCCCGCGAACCCATCGTGGCCGGCATACCGGCGACGTGGATGTTGTCCTTGGTGGCACTGGGCACCCCAGCGAAGGCACCGCGAAGCCGGCCCCCGGATGCCCGGCGGCGGGCGCGGTCGCGGTCGGTTGCGGCAACGGCGTTGAGCGCTCCGTTGACGGCCTCGACCCGAGCGATCGCGGCCTCAACGGCCTCCGACGCCGAGACCTCGCCTCGGGCGATCCGTTCGGCCACGGCGGTCGCATCGTCGGTGCCGAGGGCGTCGTCGCTGAAGGCGCTGACGCGGTGGGTGGCTGTTGCTGCAGAGGTCATCCCCCAGTCCTACCCGACGGTAGCCAGTGAGAATGGCAGGTGTGACCGAATTCCTCGCCCGGGACACGACCCGCGGACGTCTCGCCCTGACGGCGGTCACCCTCGGATCGGGGATCGCCATCCTTGACGGCTCCGTCGTCAACGTTGCCCTGAGGACCATCGGAACCGAGCTCGAGGCGAGCCTGGAGCAGCTCCAGTGGGTGATCAACGGCTACATGCTGGCTCTCGCGTCGCTCGTCCTCGTCGGAGGCGCGCTCGGGGACCGTTTCGGGCGTCGGCGGATCTATCTCATCGGGATGGGCTGGTTCCTCGTCGCGAGTGCACTGTGTGCCGTGGCGCAGTCCCCCGGGCAACTCATTGGCACGCGCGTCCTCCAAGGGGTCGGTGCCGCACTCCTCACACCGGGCGGCCTCGCGATCATCCAGTCGGTCTTCCGGCGAGAGGACCGTGCCGCCGCGATCGGCACGTGGGCCGGCATGTCGGGGATCGCCGCCGCCATCGGGCCGTTCGTCGGGGGGTGGCTCGTGGACAACGGAGGGTGGCGCTGGATCTTTGGGATCAACGTGCCGCTGTGCATCGCCGTCATCGCATTGACCCTGTGGGCGACGCCGGAGTCACGCGATGAGACACCTGTCGCGGAGGGCGTCGGCCGCGGCTTCGACATCCCCGGTGGCGCGCTGACCGTCCTGTCGCTCGGCGCCCTGACCTATGCGCTCACCGCATCCTCGACCATGGGTCGCGGGCTGCTGATCGCGCTGGGACTCGCGGCGGCCGCTGCGGCTGCCGGCTTCATCATCGTCGAGCGCCGTTCTCGCACACCACTTGTGCACCTCTCCCTCTTTGCCGATCGGGTGTTCTCGGCCGCCAACGCCATGACCTTCGTCGTCTATGGCGCACTCGGTGTTGTGTTCTTCATCCTCGTGTTGCAGCTGCAGGTCTCGGCGGGTTGGTCGGCGCTGTCCGCCGGGCTCACCGGGCTGCCGGCCACAGTCGCGCTCATGCTGTTGTCGTCACGGGCCTCACAACTGTCCG
>JBDSIV010000049.1:0-15606 GCA_039917755.1 Knoellia sp. | reverse complement strand
GGCAGTAGGTGATGCCACGGGCGACGAGCCGGTCCGCGGTGCCTCCCTCGCCCTCGGTGACGAGCTGGTTGTTGGCGCCGCCGCAGACGATCCGGGCCGTGAGGGAGTCGACGGTGTCGTCATCGAGGGCGCCACCGAGTGCGCACGGGGCATAGACATCAAGGTCGCTCCGCACGAGGGCAGCCACGTCGCTGACGGTCTCGATGGAGGGGTGAGTGGCGGTGAGGGCCGAGACGGCGTCAGCGTTGACGTCGGTGACGGTCACCTGGGCGCCGTCCTCGATGAGGTGGCCGGCCAGGACGCGTCCGACCTTGCCGACGCCGGCGATGCCGACCAGGCGGCCGCGCAGGGTGGGCTCGCCCCAGACGTGCTGGGCGGCGGCACGCATGCCTTGGAAGACACCGAACGCGGTGAGGATCGAGGAGTCGCCGCAGCCGCCCTTGTCGACGGACCGGCCGGTGGCCCAGGCCGTCGTCTCGGCGACGATGTCCATGTCAGGGCTGTAGGTGCCCACGTCGCACGCAGTGACGTAGCGGCCGCCGAGGCTCTCGACGAACCGGCCGTAGGCGCGCAGCAGCTCGGGCGACTTCAGGGTCGCCGGGTCCCCGATGATGACGCCTTTGCCGCCGCCGTGGGGGAGGCCCGCGACGGCGTTCTTGTAGGACATGCCCCGAGAGAGGCGCAGGACGTCGGCGAGGGCCTCGCCCTCACTGGCGTAGGGGTAGAAGCGGGTCCCGCCCAGACCCGGCCCCAGTGCCGTGTTGTGCAGGGCGATGATGGCTCGTAGGCCCGACTTCGGGTCGGAGCAGAAGACAACCTGCTCATGTCCGGAGATGTCGGTGGGGTCCAGGGGCGCGGCAGTGGCGGTGGCGGGGCCGGTGGCGGTGGCAGGCGACGCGGTCACGGTGGTGACTCCTTTGTCAGTGCTGGGCGGCGCGATGGCGCAGCGGTGTCGTGCGTGGGTCTCACGCACGTCCAGCGTAGGCCCGTCGCTGAGCGTGGAGGTGGCGCGGCTCCCCACGGTGGCCGTCGCCGTGAGACGGGCATGGGCCAAGATGGCGGCATGCGCATCGGTTACAAGGCTTCGGCCGAACAGTTCGCCCCTGCTGAGCTCGCGGGTTACGCCGTCCTCGCTGAGGAGGTGGGGCTCGACTCGGTGACGATCTCGGACCACTTCCAGCCGTGGCGGCTCGAGGGTGGTCATGCCCCGAACTCGATCGCGTGGCTGTCGTGGGTCGCCGCGCGCACGGAGCGGGTCATGCTCGGCACTTCGGTGATGACCCCGACCTATCGCTACAACCCGGCAGTCGTCGCCCAGACGTTCGCGACGCTGGGGTGCCTGGCTCCGGGCCGCATCATGCTCGGCGTCGGCACCGGTGAGGCCCTCAACGAGGTGGCCGTCGGGTCGGTCCCCGAGAGCGGCTGGCCCGAGTTCAAGGAGCGCTTCGCCCGGTTGCGCGAGTCGGTCACGCTCATGCGGGAACTGTGGACGCAGGAGTCGGTGACGTTCGAGGGCGAGTACTACCGGACTGAGGACGCACGCATCTTTGACCGGCCAGAGAAGCCCATCCCCGTCTACATCGCTGCGGGCGGACCGCTCGTGGCCCGGTATGCCGGCCGGTCCGGTGACGGTTTCATCTGCACCTCGGGCAAGGGGCGCGAGCTCTATGCCGACAAGCTGATCCCCGCCGTGGCCGAGGGCCTGGGCAAGGCCGGTCGCTCGGGTTCGGAGCTGGATCGGATGATCGAGATCAAGCTGTCGTGGGACCCCGACGGTGACCAGGCGCTCGCGAACACCCGCTTCTGGGCGCCACTGTCGCTCACAGCCGAGCAGAAGCACTCCATCCACAGCCCCGCGCAGATGGAGAAGGCCGCCGACCAGCTCCCCATCGAGCAGGTCGCGAAGCGCTGGATCGTGGCCTCGCGCCCCGAGGAGGTGGTGGCTGCGGTCAAGGAGTACACCGACCTGGGCTTCGACCACCTCGTCTTTCACGGCCCCGGCCACGACCAGGAGCGCTTCCTGCGGACGTTCACCGAGCAGGTCGTGCCGGGCCTGCGCGAACTCGTCCCCGCCGGCCGAACTGCCACGACCAAGGACGACGCCTGATGGATGCCACCGCGATCAGCTCGACCGATCTCGACGTCGCCAGCCTCGTCATCCGGCTCGCGCTCGGGCCGATGCTCGTGCTGCACGGGCTCAACAAGGTCCAGGGCGGACTGGCCGGGACGGCCGGCTGGTTCGAGTCGCTCGGGCTCACGCCTGGCTGGCTGCACGCCCGGGTCGCCGCCACCACCGAGATCGGGGCCGGGCTCATCGTCACGCTCGGATTCCTCAACGGTCTCGGGGCGATGGCCTTCGTCGGGCTCATGGCCGTTGCGGCCCTCACTGACCACCGCGGCAAGGGCTACTTCGTCTTCAAGGGTGGTGCCGAATACGTCGTGCTCGTCGGCATCGTCGCCGTCGCGCTCGCGATCATCGGGCCGGGCCGCTGGTCCCTCGACAACGCCCTCGGGCTCGACCTCGCGGGCCTCGGTTGGGGTCTCATCGCCCTCGTGGGTGGGCTTGCCGCGTCCGGTGGGATGCTGGCCATCTTCTATCGCCCCAAGGCCGTCACGGCCCCCACCAACGAGAAGGCGAGCTCATGACCAGCGCCGGTGTCACGCAGATCATCGAGGGTGCGGTGGGTCGCGTGACCTTCTCCGCACCGGAGCGTCTCAACGCGCTCGATCCGACGATGATCGACGCGCTGGCGACCGCGGTCCAGGAGCTCGACGCCGACCCCTCCGTGAGGGTCATCGTCCTCTCGGGAGAGGGTCGCGCGTTCAGCGCGGGTGCAGACCTCGGCGTTCACGTCGACGAGGGTGACCTCGACGCGACCCTGTTTGCGCTCGGGTCCACCGTGCGCGCGATCATCGGGGCCCGGACCCCTGTCCTGTCGCTCGTCCCAGGGGTGGCCGCGGGGGCGGGGCTCTCTCTCGCGCTGGCCGCGGACTACGTCCTCGTCGCCGACGACGCCACACTCCTCCTGGCGTTCGGTGCGCTGGGTCTCATGCCGGACGGCGGCGCGACCGCGCTCGTCGTGGCGTCGATTGGTCGCGCGCGGGCACTGCGCCTGGCCCTCACCGGTGAGAAGCTCACCGGTGCGATCGCCGCCGACTGGGGCCTGGTCTCGGAATCTGTTGCCGCAGAGACGTTCTCGGCTCGTTCCGAGGAGCTCACGGCCCACCTTGCCTCCCTCGCGCCGCAGGGTGTCGCCCTCACCACCACAGCCATCACGGCCGCGGCACTCGATCTCGACTCCGCCATCACCCGTGAGGAGAGCGGACAGCACGACCTCCTGCGCAGCGGTGACTTCGTCGAGGGAGTCGCCGCCTTCCGCGAGAAGCGCCGCCCTACGTTCGGGCCGTGACGACAGTGATGGGCGAGGACAACGCCAAAGGGAGGCGGACGGCATACGCCGCCTCCGACTGGACCCCGGCCGGGCTGCTGGAGCTCAAGGGTGACCAGCGCATCTCTGTCGTCATCCCCGCCAAGAACGAGCAGTCCACGGTTGGTTCCGTGGTTCAACGCCTCATGGGTGACTTCGTTTCACCGGGAGTTGACGGTGACGCCCTCGTCGACGAGGTCGTCGTCATCGACTCCGACTCAACCGATGCGACCGCCGAGATCGCTCGCCGAGCAGGGGCAACCGTCCACGCTGCCGCCGAGGTTCAGCCCGAGCTGGGTGCCGTTGCGGGCAAGGGCGAGGCCTTGTGGAAATCGCAGTTCGTCACCCGCGGCGACATCGTGGTCTTCGTCGACGCAGACCTCGTCGACTGGGGCACACACTTCGTCACGGGGCTGCTCGGACCGCTGCTCACCGACCCGGGCGTCCACCTCGTCAAGGCCATCTATGACCGGCCGATGCTCGATGCGTCCGGGCGCGAGGAGGAGATCGGTGGACGGGTGACCGAGCTCGTCGCGCGACCGTGGCTCGCCCTGCATCGCCCCGAGCTCGCCGGCGTCGTGCAGCCGCTGTCGGGGGAGTGGGCAATCCGGCGCTCAAGCTTTGCGAGGTTCTCGGTGCCGGTTGGCTACGGCGTGGAGATTGCCGCGCTCATCGACACCGCCGACACCTTTGGTGTCGACGCGATCGCCCAGGTCGACCTGGGGCTACGCACGCATCGGCACCACCGGCATGACACGCTCGGACTCATGGCAGTCCAGGTGTTGGCCGCAGCCGAGCGCCGTCGCGAAGCGCGTAGCGACAGCGACGAGTCGGCCGAGACGACGGTGGAGTTGACGCAGTACTCCCGAGGGGCTGCCGGCTTCGAGCCGGAGGTGACCGATGTGGGGATCGGAGAGCGGCCTGCGGCCGTTTCAATGGGTATGCCGTCCGCGGCCTGGCGATGAGCGGCGTCGCCTTCCGACTCGGGTCGCGCGTGTTCGACGAGCGCTCGCGGCTGGTCATGGCCATCGTCAACCGGACGCCGGACTCCTTCTATGACAAGGGCTCGACGTGGCGTGAGGACGCCGCCTTCGACCGGGTGCGCGAGGTAGTGGCCCAAGGTGCCGACATCGTCGACATCGGTGGGATCAAGGCTGCACCGGGCGTCGAGATCGGTGTCGATGAGGAGAAGTCGCGTGTGGTCGACTTCGTCGCGGCAGTGCGCGCCGAACACCCCAACCTGCTCATCAGCGTTGACACGTGGCGGTCCTCGGTGGGCCGGGCCGTGCTCGAAGCGGGGGCAGACATCCTCAACGACGCCTGGGGTGGCGCTGATCCGGAGCTGGTGGAGGTGGCTGGCGAGTTCGACGCCGCGGTCGTCTGCACCCACACCGGTGGCGTGACTCCCCGCACGCGCCCTCACCGCATCGAGTACGACGACGTCGTGGAGTCGGTTGTCGAATCTCTTGTGGCACAGGCTGATCGGGCCGTGTCCGTGGGCGTTGCGCGCGATCGGGTTGTCATCGACCCGGCCCACGACTTCGGCAAGAACTCATGGCACTCCCTCGAGGTCACCCGCCGGCTGGACGAGCTCGTGGCCCTGGATTGGCCGCTGCTCGTGTCCTTGTCCAACAAGGACTTCGTGGGTGAAGCACTCGACCTCCCCGTGGGGGAGCGCCTCACGGGAACTCTTGCAGCGACGGCGATCTCGGCGTGGCACGGTGCCCACATCTATCGCGTGCACGAGGTCGTCGAGACGCGCCAGGTCCTCGACATGGTCTCCGTCATCTCCGGTGACCTCCCCCCGGCTCGCACTGCACGGGGGCTCGCGTGATCACGGACATCGTCATCGTGCCGGGAGCGCCGCTGCTGCTTCCGGAGTACCAAGGTCAGACGCCGGCGGCGCCCGGTCTGCTCGAGTCCTGTGTCGCAGTCGTCCGGAAGGCAGTCGGGTCGGCGCACCACGTGGTGGTCGTGCACGCGTCCGATCGTGAAGCGCGCAGCACCAAGCCGCCGATCGGGTTGAGGGTGGCCGACCACCTCCTCGCCGCCACCCACGAGGACTTCGAGGTGGAGCACGTGGCAGTGGCCTGGGACGCCAGCCTCGACGAGTGCCTCGCCGTGGGATCTGGGCTCGAAGTCGAGCGCCGGACAACACTGCTCGTCATTGCGGACGGCTCGGCACGGCGCACCGAGAAGGCGCCGGGGCACCTCGATCCGCGGGCGGAGGTCATCGACGAGCTCATCGTCGGCGCGATTCGGGGCAGCGCCGAGGGGGGGCTCCAGCGACTCCTGGACCTCGACCCCCTGATCTGCTCCGACCTCCTGGTTGCCGGTCGCGCCCCCCTGCAGGTCCTCGCAGCGGCGGCCGCTGCGGTGGACCGAGAAGGTGAGCGGGCGGCATACCGGGTCCGAGTCTGTGAGGTGAGTGACCCGTTCGGGGTCCTCTATGTCGTGGCGCACCTTCGCACCGACGATCCGGGCAACGGGAGCGTGTGACGTGGAGCAGGAACTCTCGCGCTTCGAGATGTTCTTGTTCGGTGCTGTCGCGACGGTCCTGCTGACCCGCGGCTACCTGGCCGCCACGGGCTACCCCCAGATCGGGAGCGGGAACCTGCACATCGCCCACGTGCTGTGGGGCGGCCTCCTCATGGGGGTGGCCATCGTCGCGTTGGTCATCGTGCCCGGGGGCCAGGTCAAGACCCGCGCGGCGCTGCTGGGTGGTGTCGGCTTCGGGCTGTTCATCGATGAGGTCGGCAAGTTCCTCACCAAGGATGTCGACTACTTCTTCCAGCCCGCCATCGCCGTCATGTACGTGGTGTTCGTCGGCTTCTATCTCGTGGTTCGCACCGTGCTCCGGCGACGAGCACTCACCGACCGGCTGCGGTTGGCCGGCGGCCTGCACGCGCTGTCCGACCAGGTCCGCGGGCAGCTGAGTCGATCACAGCGCGACAGGGCAGTCGCCGTGCTCGAGGAGGTCACCGACCCCGAGCTCGAAGCGCTCGCGGGCGAGGTGAGCAGGGCACTTGCTGCGGACAGGTTGGGGGACAGCAGTTTTGAGCACCGCCTCACGGTGTGGCGTGACCACCTCAGCCGTCGGGTGAACACCCTTTTGGCCGGGCGCACCGCACGTCAGGTCGTCCTGGCCACCTTTGTCCTCGTTGCCGTGTTGTCAATGGGCAACATTGCCTACCTGCTGGCAACGCGGGCACCAGGGGCGGCGGATCGCGCTGCCGGGCCGCTGGCAACCCTCTCCAGCGCCCTGGTCACCATGCTCGTGATCGTCGGGGTGATCGCGTTGTTGCGTGAGCGCTATCTGCTCGCGTTGCGTATCCTGCACACGGCGCTCGTGGTCAACCTACTGGTCAGCCAGGTATTCCTTTTTGCCAGCGAGCAGTTCGGAGCACTGGGAGGATTCGCCCTCACGCTCGCGATGCTGGCAGTGCTTCGACACGCGATCCGGGAGCAGGAGCGGATCGTCGGCGAGGCAGGGGTTGACCCTAGCGCCAACGAACCAGCACGACGACAAGGGAGGTCAGTGTGAAGGCTGTGCTGAAGCGAGTCATGGACCGCTTCTGGGCGCTCCCGCTCATGTGCGCCGTCGCCGCGGCCCTTCTGGCCCTCGGCGTGACCGAGGTCGACGGATCACTCGACACTTCGTTGCGGCTGCCCTTCCTGTTTGCCGGGGGCCCCGAGGGCGCTCGTGCCCTCTTGGCCGCGATCATCACGTCGATGATCTCGTTCACGGGTCTGGTCTTCTCGATCACCATCGTCGTGCTCCAGCTCACGAGCAGCCAGTTCTCTCCGCGCGTCCTGCGAACCTTCCTCGAGGACCGGTTCAACCAGGCTGCCCTGGGGATCTTTGTCGCCACCTTCGTCTATGGGCTCGTGGTGCTGAGAGCCGTGCGAGGCACCGCGACGGCCAACCCCTTCGTGCCGCAGTTCGGAGTCACGCTCGCCTTCCTGTTCGTGCTCGCGTCGGTGCTGGTCTTCCTCGCCTACATCAACCACATCGCCCAGTCCATCAGGGCGGCGACCATCCTCGCGACCATTGCCGACGACACCAGAAGGCTCATCGAGGACCGCTTCCCCGACGATGAGCAACAACCTCTGCCCACCCTGCCGATGCGTGAGGGCCCCGCCCGCCCGGTCACGGCTGATCGACCGGGTGTCGTGCAGTGGATCGACGACACCAAGTTGGCCACTCTGGCGCAGCGCCACGATGTCGGCATCGAGTTGCTGCGGGCAGTGGGCGAGTTCGTCCCGCAGGGGGTTGTCCTGGCGCTGATGCACGGAGGGGACGAGCTCGACGGGGAGCAGGTCTCTGCAGCGGTGCACATCGGTCGCGAGCGCAGCATGGACCAAGACGTCGGATTCGGGCTGCGACAGTTGGTCGACATTGCCGAGCGCGCCCTCTCTCCGGGGATCAACGACCCCACGACGGCGGTGCAGGCGGTGGATCACCTGCACGACATCCTGCGCCGACTGGCGACGCGGAAGCTTCGCCCGCGCCACAGCACCGACGACGACGGCCGCGTCGTGGTGTCGGTGCCCGGGCCCACGTTCGCGGACTATCTGGCACTGGCCTTCGACGAGATTCAGCACTGGGGAGCAGAGAGTCCGCGCATCCAACGGCGGGTGCGCGTTGCGTTGCTGGATCTGGAGGGCGCGGCGCGGCCCGAGCACAGGCCAGCGGTCATCGAGGCGCTCGCACGCCAACACCAGTCGGGGACTTCGTCTGACCTCGACGTGCTCGCAGCCTCCGACACTGGACTTCGCTGAGCCTGCGTGAATCCCGCACTGTCTGCACTCGCAGCAACGGCTCGCCATCCTCCTGGGGACGTCGTCGCACAACGCTGACCACGGGCAGTGAGGGTCGTCAGCGCCGGAACTCCCGGGCCAAGTCGATGTCGACCACCTCCGGTCTCGTGGCGACGGTCAGCTTGCGGGACGCGGCCCGCCCGGACTCCTCGCTGGCGGCGGTGACGATGTAGGGGCCGGGAGTCGGCAACGGCATGATGAAGACGCCTTCGTCGTCGGCATGATCGGAAAGCACGAAGTCTCCGACCCCGTGGTGCAGGGTCACCAGCGCGCCAGCCACGACCGCTCCGCCGTCGGTGACGGCACCGGAGATGGTGAGTTGCCGCTCCAGGGACACATTGTGCTGGACGTCGCCGTCGTGGAACTCGATGACCTGGGCCTGCGGTGCCCACCCGCGGGCATTGCCGATCAGGAGGTACTTGCCGGGACCAGGGAGGGCCAGCGAGTAGCGACCGGCGTTGTCACAGCGCGCCCAGTCGACCGGTCGCCCGTCCATGCGGGTGACCGTCACGATCGCGATGTTCTGTTGAGGTGCATCTCCGCCGGGCAGGATCTGCCCATGGATGACGCGCTCACTGCTGTCGCCGGCGGGTGCCACGCCGGGAACACCCTCCTGGCCCACCGCGCCCGTTGCGCGTGACGGGATGAGGAGCGTGACCGCACAGGCGAGACCACACGCCACCACGCACAGCCAGAACATCAGCGTGAAGGCGTTCTCAGCCGGGATCAGCCGGCCGGCGAACGGCACCGTCATCGTGGTGAAGATGGCCGTGAGAGCGGCACTCGAGGTGGAGCCTCCGACGGCGCGCATGAGCGAGTTCAAGCCATTCGCGGAGGCTGTCTCCGTGATCGGCACCGCGGCCATGATCAGGGTTGGCATCGCCGCGAAGGCGAAGGCCGTCCCCACACCGACGAGGGTCGAGCCGATGATGATCTGGGTCAGGGAGTCGGACAGGAACACCCGGAGCAAGTAGGCGCCCGCCATGATCCCGCCTCCGAGCAGCATGGTGGCACGGCCGCCATAGCGGCCGAGCAGGGCGCCCGAAAAGGGTGACAGCAGCACCATCACCAGACCCGTGGGCACCATGGCCAGACCGGCGGCACTGACGTCGAGACCGAAGCCGTAGCCGGTGGCCTCGGGAAGTTCGAGCTGCTGGACGGTGAGGAGCATGTTGACGTACATCGCGAAGGCGATCAGCACGGAGGCGACGTTGGTCAGCAGCACCGGCTTGCGCCCCGACGTCCGCAGGTCGATCAGCGGCTCCCCGACGCGCAGCTCGAGGGGGAACCACACGGCCATGAGGAGCGCCGACAGGACGAGACAACCCAGCACGCCCGGGCTGAGCCATCCCCAGGCGCCACCGTTGGTGATGGCGAGCAGGAAGGAGGTGAGGGCGCCCGAGAGGAGCAGGGCCCCGGTGTAGTCGAACCGACCGGGGGAGCGGACCTCTGACTCCTCGACGAGCAGCAGGACTCCCACCGTCACCAGCACCCCGAAGCCGGCCGACAGCCAGAACAGTGAGTGCCACCCGAAGTGTTCGAAGAGCACCCCGGACAACGGGAGCCCGAGTGCGCTGCCGATGCCGAGCGTGGCGCTCATCAGGGCGACACCGAACCCCACCCGGGCCGGTGGCAGCTCGTCACGCATGATGCTGATGCCCACGGGGATCATCGCCGCGGCGAAGCCCTGCAACGCCCGACCGATCAGGGCCGTCGCGAACACATTGCCCAGGGCCAGCATGAGCGAGCCGAGCACCATGCAGCACAACGCGACGAGAATCATCCGCTTCTTGCCGACCATGTCGGCCAACCTGGAGACGATCGGCGTTGCCACGGCCCCGGTGAGCAGGGTGATCGTCACCATCCACGAGGCGTTGGCCTCCGAGACGCCCAGAATCCGGGGAATGTCCGGGGTGAGTGGCACCACCAAGGTCTGCTGCAGCGCCGCCAGCATGCCCGCCAGGGACAACACGGTGATGACCGCCCACGTGGGGGCCCGGCGCTTGTCCGTGGTCACGCGGTGCTCCTGTCCTCGCCGGAGATGGTCTTCGGCAGTCTGGCACCCAAGGGGAAGGAGGCAAGGGGAAGGCCCCGTTTCACATGCGCGAAACGGGGCCCTCGCCGCCACTGTCGGGCGCTCCGAAGCGTGAGATCTGCTTCGTGTCGCTCGGCTTCGATCAGTAGTAGTGGGACCTGCCGCCGACGGCACGGCCGGTTGCTCCGAGCACCCACAACACCAGCCCGACGACAATCAGGATGACTCCGATCGTCAACAGAATGGAGATGCTGGCGAAGTAGCCGATGAGTGCCAAGATGACACCGAGGATGATCATGGACAAACCTCCGTCTCGAGATCTTCGTTGGCCCCGGCAGATGGTTTGCTCCATCTTGTGACCGGCGCCGCACCTTCACGCTAGCCGTAGTTGGCACCCGCGAACGTTCTGTGCGATCTGATTTTTGAGGCGCCGTGGATGTGGCACGTTCGCAGCCGAATCGGCCCTTCGACGGGCAGGGGCCGCCATACTTCGAGTCATGCCCAGTGACCGCCTCACTCGCGCCCAAACGGCCGGGTATGCCGCAGGCAGTGTCGGGACCGGTGGCTTCGGCACGCTGCCCGGTCTCGTGCTCGCCTACTACCTCACCGACACGTTGGGCGTGGCAGCCGCGCTGGCGGCGGTCGTCGTGCTCGTTCCCAAGGTGTGGGACGTTGTCATCGATCCGGCGATCGGTGCTCGCAGTGACCGGGAGCTCTCGATGCATGGGTCACGGCACCGACTCATGACCCTCGGTGCGCTGACCCTCCCCGTGGGGTTCATCGCGATGTTCGTCGTGCCCTCCGGTCTCTCGAGCGGTGTTGGCGCGCTGTGGGTCGTTGCCGCGTTCATCCTCGCGACCACCTCGTTCAGTCTCTTCCAGGTGCCCTACATCGCGGCCCCGGCTGACCTCACGAACGACTACACCGAACGCACCCGGATGATGGCGTGGCGTGTCGCCGTGCTGGCGCTGGCAATCCTCGCCTTCGGAGCAGGGGCCCCAGCGATCCGTGACGCCCTCGGCGGAGGTCGCTCCGGCTACCTCGTCATGGCGGTCGTGTCGGCCGTGGTGCTCTCGCTCGGCATGCTCGCGACGGTCATCAGCCTGCGCGGCTACGAGAGCATTGCCGCTGTCGCGGACCAGTCGCCATCGCTTCGGGCCGGACTGGAAGCTTTGCGTGATCTGCCTCGCTTCCGGGCTCTGCTCGTCGTCTTCGTCCTGCAGGCACTGGCCACCGGAATCATTCTGGCGGCGGCCCAATACGTGGCGACCTACCTGCTCGGATCGCAGTCCATGGTGAGCGTGCTCTTTGCCGCCATCGTCGCACCAGCTCTGGTGGTCATGCCCCTGTGGAAGCGATACGCCGCAGCGCACGGCAAGCGGACGGCATACCTTGCATCGTCGTGGCTCTTCGTTCTCTCCTGCGTGGTGCAGCTCCCGGCCCTCGCGCTCGGGTGGACCTGGCTGTCGGTCCTCGCTCTTGCGGTCGGTGGTGTCGCGTATGCCGGGATGCAGCTTTTCCCTCTGGCGATGCTTCCGGACGTGATCGAGGAGGCGGGACGGGTTCGCGGAGGTGCGATGAGTGGGGTGTGGACGGCGTTGGAGACTGCGGGACTCGCGCTCGGTCCGGGTGTCGTGCTCCTGATGCTTGCGGTGGGTGGGTTCGTCTCGAGCAGCGGGGATCCGGTCGCGCAGCCGCGCGGCGCGCAGATCGCGATGGGGCTGGCGTTCACGCTCGTGCCGGCATTGCTGGCTGGGGTGTCAATCGCGGCGTTGCGCCGCTACGAGGAACCGGAGGTGGTGCTCGATGGAGCCTGACGAGGTGCTGGGACGGCTACGGGCCTATCGCGAGCATGATGCCCCAACCCACGGCGGACGGGTGCTGTCCTATGTCTATGACCATGGTCTGCCGGAGCTGGATGAGGTTGCGGCACAGGCGATGCGCCTCCTCCAGCCCGTGAACGGGCTCGATCCGACGACCTTCCCGTCGGTCGCCCTCATGGAGTCCGATCTCGTGGCCTTCGGGCGGACCATGCTGCACGGGCCGGATGCCACGGGGTCGGTGACGAGTGGTGGCACGGAGAGTTGCCTGCTTGCGGTGAAGGCGGCCCGCGACCTGTGGGTGGCCCGCGGTGGCGTCGGACGGCCGCGTCTGGTGTTTTCGGCGTCGACGCATGCGGCCTTCCACAAGGCTGCGCACTACTTCGGGCTGGACGTCACGGTGGTGCCGGTGGACGTGACCACGGGGCGTGCGCCGACCGCCGGGCTCGTGGACGCGCTCGGTCCGGACGTCGCGCTCGTTGTGGTGTCGGCGCCGTCCTATCCACACGGGGTCATCGATGCTGTCGCGCACGTTGCCGGGCTCGCGGCAGACCGTGGAGTCCCGTGCCATGTCGACGCGTGCGTCGGTGGCTGGGTGCTGCCGTTCTGGGAGGAGGCCGGCGGAGAACCGTTGCCGCAGTGGGACTTCCGCGTCCGGGGTGTGAGCAGCATCAGCGCTGACATCCACAAGTTCGGCTACGTGCCCAAGGGCGCTTCGTTGCTGCTCTTTGCCGACAGTGAGCTCGATCTCGCCCGCTACTTCGCCACCACGAACTGGCTGGGCTATCCGGTCGTCAACCCGACGATGCTCGGCACTCGATCGGCGACGTCGTTGGCCTCGGCCTGGGCGATCGTCCAGACATTGGGGACACAGGGGTATGCCGCCCTCACCGCTCGCGTCGTCACCGCGACGTCCGCGGTGGCCGCGGCCGTCGAAGGGATTGAGGGTCTGCGGGTGCTGGGAGATCGGCAGGGGCCACTCGTCGCGGTGGCGACCGACGACGGCGTGAACGTCGGACGACGCGTCGATCCGCTGTTGTGGACCGCGGCCGTGGCGGAACGCGGGTTCGTCCTCCAGGGCCAACCGGCGATGACGCAGCCGGACGGGACGCGGATCCCGCACACGGCGCACCTGACCATCACTCCCGTGACCGAGGGCCTGTTGGGCGAACTGGTGCCAGCCCTCGTCGACGCGGCCGAGACAGTCCGGGGACAGGCATTGCCGAGCCCGGAAGGGCTGTCTCACACCGGCATACCGGATCCTGTTGCTCTTGCCGACAGCGCACGCGCTGGTGGTGACCTCGACCTGACCACGGTCCTGTCCCTCATCGAGACCTTGCCTCGCGAGGACTCGGCCGCATTGCTGTCGGCCTTCCTGCGCCGTTTCACATCGCCGCGTGAGGAAGCCACCTGAGGCGAGGACGGGGGCGGTTTCCTGTTGCTCCGAGGGTCACGGAGCCTGACACTGAGAGTGGCCGACCGCACCGACAGGGCACGGGTGGGCCTCCCGAAGGAGGGACTGCGCATGTCCGGTGCATTGATCCAACTGCTGGTGGGAACGACCAAGGGAGCGTTCATCCTCGACGGCGACACCGCTCGTCGAGAATGGACTGTGCGCGGTCCCTACTGCGATGGATGGCCGATCAACCATGTCATCGGCGACCCGCGCACCGGGACGATGTGGGCCGGTGGTGGCGGAGACTGGTCGGGGGCGGGTGTGTGGCGCTCGGACGACGGCGGGCAGACCTGGGACCTGAGCAAGTTGACCACCGGGGAGATGGATGTCTGGGCGGCCGACGATCCTGACTTCGCTGCCTCCATCGGGTGGAGCGAGGAACCAGCACCCTTTGGCAGTCAGTTCTCACAGGTGTGGTCTCTGGGGCGTCAGGGCAGCAGGCTTTTTGCGGGCATGAAGCCAGCGACCCTGCTGGTGAGCGATGACGACGGCGTGACCTGGGAGAGCGTCAAAGGACTCACCGACCATCCCTCGGCCAAGGACTGGGGGCCAGGCGCTGCGGGTCTCGTCCTGCACACAATCGTCACCGACCCCCGGGACCCGGAGAAGATGTGGGTCGGCATCTCCGCAGCTGGCGTGTTTGCCACCGAGGACGGCGGGGTCACTTGGGAACGTCGCAACGACCTGGCCGATCCCGCCGATGGTCACGGTCATGAGCATCCCGCAGCGGCTGCTGACGGGCACACCGGGTTCTGTGTCCACCACCTCGAGCTGGCGAGCGGCGAGGGCGACGTGCTGTATCAGCAGAACCACCACGGGGTGTGGCGCTCGCCTGACGGGGGTCGCAGCTGGAGCGACATCACGCACGGTCTGCCGTCGACGTTCGGCTTCCCCCTGCTCACCCACCCCCGCGATCACCAGACGATGTGGACGGTGCCCCTCAACGGTGACAGCGAGGGCCGGTATCCACTGGAGGCGGCGGCTGCGGTGTGGCGCTCGCGCGATGCCGGCACGTCGTGGCAGGCACTGCGCGACGGCCTACCGCAGCAGGCGTGCTTCTTCACCGTGCTGCGACAGGGGATGAGCGGGGATCGCCAGGATCCCGCGGGCGTGTACTTCGGGACCAACACTGGTTCGGTATTTGCCAGTGCTGATGAGGGAGAGACCTGGACCGAGATTGTCCGGCACCTGCCCACGGTGTTGGCTGTCGAAGTGCTCGAGGTGGTCGACAAGCCGCTCGTGTGAAGCCGACGTCGGGGGTGCTCCGCCCCTGAGACCAGGCGTGTCGGCGACACGGCCCACGCCGAGCACGTCGTCGGTGAGGTTTGCGTCAAGTTCGTCAGAACGCCGTGGTGCCGGGTTTGACCACGCCCAGGAAGGCGGCGAGGAGGACCATGGCCCACACGAGGTAGACAAAAGGAAGGCTGCCCTGGATGGAGCGCGTGAGGGTGCGTTCGATCTCGGGGGTGGAGCCCTGCTGCAAGGCTGCGAACGCGGGACCGAATGGGCGTAGCCGGACCCGAATCATGAGACCACCGAAGATGCAGATGGCGTAGGCGGCCACCTTGCCAGCGAGCCACTTCGGGTTGCTGTCAACGCCAAAGGGCTGCGCCACGACGAACGCGTACGCGGCGACGCCGAGAAGTGCGACCACGAGGATCGAGCGGATGGCGAAGTCGAGGCGTCCGACCAGCGCGGCGTAACGCTCAGGTGACTTGCGGAAGTCCATGATGACGAGCGCGAGCCAAGCCAGTCCGGCGAGCCACACGACGACGAGGGGCCACCCCAGGAAGATGTCTCGGCCCAGGTCGTCCAGCGCCATCAGGGTGACGCCACTGGGGAGGAAGAGCACAAGGCAGATGCGGGGTGACATGTCGACGACGTGCATGATTCTGGTCGCGATGTTGCGTCCGGGCAAGGCCACGCTGGGGTCGGTGATGAAGCGTGCCGCATAGAAGACACCGAGGTCGCCGCCCAACCAGTAGACGAAGAGCAGAATGTGCAGGAAGATCGCCAGGCTGTACCACGACAGACCGGCGGTCGACT
>JBDSIV010000048.1:0-13791 GCA_039917755.1 Knoellia sp. | reverse complement strand
TTCCGCTGAGGCACGCAAGGCGTGGTATTCCGTCCGCCCACCCCGACGCTCTTGCGCCCCGGTCGGCTCAGCGACCTCGAGAGCGCCCGGAGTCCTCGGACGGAGACCCGGGAGGGCGCGGCGGCATGTGCTCGTCCAGCGCCACTTGGGCGAGGACCAGGACGAGGCCGGCGCCGATGAGCACAAGTCCGAAGCGGAAGTGCTCGAGGCCGAGGAGCCCGGCACCCACCACGGCAACCGCTCCCCCGGAGGCCAGTGCCCGCGGAATTTTGGGGATGCGTCGGCGTGCCTTGGGTGCGACGAACAGACCCCAGAGCGCGGCGACGAGGACGACCGCGAGAACCCCGACGACGACACCACCAAATCCACCACCCACGAGGCCGGACGCGAGGAGGAAGACACCGACCATGAACGCGAACTCGATGATGAAGGCGAGTAGTCCGAGGACGATGAGCATCAGTTCGGCCGCTCGACCCTTCCGCGCGTCACCTCTGCAGCAGAGGCGGTGCGGTGGGCGGTGAAGCGGGGCGCCACCGACGTGCCGTCGTCCGGTGCAAACCCCCCAGCGCCACCAAGACGGGCAGCGATCGCGCGACCGGACAGTCGTTCACCGGCTATCTGCTCCTGGAGCTTGATGATGCCGTGGAGCAACGCCTCAGGTCGCGGAGGACAGCCAGGCACATAGACGTCCACCGGGATGAGCGTGTCGACACCCTTGGTCACAGAGTATGAATCCCAGTACGGCCCACCGGAATTGGAGCAGGCACCGAACGAGATGACGTACTTGGGCTCGGGCATCTGGTCATAGAGACGACGGATCGCCGGAGCCATCTTGTCGGTGACCGTCCCCGAGACCACCATGAGGTCGGCCTGGCGCGGACCGGGCGCAAACGGGATGACACCGAGTCGGATGAAGTCGTGGCGGCCCATCGACGCGGCGATGAACTCGATCGCACAGCAGGCGAGCCCGAAGTTGAAGACCCAGAGCGAATAGCGACGACCCCAGTTGAGGACGACCCGAATCGGCTTGGGGGCGTGCTCCCCCACCGGCCCGACGCGCGGCATCGGCAGCATCACGGGCTGGTCGGTGCTCACGTGCCCACCCTAGGACAGGGACGGGACGACGGGCAGGGGCGGCAGGGCCCGCTCGCGCAGCCAGGCATCGAAGAGCCCGGTGAGCCTGCGGCCCGCAGCGCGGTCACACAGGGCCTCGAACTGGGCAGTGGTGGCCACCCCGCAGCGATGACGGGCCACCCAGTCGCGCAGGATCGAGAAGAACGTCTCGTCGCCCACCTCCCCGCGCAGGGCGTGCAGGGTCAGGGCTCCCCGCTTGTAGATCCGGTCGTCGAACATGCCCTGGGGTCCCGGCGCCCCGATGATGATGTCCTGCGCGGAGCTCGCGAGCAGGGCGTGATGTCGAGCGACCTGCTCCCCCGTCGTGGCAATTCCCGCCGCGTCGGACCACAGCCACTCGGCGTAGCAGGCAAAGCCTTCGTGCAGCCAGATGTCGCTCCACTGCGCCGCCGTCACACTGTTGCCGAACCACTGGTGTGACAGCTCGTGAGCAATGAGCCGCTGCGCCTCCCACGAGCGCGCGCAGTGGTTGGACCCGAACGTCGACACGGCCTGGGACTCGAGTGGAATCTCCAGAACGTCGTCGGTGATGACGACGACATACTCCTCGAACGGATAGGGACCGAACAGCTCGGTGAACACCTCGAGCATTCGGTTCTGCTCGGCGAACGCCGCGGTCACCGCGGCACGCAGCCGGGCCGGGTGCACGAGACGCACCGGCACGGGCGCACCCGTGACCTCAGTGGTCTCGTAGCGGCCGATCTGCACGGTGGCCAGGTAGGGCGCCATCGGCTCGTCCATGGCGTAGGTCCACTGCATCGAGCGGCCCACCTTGCGCTGCGCGCTCAGCGGTCCGTTGGCGACGACGGTGTATGCCGCGTCAGTGGTCACGCTGATCCGATAGGTGGCCTTGTCGGCGGCGCGGTCATTGCACGGGAACCACGAGGGGGCGCCGTGCGGCTGGGCCGCCACGATGACGCCGTCCTCGAGCTCCTCCCAGCCCGCACGACCGTCGGGACCGGGAACGGTGCGGGGCGTACCGGCATACGTGATCGTCAGGGTGAGAACGGTCCCGGCGGGCACCGTCTCCGTGAGACGCACGGTGAGTCTGGACGCAGTGTGAGTCCAGCGGCGCACGGTGGCAACGGTGAGAGCGACTTTGGTGACGCGCAGTGCGTGCAGGTCCAACGAGAGGACAGCGGTGTCGACCAGCGTTGTCAGGGTGAGATGCGCGCGTCCGGACAGGTGGTTGCCTGCGACCTTGTAGGTGAGGTCGAGGTCATAGCGGTCGACGCCGTAGGTCGTGTCGCCGTGGCCGGGGACGTAGGGGTCGGCAGAGGCACCCCCTGCGCCGGTGCTCGCTGCCTGCCTGCTCACTCGTCCACCCATGGTCCGACAGGGTTGCCGATCCAGCGGGTTCGATCGGGGACCGACTCGCCGCGCATCACCAAAGACACAGGTCCGACCGTCGCATGCCGGCCAATCTGGGCGGCGGGGAGAATCACCGAGTTGGGCCCGAGGGTGCCGCCGCGCTTCACAGTGACCCGGTCCATCGAGAGGACGCGATCGTGGAAGAGGTGGGTCTGCACGACGGTGCCGGCGTTGACGGACGCGCCGTCGTCAAGGGTGACGAGGTCGGCTTCGGGCAGCCAATAGGTCTCACACCAGACCCCAGAGCCGATCGTGGCGCCCATCGAGCGCAGCCACGTGTTGAGAGCGATCGTGCCCGTGGCGGCCCGCGCGAACCACGGTGCGGCGAGCACCTCGACAAAGGTGTCGGCCAGCTCGTTGCGCCAGACAAAGGAGGACCAGAGCGGGTGGTCCCCCGGGCGCAGGCGACCCAGGAGCAGCCACTTGGCGGTCGTGGCGGTTCCGGCCGCGAGGGCACCAGCACCGAGAAGGACGAAGCCGCCGAGGAGCACCCCCCAGATCAGGCCGTGAGCGAGCAGAACCTCGATCCCAGCCACGACGAAGACGACGAGCGCGATGTGGATCCACACGGGCACGGCACGCAGCAGCTCAACCGCCCCACGAGCGAAGCGCAACTTCAGGGGCGGGGCATGGGTGCGGGTCGAGTCGGAGCCTTCGCGCCGCAGTGGGCGGGGCGGGGAGCCGAGCCACGACGTGCCGGCCTTGGCCTTCTTGCGACGGGGCGCCGCGGAGAGGACCGCCACAAGACCCTGTTTGGGGACCTTGCGGCCGGGTGCCGCCATGCCAGAGTTGCCGACGAACGCGTGCTTGCCGATGCGGACGTGCTCGACCCGCAGCCACCCAGCACTCAGCTCGTAGCCCGCGACCATGGTGTCGTCGGCAAGGAAGGCACCGGCTCCGACCCGCGTGAACTTCGGGATGAGGAGAACTGTGGACGCCTCGACGTCGGGTCCGATTTCGGCGCCGAGTCCGCGCAGCCAAGCCGGCGTGAGAGCGCTCGAATAGAGCGGGAAGAGCCACGTGCGAGCGTCGTCGAGGATCCGCATCGTCGACCAGGCCTGCCACGCCTGCCGACCGTGAACGGGGTGCGCCCCAGCGTTCAGCCGGAGGGCGAGCAACCGAACCAGGAGGAGCACCATCGCGGCGAGGGCGACGAAGCCGACGGTGGTCCCGACAGGGACCCACACGAGGGCCCGACCCAGAGCATGGGACACGGAGGTCGATTCGGCCAGCGAGGGCAGCGCCACAGTGGCGCCGATGACGAAGGCGGCCAACGGAAGCAGCGAGATGAGGATCGCCGACGCGGCATAGGCACCCACCCAGATCGGCCGGTTGGGTGCAGGCTGGTCCTGCCATCGCGGACGGGCGGTGCCGGACGGCTTGGCGGGTGCGCCGGACCACGACTCTCCGGCAGGCACAGGCCCGAATACTGCTGAGCCAGGAGCAATCTCGGCGCGCTCGCCGATGTCGGTCCCCGGCAGGAGAGTGCTGCGGGCACCCACGCGAGCGCCGTCTGCGATGCGCACACGCCCGACGATGAACTTGGCTCCGTCGATCCAATGACCGCGCAGGTCGACCTCGGGTTCGATCGACACACCCTCGCCGAGGTCAAGCATTCCGGTGACCGGGGGCAGGGAGTGCAGGTCGACGTGCGGGCCGATGAGGGCCCCGAGAGCACGGGCATAGACCTTGACGAACGGGGCGCCCGAGAGGTTGGTCGCACCGAGCTCGTCCGCGAGACGCTCAGCGAGCCAGACCCGCAGGTGCACCTCGCCTCCGCGGGGATACTCCCCCGGCTCCAGGTCGCGCAGCAGGTAGCGGGCACCGAGCGCCGCCAGCGCCATCCGACCGACTGGGGCGATGAGCAGCAGCCAGCCGAGAGCAAGCCACCACCAGTGGATCGGGGGGAGCCACGTGAGGTCGAGGACCGAACGCGCGAACGCGTTGCCGAGTCCGACCCAGGTGAGCCAGCGCAGACCCGCGACACTGCGCAGGCCGACCGCGGCAAGGATCTGCGCCACCTGCGTCTTGGCGGGCACCGGTGGCACGTCACGGTTGAGTCGGCCGGTGGGCGTCTCCATCTCGTCGAGGGCCTGCGCGAGCGAGCCCAGACTCGGGTGCTCATAGATGTCGGCGACGGTGACCTCGGGGAAGCGCTCGCGCAGTTGACTCACGAGCTGTGCGGCGCTCAGCGAACCACCCCCCACGTCAAAGAAGTCCTCATCGGGCGTCGTCGGGTGGCCGCCGAGGATGCTGGCCCACAGGCCCGACACCCAGCCCGCGGTGCTGTTGGCGTCCGCGACGTCGGCGCCATCTGCGGGCGTCGTCGAGGCCAACGGCCAGGGCAGTGCGTCGCGATCGATCTTGCCGGAGGTGCGCGTGGGAAGGGTGTCGAGCACGGCGAGGCGTGGGACGAGTGCGGCGGGCATCGACTGACGCAGTGACTCAGTTGCGGCCTTCTGGTCGAATACGTGGTCGGTCGTGACGTAGCCGATGAGCAGACTGTTGCCCGCTTTGCTCTTGCGAACGGCCGCCGCAGCACCGTTGACACCGGGCAACGACAGCAACGCACTGTCGATCTCACCGAGCTCGATGCGTCGAGCGCCGACCTTGACCTGGTCGTCGGCGCGACCGAGGAAGACGAGCCCCTGCGGGTCGTTGCGCACGAGGTCCCCGGAGCGGTAGGCACGCTCCCAGCCCAAGGTGGGCATCGCGGCATACGCCGTCGTGTCCTTGTCCTCGTCCAGGTAGCGGGCCAGGCCGACTCCCCCGATGATCAGCTGGCCGCTCGCGCCTTCGGGGACGGGCTCGCCCTCGCCGTCGACGACAGCCAGATCCCACCCGGCGAGCGGCAGGCCGATGCGCACCGGCGGCTCCCCGGTGAGTTGGGCTCCACACGCAACGACGGTGGCTTCAGTGGGGCCGTAGGTGTTCCAGACCTCGCGACTCTCGTTGGCCAGGCGCGCGCCGATCTCGGGCGGGCACGCCTCGCCGCCGAGGACGAGCAGGCGGACATCCGCGAGCGCCTCGGTCGGCCACAGCGCGACGAGGGTGGGCACGGTGGAGACGACGGTGATCCGGTTCGCGGTGAGCCACGGGCCGAGTTCCACGCCGGAGCGCACAAGGGATCGTGGGGCGGGGACCAGGCAGGCACCGTAGCGCCAGGCGAGCCACATCTCCTCGCAACTGGCGTCGAAAGCCACCGAGAGTCCGGCCATCACTCGGTCGCCGGGACCAAGGGGCCTGTCCTGCAGGAACATTCGCGACTCAGCGTCGACAAAGGCGGAAGCGTTGCGATGACTGACGGCGACGCCCTTGGGCTTGCCGGTCGATCCGGACGTGAAGATGATCCAGGCGTCATCCTCGGTGCTCGGGTCCTCGCGTGACCCGCTCTCATTCTGGGCGTATGCCGTGGTGTCACCGACCGCTCGAACGACAAGGTCCGTCGTGATGATCGCGGCAACCTCGGCCTCACCGAAGACGACCTGAGCTCGCTCATCCGGGTCGTCGAAGTCAACGGGGACATAGGCCGCGCCGGCGACGAGGATGCCAATGATGGCGACGTAGAGGTCCAGGGTGCCGGACGGAATGCGGATGCCAACGCGGTCGCCGCGTTCGACACCGGCAGCGCCCAGTGCTTCGGCGACCTCGAGCGCGGCCTCGGCGAACTCGCCATAGGTCAGGACACTCGTGCCGTTGTCGACGGCTGGGGCGTCCGGGTTTGCCTCGATCGTGACGCGCAGGATGTCGACGAGGGTGCGCGGACTTGGCGCCTCATCTCCTCGAAGGAGCGGGTTGCTCACGTCCAGCGCAGCAGTCCGCGACGAGCCGCGTGGACCAGGCCGACGACGATGATGCCGATGAACACTGCGATCTCGACGAGCGAGGCGGCCCCCAGGTGCGGGTCGCGCAGGACATGGGCCCACGGAAAGAGATAGACCGCGTCGACGGCGAAGACCACATAGAGGAACGCATAGGACAGGTAGCGAATCTGGCTCTGCGCCCACCCTTCACCAACGGGGTCGACACCGGACTCATAGGTGCTGAGCTTGGCGGTCGAGGGTGCTCGGGGGGCGAGCAAGCGACGCGCGCCCATCGCTGCAATGACGAGCAGGATGCCGGTCGCCAGCACTGCTGCTGCCGTCACGTATCCCGTCATGTCTGCCAGCGTAGCCAAGCCGTGTGAACAGCGGGTGACCGTCGCAGGATCAGCCGCTCTTGAGGTGGCACGCCCCGTAGATGGACATCGCGGTGTTCACCTTGGTGTTGATCGACAACTCGGCGCCGTCCTGGTCGTAGAGGGAGGCGACGTGATGGCCGGGCGCGTCGACGACGATGTTGGGGTCGTTGAAGCCCTTCTTGCCCGCGACCTCTTGGACTGCGGCCCACGCCTTCGGCCACTCGGCGTCGCTGATGGCACCCTTGGCGCCGCCGCTGTCGAAGGTGGCGTGTGAGGCGTCAGAGATGTCGCGGAACTCCTTCTCGCCGCAACCACTCTCGCCATCAACCTCAGGTTCGGTTGTCAGCCACACCAAGGTCGGCACGTTGCCACTCAACTCGGTGCGAAGTTCGGCCAAGAGCGCGAGATTGTCCGTCCGGGCCTGCGCATAGGTCCGGCGTTGCTCAAGTTGCGCACGTGCGTCCACTGAAGATCCTCCTTGTGCATCACCACATCCATTGAGGGCGACCACCACGGCCACCCCTGCTGCCGTCACTGCAGCCCACGTCCTCATGTCAGCGCGTCCCACCCCTTCTTGATCCAGCCCTTCTTCTCTTCGTACTCTTCCTTGAGAGTCTGCTCGAGCTCATCCTTGCCGGCTTCGTAGTCATCCGAGACGTCGTCGAGCAACGAACGGACCGGCCCCTGCCCGTCGTCCGCGATGCTCTTGTCCTCATGCCCGGCCGCGATCTCGGCGATGCTGTATTGCGAGGTCGTCCCATCGTCGAGGTATTCACCATGACCCCGGTTTCTTTCCAGGGGTCGACCCTCAGCGTCCTCGGCGTCCGACGTTTCGAGGTGCTTCATCCCATCCAGCCCGCTGGGGTCAGGGCCGAAGCGCCCCAGGTCGCCCACGACGTCATTGGACGTCTCGGCGTAGTAGGTGCTGCCTCTGGGCGTGTGGAAGTCGTCAAGGTTGTCGGTGGCGGCACCGGGTGAGCCGAACAACACCGTGCGGTCAACGCCGGTGTTCTCGTGCTGAAGGGCATAGCCCGCCGTCGAGGACCCATAGGAGTGGGCCAGCGCAGTGAGGTCTGGATCCGTCATGCGTGAACTGTTGATCCCGCGATAGAAGTTCGCGAGGTCCTCACCACCCTCCTTGGCAGCGGACGAGCTCGCCACGGAGAAGTCGCCGTCCAAGGGGTTCCCTGGGGCCTGGTAGCCCATCCAGGTGACGGTGGCGACCTCCTTGGGAGTGCCATCGGGGCGCGTGTCGCCTTCGGCGAAGAGGATGTCCTCCATGCGCTTCTTGAGGTCGAGCATGTTGCTGTCGTAGCCACCCATCCCAGGCACGTTGGAGGTCATGCCGGGCGTGAACACTGCCACCTGGTCGGCGGTGTCCATGTTGCCGTTGCTGAGGATCGCCTGCGTCCGTCCGTTGCTGAAGTCGAGGCCCGCGAGTTGGTGCACGCCCTCTTTGTCCATGCGCTCGCGAAGGAGCTTGATCGACTTCTGCTGCTCCTCGAAAACCTCGCGCTCGTCATCGGTCAGGTTGGGGTCCTTGAGACGCTTGTTCACGTAGTCGGATCGGTCGTCGAGGATGTTGCGGTTGGCAAGGTCTCGAGACGTGAAGTCGATGCCGTCCCTGTTGCCGATCCACATGGGGTGAATGGCGATGACCTCCACGCGTTCGTCCGGCGACAGGCTCGCCCACCAGGCGGTGCTGTCGGAGATCGACGCACCCACGGGTGGCTCCAGCAGGCCGAGGTCACCCTTGACCTCGCCCAGTTTGGAGGCCGCGGCGAGGCCGCCCGGACCCGCGTGGATCCTGTTGAGCTCGATCTTGGCCAGCACCGCGGTGAGGTCGGTGTCGACGTCATTGGCCTTGCGCAGAGCCTGTTCGATGCGGTCGACGCACTCGATCACCCAGCCGTCACGCTCGGCCTTGGCGATCTCGTCGTCGTGGTCGTTGCCTGTGTCGATGGGGTCGCCCACGTCGGTGACCTCTCCATCGGGCTCGATGTTCAGCGAGTGCAGCTTGGCGTACTCCGCGGCCGCATCAACCGCAAGTTCGACGCCGCGCACTGCATCTGCGGCGTCACAGACCGCGGTGTAGGCCGTCGACACCTCGGCGACGATGTCCTTGAGGTCTGTGGCGACGTTCTTGAGCTTGGTGCGCGAGGTCTGCGCGGCGTCCCCGTGCCACTGCTTGGGCACGCCCATGGTCTCGAGCTCGTCGGCGAGGTCGAGCATGGATCGCCGATCCTTCTTGAGGTTGGTCTCGGCCGTGTCCAGGGTGGTCGGGCTCCACTTCTTGATGTCCCCCCACGTGAGTGGCACGTCAGTCCTTCTTCTTGCCAAGCGGGCCGAACGCGGCGCGGGCCGCGTCGTCGTCGAGCTCGTACTGGGTGGCGTTGGTGTCAAGGTTCCTGCCATAGGCCCTGACCGACTTGGCCCAGCCAGCGAGCTCCGTCGACCAGCCGCTGCTCACCCGCTGCATGGCATTCACACTCGGGGCCCCCGGCATCGAGGGCTTGGCGCCGCTGAGCGACGTCCCCGGCGTGATCTCGGAGATCTGGCTCGCGGCCGAGCGAGCCGCCTTCGCCGAGTCGCGCAGGTCCTTGACCTGGACCTGATACGTCATGGAATTCCCCGCCCTCGAGATGCGTCATCGGTCTGGCCCCGCTGACACGTCGAACCATGGTGGCATTGGCACCGCCTTCCTTGCCATGGGGAGCCCTCCCCTCAGGTCACACGTCAGGGCTGCGGATCGTGGACACCTCCATAGCGCTGCCTTGCCTCGGTCGTACGATGGAGTGCCCACGTCGGGCACGGCGCACGCGCCCGACCGACCTCTCGAGTCAGGTGTTCATGTCCAGCAAGAGCGTGCAGAAGCTTGACCGTGTCGTCATTCGCTTTGCTGGTGACTCTGGTGACGGCATGCAGCTCACTGGCGACAGGTTCACCTCCGAGACGGCCACCATGGGCAACGACCTCTCCACGCTGCCCAACTTCCCGGCCGAGATCCGCGCACCCCAAGGGACGCTGCCCGGGGTGTCGAGCTTCCAGCTCCACTTCGCCGACCACGAGGTCCTCACCCCTGGGGACGCCCCCGACGTCCTTGTCGCCATGAACCCGGCCGCCCTGCGCGCCAACCTCGCTGACGTCCCCCGTGGCGGCACGATCATCATCAACACCGACGAGTTCTCCAAGCGCGCCCTGGCCAAGGTCGGCTACACCGAGAACCCCGTCGACGACGGCTCGCTCGAGTCCTTCCACGTCCACCCCGTGCCACTCACGTCGATCACCGTGGACGCCCTGGCGAAGTTTGAGGGGCTGACCCGCAAGGAGAAGGAGCGCGCCAAGAACATGTTCGCGCTCGGCCTCCTCTCGTGGATGTACACCCGACCCACGACCGGCACCGAGGCGTTCCTCACCAAGAAGTTCGGCGCCCACCCCGAGATCCTCGAGGCCAACCTCACTGCCCTGCGCGCCGGCTGGAACTACGGCGAGACCACCGAGGACTTCGCGTCGAGCTATGTCATCGCACCGGCCGTGATGCCGCCAGGCATCTATCGCAACATCACCGGCAACATCGCCCTCGCGCACGGCCTCGTCGCCGCCGCGCACCAGGCCAAATTGCCGCTCGTGCTCGGCTCCTATCCGATCACCCCGGCGTCCGACATCCTGCACACGCTGTCGGCCCTCAAGCGTCACAACATCACGACGATGCAAGCCGAGGACGAGATCGCGGGCATCGGCATCGCCCTGGGTGCCAGCTTCGGCGGCGCGATCGGCGTGACGACGACCTCCGGTCCGGGGGTGGCGCTGAAGTCCGAGATGATCGGCCTCGCCGTCTCCCTCGAGCTGCCGCTCATCATCGTCGACGTCCAGCGAGGCGGCCCCTCGACGGGCCTGCCGACCAAGACCGAGCAGTCCGACCTGCTCCAGGCAATGTTCGGTCGCAACGGCGAGTCCCCTGTCCCGATCATCGCGCCATCCACCCCGTCCGACTGCTTCGACGCCGCCTTTGAAGCGGTCCGGATCGCCACGGCCTACCGAACACCGGTCTTTTTGCTCAGCGATGGCTACCTCGCCAACGGCTCCGAGCCGTGGGCGGTGCCGGAGGTGGCTGACCTGCCTGACCTGTCGGTGGAGTTCGCGTCCGAGCCCAATGGTGTCGACGACAAGGGGAAGTCGGTCTTCCATCCGTTCCTGCGTGACCCCGAGACTCTGGCCCGCCCGTGGGCGGTCCCCGGCACCCCCGGTCTCGAGCACCGCATCGGCGGCATCGAAAAGGCCGACATCACCGGCAACATCTCCTACGACCCCGACAACCACGACAAGATGACGCGTCTGCGCGCCGCCAAGATCGCAGGCATCGCCGGCATTCCCGATGTCGTCGTCGAGGACCCGTCCGGCGCGGCCAAACTCCTCGTCCTCGGCTGGGGATCGACCTATGGCCCGATCGCCGCTGCTGTCAGGGCTGTTCGCAATGCCGGACACCACGTGGCCTCCACCCACCTGCGCCACGTCAACCCCTTCCCCGCGAACCTGGGCGAGGTGCTCCGGTCCTATGACCGCGTCGTCGTGCCCGAGATGAACCCCGGCCAGCTCTCGATGCTGTTGCGGGCCAAGTACCTCGTCGACGTTCGTCCCCACACGTCCGTGCGCGGGCTGCCGTTCTCCACGGTCGACCTCGCCGACGTCATCCTCACCCACCTCGAGGAGGCCAAGTGAGCACCATCAAAACACCCACGAACGGTGCGGCCGCCCGTCCAAGTGGGCTGGCCGGCATACCCCTGCTTGCTGTCGACGCCCCGAAGCAGACCAAAAAAGAATTCACCTCCGACCAGGAGGTGCGCTGGTGCCCGGGTTGCGGCGACTACGCGATCCTTGCGGCCGTCCAGTCGTTCCTGCCCGAGTTGGGGCTCAAGCGCGAAAACATCACGTTCGTGTCCGGAATCGGGTGCTCCTCGCGCTTCCCCTACTACCTCGACACCTATGGCATGCACTCGATCCACGGGCGTGCGCCGTCGATCGCGACCGGTCTCGCGACGTCGCGACCCGACCAGAACGTGTGGGTCGTGACGGGTGACGGTGATGCCCTGTCGATCGGTGGCAACCACCTCATCCACGCGTTGCGCCGCAACGTCAACATCACGATCCTGCTGTTCAACAACGAGATCTACGGGTTGACCAAGGGTCAGTACTCCCCCACGTCGCGCGTCGGTCAGGTCACGAAGTCCACGCCGATGGGGTCGGTCGACCAGCCGTTCAACCCGGTGTCGCTCGCCCTCGGTGCCGAGGCGACCTTTGTCGCGCGCACCACCGACACCGACCGCAAGCACCTCACGGGCATCCTGCGCGCGGCCGCTGAGCACCGTGGCACCTCACTGGTCGAGATCTATCAGAACTGCCCGATCTTCAACGACGGCGCGTTCGAGCTCATCAAGGACCGGGCTGAGCAGGAGGCACGCATCGTGCACCTGATCGACGGCGAGCCGGTGCAGGTTGGCCCCGAGGACGACCGCAAGACGTTGGTGCGTATGCCGGGTGGTCGCCTTGAGTTCATTGCCGCGGCTGATGCTGAGGGCAGAGACGTCGTCGTGCATGACGCCGGCGCCGAGGACGCGAGCCAGGCGTTCGCGCTGTCGCGGCTCGACTCCCCCGAGATGACGCACGTGCCCATGGGCATCTTCCGGTCGGTGTCGCGTCCGACCTATGACGACGGGGTGAGGGCGCAGGTCCGGGCCGCCATCGACACCGCCGGCGGGCCTGCGACCGACGACGACCTGGGTGCCCTGTTGCGAGGTCGCGACACCTGGACCGTGGCGTGAGTGCCTGCGTGACCCAGGGATGAGTCCACCCCTCGCGGGTGATGCCCGGGAGCTCAGACGCGGCACGATCTTCGCGTTCCTCGCCTACGGCATCTGGGGACTCTTCCCTCTCTACTTCCACGCGCTCGAACCCTCGGGTGCGTTCGAGATCCTTGCTCACCGGATCCTGTGGACGCTGCTGTTCTGCGCCGTCGTGCTGCTCGTGCGACGCGACTTCGCGTGGGTCTCGACGGTGGTCCGGCGCCCGAAGCTGCTCGGTGGGCTGACGCTCGCGGCTCTGCTCATCGCCGTGAATTGGGTCGTCTATGTCCTTGCCGTCATCACCGGCAGGACGTATGCGGCTGCCCTCGGCTACTTCCTCAACCCGATCGTCACCGTGGGGCTGGGGGTCTTTGTGCTGCGCGAGCGGCTGCGACCCATGCAGTGGGCGGCGGTGAGTGTCGGGGCGGTGGCCGCGGTCTATCTCACCGTGGCTGGGGGCGAGTTCCCGTGGATCGCCGTGTCGTTGGCGTTCTCCTTCGCCTTCTACGGGTTGGTCAAGAAGAAGGTCGGGGCGTCCTTGGACGCCATGCACTCCTTGACCGTCGAGACGCTGGTGCTGTCACCGGTCGCGGTGGGCGTGCTGCTGTGGCTCGGCGTCAAGGGGACGACGACGTTCGGTGGGCACGGTGCGACGCACACCTCCCTGCTCGTGGCTGCGGGTGTCGTCACGGCGATCCCGCTGCTGTTCTTCGCTGCGGCCGCTCGACGGATCCCGCTCGTGACCATCGGACTCATCCAGTTCCTCACGCCGATGCTGCAGTTGCTCATTGGTGTCGTGCTGCTCGATGAGCACGTCACCCCGGCGCTGTGGGTCGGGTTCGGCATCGTGTGGATCGCGTTGCTGCTGCTGACGATCGACTCGCTGCGCCACGGCCGAACCACCCGCCGCAACAACCGCGCCGCTGCTGCCGACCCCGAGTCCGACCCGCCCGAACCCTGCCCCTGAACCCCGGCCAGGACTCAGCCCTGAACCGCGAGGGCAGACCGTCTGCAGTGACCTACAGCCAACATGAAGCCCCACCCAACTCGAGGGACCGACCAAGCGACCATTCATTGCATCACGAGCAGGCGGGGCCAAGCGGGAGTAGCGTAAAACCATGAAGTCATGGGGGGCCGGGCGGCGGCATCAGTTTGGATTCTGGGGGCGTTGGCCGGATCAGTCTGTGTGGCGTCCGCCGAAGCGACCGAGGTCGCCTGCTTGCAGCGCGGATCTGATGGCGAGACCCTGTGGGAGGGCTCACCCTC
>JBDSIV010000047.1:0-30891 GCA_039917755.1 Knoellia sp. | reverse complement strand
CCTCTGCCTGCGCCTCGTCGACGAGGACGCGATGGAGACCCTCCACGTGCAGTGGATGGACCTCCCCGGGCCCACCGACGTCATGAGCTTCCCCATGGACGAGCTGCGTCCCGGACGTGACGACGACCCACCCGAGGAGGGCGTGCTCGGCGACATCGTGCTGTGCCCCAGCGTCGCAGCCAAGCAGGCCGTCGACGCCGGACACGCGACCGAGGAGGAGCTGCTGCTCCTCACCACCCACGGGCTCCTCCACCTCCTCGGCTACGACCACGCGGAGCCCGACGAGGAGAAGGAGATGTTCGAGCTCCAGCGACAGCTCCTGCTCACCTTCCTCGCGACGAGGGGCCGACACGGTGCCTGACCCAGCCGGTCCCGGCACCCGCTCGGTGTCGGGAACCTCGACGGTGACGTCATGACCCGCCTCGTCCTCCTCAGCGTGGTCGGGCTCGTCCTGGCCTTCGCGCTCGCCGCGGCCGAGGCCGCCCTTCACCGGATGTCGCGCGTGCGCGCCCAAGAGCTGCACGACGACGACCGCGCCGGGTCGACAGCCCTGCTCACGGTCGTCGGCGACAGCGCGGCATACCTGTCGGTCATGGCGTTCGTGCGGGTCATCGCCGAGATGACCACCGCCGTGCTCGTGACCACCGCGGTCTACCGCGCCGTCGAGGGCACGTGGAAGCCGCTGCTCGTCGCCATCGCGATCATGGCCGTCGTGTCCTTCGCCCTCGTGGGCGTCTCGCCACGCACGCTCGGAGGCCAGAACGCCACGACCGTCTCGCTCATCGCGGCACCGGTGGCGATCTGGCTGCGGCGGGTGCTGGGTCCCCTCTCGCGCCTGCTCGTCCTCTTCGCCAACGCGGTGACCCCGGGTCGGGGCTTCCGCGACGGCCCGTTCGACAGCGAGTCCGAGCTGCGGGACCTCGTCGACATGGCGGGGGAGTCCTCGCTCATCGAGGCCGGCGAGCGCCAGATGATCCACTCGGTCTTCGAGCTCGGCGACACGCTCGCCCGCGAGGTGATGGTCCCGCGCACCGACATGGTGACGATCGACGCCGACCGGGTCGCGCGCCAGGCCCTGAACCTCTTCCTGCGCAGTGGCTACTCGCGCATCCCCGTCACCGGCGAGGACTCCGACGACGTGCTCGGCCTGCTGTACTTCAAGGACGTCGTCAGGCGGCTCACCTCGGACCCGACTGTCGCCTCGGTGCGGGTGTCGGACCTCATGCGGCCCATGCCGTTCATCCCCGAGTCCAAGCCGGTCGACGCCCTCCTGCGTGAGATGCAGCGCGACCAGACGCACTTCGCCCTCGTCATCGACGAGTGGGGCGGCACGGCCGGTCTCGTGACGATCGAGGACATCATCGAGGAGATCGTCGGCGAGATCGCCGACGAGTACGACCGCGAGACACCCGACCTCGAGGCGCTCGCCGACGACAGGTGGCGGGTCGACGCGACGATGGACATCGACGACCTCGCCGACTACCTCGGCGTGACGATTGAGGAGGACGAGGTCGACACCGTCGGCGGCCTCATCGGCAAGACGATCGGCCGGGTGCCGATCCTGGGCTCCACGTGCGAGGTCGCCGGGCTGCGCCTCACCGCCGAGCGGATGGCCGGACGCCGGCACCGCATCGCCACCGTCATCATCGAGCGGGTCGTCGCCGACGACCACGCCATGATGGAGCCAGCCGAGTCCGGGAGTTCCCATGAGTGAAGACGTCAGCGCCAGCCCCGATCCCACCGAGGGCGGCGACACCCCTGCCTACAAGGCCGGGTTCGCCTGCCTCATCGGTCGTCCCAACGCCGGGAAGTCGACGCTGACCAACGCCCTCGTGGGCGAGAAGGTCGCGATCACCTCCAGCAAGCCGCAGACCACCCGGCACACGATCCGCGGGATCGTCAACGCCCCGGCGAGCCAGCTGATCCTCGTCGACACCCCCGGGCTGCACAAGCCGCGCACCCTGCTCGGCGAGCGCCTCAACGACCTCGTGCGCGAGACCCTGCTCAACGTCGACGTCGTCGGCTTCTGCCTGCCCTCGGACCAGCGCATCGGGCCCGGTGACCAGTACATCGCCCGCGAGCTCGTCGAGCTCCGACAGGCCAGGCGCACGCCGGTGATCGCCCTCGCGACGAAGTCCGACAAGGTCGACCGCCAGCGGCTGGCCGAGCACCTCATCGCGATCGACCGGCTCGGCGAGTGGGCCGAGATCGTCCCGTGCTCGGCGACCCGGGGCGACCAGGTCGACGTCGTCGGACAGGTGCTCGCGAAGTACCTGCCGTCCTCGCCCGGACCGCTCTACCCCGACGACGTCCTCACCGACGAGCCGGTGACCATCATGATCGCCGAGCTGGTGCGCGAGGCGGCCCTCGAGGGGGTGCGCGACGAGCTGCCGCACTCGCTCGCCGTCGTCGTCGAGGAGATGATCCCGCGCGAGGACCGCCCGGTCGGCAAGCCGCTCATGGACGTGCGCGTCAACGTCTTCGTCGAGCGGTCGTCGCAGAAGGCGATCGTCATCGGTCGCGGTGGTTCGCGACTGCGTGACGTGGGTGCGACCGCACGCGAGGGCATCGAGAAGCTGCTCGGTCAGCGCATCCACCTCGACCTGCACGTCAAGGTTGCGAAGGACTGGCAGCGCGACCCCAAACAGCTGCAGCGACTGGGTTTCTGAGGCTTCGACCTCGTCGCCGCGGGGGGCGTGGGGCGTCGCGTCGCGCTGCCCCCGAGTTGAGTTCTGCCGCGATGATCGGCATGGTTGGTCGCTGCAACCGACCTGACCACACGGCATACGAGCCGCACACGTGACTGACGAGAACAGCGAAGGAGCGGCGTCCGCGCCGATTCACCCGTGACCACAGAACTCATGAAGACAGGGCCGACAGCGCCCGGCGACGCAGCAGGCGAACGAGGGATCCTCGACGGACCGCTGCACGACGAGACCCCACACCCCGCCCTCGACCACCAGGTGGAGGACCACCGGGCCGAGGAGCCGCAGAAGCTGGACACCATCGTGTTCGGTGTCACCGCGGCCATCGCCATCGGCTTCGTCGTCTGGGGGTTCGTCAGCACCGAGACGCTCGGGTCGGCGTCGTCCTCCGGCCTCGACTGGGTGGTGCACAACATGGGCTGGCTCTTCTCGCTCGTGGCCTCAGGCTTCGTCGTCTTCGTCATCTGGCTGGCGGCGAGCAAGTTCGGCCGCATTCCGCTGGGTCGCGACGACGAACAGCCCGAGTTCAAGACCGTCTCGTGGATCGCGATGATGTTCTCCGCGGGCATGGGCATCGGCCTCATGTTCTATGGGGTGTCCGAGCCGGTCGCGCACTTCGTGACACCGCCTCCCGGGACCGGTGAGGCCGGCAACGCCCACGCGGTGCAGACGGCCATGGCCACGACGCTGTTCCACTGGACGCTGCACCCGTGGGCCATCTATGCGGTCGTCGGCCTCGCGGTCGCGTATGGCGTGTTCCGTCGCGGACGTTCGCTGCTCATCAGCTCGGCGTTCGCGCCCCTGCTCGGTGAGCGCCGGGCCAACGGTCCTGCCGGTCGCGTCATCGACATCCTCGCGATCTTTGCGACCCTCTTCGGCTCGGCCGCATCGCTCGGACTCGGTGCGTTGCAGATCGGTTCGGGTCTCGAGATCGTCGGCGGTGTCGACGGCACGGGCAACGCCATCCTCGTCACGATCATCACCGTGTTGACGCTCTGCTTCATCCTGTCGGCGGTCTCGGGTGTCTCCAAGGGCATCCAGTGGCTGTCCAACATCAACATGGTGCTGGCACTCACGCTCGCGGTGTTCGTCTTCGTCGTCGGCCCGACGGTCTTCATCCTCAACCTCGTGCCGACCGCGGTGGGCAGCTACTTCCAGGACCTCGCGATGATGTCCGCCCGCACCGATGCAGCCGGCGGCGACGCCATGCAGACCTGGCTCTCGGGATGGACGATCTTCTATTGGGCCTGGTGGGTCTCGTGGACCCCGTTCGTGGGCATGTTCATCGCCCGCATCTCTCGTGGCCGCACCATCCGTCAGTTCGTCACTGGCGTCCTGCTCGTGCCGAGCCTCGTCTCCCTGGTCTGGTTCGCCGTCTTCGGCGGCGCAGGAATCTTCACCCAGCAGAGCGGCACTGACCTCGCTGGTGCAGAGACCCCAGAGGCGACGCTGTTCAGCATGCTCGACACGATGCCCTTCGCGACCCTCGCTTCGATTGTGGTCATGCTGCTCGTCGCGATCTTCTTTGTGTCGGGTGCGGACGCCGCGTCGATCGTCATGGGCACGCTCTCCGAACGAGGCACATTGGTGCCGAGCCGTCCCACTGTCATCTTCTGGGGTGCGGCCACGGGCGCCGTCGCTGCAGTGATGCTCATTGTGGGCGGCGCTGATGCGCTGTCGGGTCTGCAGAACATCACGATCATCGCGGCCCTGCCCTTCCTGCTGGTCATGGTCGGCCTGGCGGTCGCACTCGTGAAGGACCTGTCCAGCGACCCTCTTGTGGTCCGACGCGCCTATGCGGTCGCAGCCGTCGAGCAGGCGATCGTGGCGGGTGTGACCCAACACGGCGACGACTTCACCCTCGCCTATGAACAGGCGGCGCCCGGGGAAGGCGTTGGGGAGCACGTGACCCTGCCGGGCGGGACGCCGACCGCAGCCACGGAGCTCGAGGCCGAGACCAAAACGGGGGCCGAGGCCGACCACGCGAGGGTCGGCTCACCGCCCACCACCTGATCGCCTGACGCACCCACCTCGCATGGCTCCTAGACTGGAGCCATGCGAGTTGGTGTCTTCGGAGCGACCGGTCAGGTCGGCAAGGTCATGCGTGCTCTCCTCGAGGAGCGCAATTTCCCGGTGGATCAGATGCGGTACTTCGCGTCTGCCCGTTCCGCCGGAACGACTCTGCCGTGGAAGGGCACGGAGGTCACGGTCGAGGACACGGCGTCAGCTGATTTCTCGGGACTCGACATTGCGCTCTTCTCCAACGGCGGCTCGGCCTCCAAGGAGTGGGCGCCGCGCGTCGCCGCCGCCGGTGCGGTTGTCGTCGACAACTCCTCGGCCTGGCGCCGCGACCCCGACGTCCCGCTCGTGGTGAGCGAGGTCAACCCTGACGACCTTGATGTCATCCCCAAGGGCATCGTCGCCAATCCCAACTGCACCACCATGGCCGCGATGCCGGCGCTCAAGCCGCTGCACGACGTGGCCGGTCTGGTGGCGCTGCGGGTGGCGTCCTACCAAGCCGTCTCGGGCTCGGGCGGCAAGGGTGTCCAGGAACTCGATGGTCAACTGCGTGGCGGGTATGCCGCGGGCGAGCCTGCCGGTCTGGCACTCGATGGTCGTGCGGTCACCCTCCCTGCACCCAACGTCTATGCCGTTCCCGTGGGTTTCAACGTCGTTCCGCTTGCGGGGTCGATCGTCGACGACGGCTCGCTGGAGACCGACGAGGAGCAAAAGCTCCGTCACGAGTCCCGCAAGATCCTCCACGTCCCCGAACTGCGTGTCTCCGGCACATGCGTGCGTGTTCCGGTGTTCACGGGGCACTCGCTGGCCATCCACGCAGAGTTCGCCAACGACATCACTCCAGAGCGTGCGCTCGAGCTGCTCGGCAAGGCCCCCGGTGTCGTGCTCACGGACGTCCCGAACCCGCTGGACGCGGCCGGGCGGGACGAGGTCTTCGTCGGACGGGTTCGGGTCGATCAGGCTGCGCCCGAGGGCAAGGGGCTCACGCTCTTCGTCGTGGGTGACAACCTGCGCAAAGGCGCTGCCCTCAATGCGGTTCAGGTCGCAGAGGAGCTGCTCAAGCGTCGCTGAGGGGCTGCACCAGCACCACCACCACCATCACCTCCGAAGAGTCGGGAGCTCTGTGACGGGTCGGGAGTTCTGGAACCCGCGACCGGTCACAGAACCCCCGACCAGTCGGTTCGTCAGAGGTCGGTCATCCAGTGACGCCAGGTCTGGGTGACGACCATGCCGACGTGCTCATAGAGCCCCAACGCTCCGGTGCGTGAGTCGGTCGACAGCTCGCTGATGTGCGCTCCGCGCTGGCGGGCGCGGGCGAAGGCGTCGACGAGGAGGGTTCTGGCCAGACCGTGTCCTCGCTGGTCCGCCCGCACGGCGATCGCATCGACATAACCCGTGTCGCCGGCCAAGATCGTCGAGCAGACCGCCACGTCGGTGTTTTGGGCATCGGCGACGAACCGGATCTGCCACGGCTCGAAGCCTGGGCGCAGAGGGCCGCGAGGAGCCCAATCGTCATAGGTTGACGGCTCTCGGTCGGGCCACTCGCTGAAGGCGTCCTCGATCAGTTGGAAGGCGATCTGTCCATCCGCGCCGCCCACGAAGTCACGCAGCGCGTAGCCCCGACGGAGTGGCTGGCGCTCGATGGTCGCCCCTCGGGGGAGTTGCAGAATCCACGAGGTCCACCCTTCGCGATAGCCGCGAGCGCTGAGGAACGCCTCCGCACTGCTGCCACCGGGGACGGACTGCCCGACGAGCGTTGACCCCCGCTCTCTGGCGCAGTCCTCGACCCAACTGGCGATCCAGGTGCCCACGCCACGCCCTCGGTGCTCCGGGTGGACTCCTGCATCGGCCCGCCGCCCCTTGAAGACCTCGCCTGCAGCGACGAGCCGGTCGCCCGACCAGACGCCGATGCTCTCCGACGCCAGATCGAAGCTGCCCCGTGCCCAATCGCCCTGGATGTCCTCGAGCTCGATTGCGGCCTCACCGGCATCGACGATCTCGGTCGCGGTCACGAGGTCGCAGACCGCCTGCGCATCGGACGGGACATGGGGCCGCGCGCTGTAGCCGTCAGGGAGTGCCATGCACCGAGAGTGCCCGAGAGTATGCCGTGCTGTCGCCTGACTTCTGGACTGGCTGAATAGGCTGGCACCGTGACTCGTCGAACCGCCCTCATCCGCCGACCCGGTCCGCGCCTCGCCGACGGACTCGTGACCCATCTTGAGAGGTCGTCCATCGACCTCGACCTCGCGCTCGAACAATGGGACGCGTATGCCGCGTGCCTGCGTTCCGCAGGTTGGGAGACTCTCGAGGTTTCGCCGGCCGACGACTGTCCTGACGCGGTGTTCATCGAGGACGCTGTTGTGGTGTGTGGCGATGTGGCCATTTTGACGAATCCCGGTGCGCCACAGCGCAAGCCAGAGGTTGCTGCGGTTGAGGGTGTCGTGCGGGACCTGGGCTACGGGGTTGCGCGGATTGAGGACCCGGGCACTCTCGACGGGGGAGACGTCCTCAAAGTGGGCGACACGGCATACGTCGGGTTGGGTGGTCGAAGCAATGGAGCGGGGATCCAGCAGCTCGCGAGGCACTTGGCGGCGGTCGGGATGAGCACTCAGGCCGTGACGGTCGAGCGCGTGCTCCACCTCAAGTCGGCCGTGACAGCGTTGCCCGATGGCACCGTCATCGGGTGGGATCCGGTCGTGGACTGGCCCGGTGCGTTCCCCGCCTATGAGGGGATGCCCGAAGAGGGAGGGGCGCACGTCGTCCTGCTCGACGACAACGTCCTGCTCATGGCTGCCAGCGCGCCCAAGACCAGGGAGTTGTTGCGTGGTCGAGGTCATGAGGTGGTGACAGTCGACATCAGCGAGTTCGAGAAGCTCGAGGGTTGTGTCACCTGTCTGTCAGTCCGCTGCCGCGGTTGACGTGTCCTCAACCCGGGCGCCCGCGGGCAGAGGTGTCCGGATCGTGAGGTGATGTCGACGGTTCGGCGGGCACACGGCATACTCGATGTTGTGCGGCACCGTCTCCTCCTTCTCTGCCGCGGCGAGGCCTGAATCGGCCCTCCTCGTCGCGGAGTTCGCTGTGCCCGGCTGAGCAGCCCCCCAGAGCACACCGAGAAGTGAGTAGAGGCGCAAGATGATCCACCCCCAGCAGTCGTCTGGCATGCCGACGACGAAGTACATCCCGTTCCAGGATCAGATCGAGGTTCACCTCCCGGACCGCACCTGGCCCGACCAGGTCATGAGCAAGGCGCCGCGTTGGTGCGCGGTCGACCTGCGTGACGGCAACCAGGCGCTCATCGACCCGATGGACTCCGAGCGCAAGATGCGGATGTTCAAGCTGCTCGTGCGCATGGGCTACAAGGAGATCGAGGTTGGCTTCCCGAGCGCGAGCCAGACCGACTTCGACTTCTGCCGCGAGCTCATCGACGGCGGCCACATCCCCGACGACGTGACGATCCAGGTGCTGACGCAGTGCCGCGACCACCTCGTTGAGCGGACCTTCGACGCGATCCGTGGCAGCAAGCAGGCAATCGTCCACTTCTACAACTCCACCTCGGTTCTCCAGCGACGGGTCGTCTTCGACCTGCCCAAGGAGGGCATCATCGACATCGCCCTCCAAGGGGCGCGGTTGTGCCGCAAGCTCGAGGAGACCGTCCCGGAGACCGACGTCTACTACGAATACTCGCCGGAGTCCTACACCGGCACCGAGCTCGAGTTCGCCGTCGAGATCTGCAATGCGGTCATCGATGTCATCGACCCGACACCTGACCACAAGATGATCATCAACCTCCCGGCCACTGTCGAGATGTCGATGCCCAACGCCTATGCCGACTCGATCGAGTGGATGGTGCGTCACCTCGATCGACGCGAATCCGTTGTCGTGAGCCTCCATCCACACAACGACCGCGGTGAGGGAGTGGCTGCTGCGGAGCTCGGCTATCTCGCTGGCGCCGACCGCATCGAGGGCTGCCTCTTCGGTAACGGTGAGCGCACCGGCAACGTCTGCCTCGTCACCCTGGGCATGAACCTCTACAGCCAGGGCATCGACCCGCAGATCGACTTCTCCGACATGGCCGAGATCCGGCGAACCGTTGAGTACTGCACCCAACTGCCCGTGCATGAGCGGCACCCCTGGGGCGGCGATCTCGTCTACACCGCCTTCTCCGGCTCCCACCAGGACGCCATCAAGAAGGGCCTCGACGACATGGAGCGTCGGGGCAAGGCGGCGGGCAAGGCGATCAACGAGCTTGACTGGGGCGTGCCCTACCTGCCGATTGACCCGCACGACATCGGTCGTTCCTATGAGGCCGTCGTGCGCGTCAACAGCCAGTCCGGCAAGGGCGGGGTCTCTTACCTCCTCAAGGCCGAGCACGGGCTCGACCTTCCGCGCCGTCTCCAGGTGGAGTTCAGCCATGTTGTTCAGGCGCGCACCGACGCCGAGGGTGGCGAGCTGAGCGGCGCCGAGATCTGGCAGATGTTCTCGGACGAGTACCTCCACGCCGACACAGCGGAGGAGCGTTGGGGCCGGTTCACACCGGTGAAGTCCACGATCAGCGGTTCTGAGGGCGGTCTCGACGTCATCGAAGCGACCGTTCTCGACGGAGACGGGGAGGTGGACATCCTCGGGCGCGGCAACGGACCGATCGCTGCCTTCATCAACGCGCTGGCCGGGATCGACGTGGATGTGCGCGTCCTCGACTATGCCGAGCACGCCTTGTCCGCTGGCGGTGACGCGCGCGCGGCCGCCTACGTCGAGTGTGCTGTCGGTGACCGCGTCCTGTGGGGCGTCGGCCTGCACGAGTCGATCGTCAAGGCATCCATGCGCGCCATCCTCTCGGCAGTCAACCGGGCCGAGCGCGACACCAAGGACTGACCCTCATCCTGTCGTCGATCACTCGTGGATCGTCCCTGACACGGGACGATCCACGAGTGCCCCACACTCGCAGTCAGTCGAGTTGGTAGACCCGCCGAGCGTTCTCGTGGGCGACGAGGTGGACGACCCGCTCGGCGTCGGCCTGCGACCAGTCCCCTTCGTGGACGAAGGACCCCAGCACTCGAGCCATGCCCCGCCGCCACAGCCACGAGCCCAAGAGGTGCAGCTCACCCGGGCCCCAGGCATCTGAGGAGTAGAGCTGCTTGTGGAACGGTGTGAGTTCGAGTGACTCGGCGATGATCGCGGGGCTGCGTGCGCCGGTGTAGTTGATGGCCAGACCGACGTCGCAGTGGACCACATCGAAGACCTGGGCAAGGTAGCCGGCCTCGCGGTGGAAGGGGTAGTTGTGCAGCAACATGATCGGCACACCGGTTGGTTCGACGAGACGCAACCACGGCATCAGCAGCAGTGGGTTGGCGCGGTGCAGGTCGAGGTCGGGGTCGCCGTAGCCACTGTGGATCTGCAGAGGGAGTCCGCGATCGATGGCACACCACTGGAGGTGACGCAGAAGGACCGGGTCCGTGATCCGGGGATTATCGGCGTCCGCCGCCAGGGTCCTGTCCGCGGCGTCGGTCACGGCTTGGGGCGACGGCCTTTCGGGAGCCACGTCGAACCCACTGCGGTATGCGAGAACGGATTTCGTGCCCACCGCACCTTCGGTCGCTCGTGCCAGTGCCGGTCCGTATGCCGCGTGGAAGCCTTGCGCACCCACCTTTCGCAAGAGCCCCTCAGCGACTGTCTCCAGCCGCACCACCTCACGAGCAGTGCCCGCGATGGCGGCCATCTCGTCGGGTCCCAGCACGGTGTCTCCCTGGAATCCTGTTTCGACGAGCCACGTGTCCACACCCGCGGGGCGCAGGAGGCGTCGCGTCACCTCCGACTCGCCCAGCTCGGTTCGCCGCGCCCAGTAGTCCTCGGCGGAAGCATGCGGCTCGAGGTCGAGCAGGGGGGCGCACCATCGTCGGATCGCCAGTCCCACCTGGCTGTCGAAGATCGACCCCACCGACGGGGCGTGGGGCGCTTCCGTGACGAACGACTCCCACTGGTCGCGGGGTGGGGTCGTCCGCAGTGCCCCGTGGACATGGTGGTCGATGAGTCCGACCGTTGTGAGGGTGTCGGCGAGGGGGCCGCTGAGGAGCTGGGGGTTCATGGTCACCATCCTGCCCAAGGGGCGATTGCCTCGTCAGTGACGAGATGAGCTTCGTGCACGGCACGGGTCACGAGATCGATGGCCTGATCGACCTCGTGGTCCGCGATGGTGAGTGGGGGTGTGATCTCAAGGACGTTCCCGCCGACGTAGTAGGCGACGGCACCGAGCTCCCAGAGCCGGTAGGTCACTCGGCGGGCGAGGTCGGGGGCACCCACTCGACTGTCAGGGTCAGTGACGAGGTCGACCCCGATGAGGAGGCCGCGGCCCCGCACCTCGCCCACGTTCGGCGCACCGTCGAGTGCCTCGGCCAAGCCGGCACGCAGCCGGTCACCGAGCTGTTGGCTGCGTGCCGGAACATCGTGGGTGATGATGTGGTCGAGCACGGCCCTGGCCACCGCGCACGAGTAGGGGTTCCCGGCTGTCGTGAGCAGGCTCGAGGCGGCTGGTTCGTCGAGAACGGCCGCGGGTCCGATGAGGGCTGCGGCGGGCAGTCCCGCACCCAGCCCCTTGCCGAGGGTGACGAGGTCTGGGACCACACCGTCATGGCCGAAGGCATGGAGCGTCCCGGGCCGACCGAGACCGGCCTTGACCTCATCGCACAGAAGGAGCGTCCCGGTGGCGCGGCAGCGTTGCGCCACCTCGGCCAGGAAACCATCCGGCGGGACGACGAGGCCGCCGTCGCACTGGATCGCTTCGACGATGACGACTGCGACGTCCCGCGGAGCCAGTGCCGTCTCGAGGGCAGCCAACGACCGTGCCATGGCATCGGCCTCGCGGAAGGGGCGGGGATAGGGGACAAGCCGGACATCGGGGTGGGGCGCAACCGACCCGGCTGCCTGATGCACGCCCGAGGCGGCAAAGCCATCTCCCAGACCACCGTGGTAGCCGCCCTCGAAGCCGACGACGACACGGCGACCCGTCGCATGGCGGGCCGACCGAAGCGCAGTGTCGTTGACGTCTGACCCACTGAGACCCAAGTGGACCCGGCGCTCACCCTCACCGGGGACGGCGGCAAGAAGTTCTTCGGCGAGCCCCACCGCCTCGGGGTGGGTGGCGCTGAGGATGCTCGCACCGGCCGGCGAGGCGGCGACCCGGGCCAGCGCCTCGCCGACGACCGGATGGGCGTGACCGAGGGAGGTGGCGGTCCAGGATGCCGAGAGGTCGAGTAGGGCGCGTCCCCCTTCTTCGATCAGCTGGTTGCCGTGACCTCCGATCAGGGCAAGGGGAAAGAAGCGCAGCTTCTGGATTCCGGCGATGGCTCGATCGCGAGAGAGGAGGGAGCCGACGGCGCCGTCCGTCACGACGAGACGGTGCTGGTGGCGTCCAGCGGTGAGGTTCCGTCGTCCACGGCGTTGAGCTCATCGCGCAGAGAGGCGCCGATGCGAGCCGCGAGCTTGCTGGCAGCAAGGGCAATCACGACTCCGATGCCGACCCAGGCAATGGCGACGAACGCTGGCGAGAGGCCGGTCGCATCCTTCACCCCGAAGGCGATGACGAGGATGATGAACAGCCCTCCCAGGGTCGGGACGATGAGCTCCCACGAGCGCAGCGACACCAAGCCACGGCGCCACGCGGCGAAGACTGCGACCTCGACCAGCAGGTAGGCGAAGAGCAGGCAGGTGGCTCCGACGACAGCGAAGAAGAAGTAGGAGTCGATGGCCGCGTCGCCGGTGCCCATGTTGGGCCACCGGGTGGCCCACGAGAGAAGGTTGACGATGACGGCCACCACGGCGGTGAAGAGGATTGCGGTTCGAGGCGAGTGATGCTTTGGGTCGACCTCCGCGAGCCTGGCGGGTCCGAAGCCGTCGCGGGCCAGCGCCATGGTGAGGCGGCCTGCGGCTGCCACGGAAGAGAGATTGGAGGCAAAGGCTGACATGACTGCGGTGACGATCAGCGCGATGCCGAACCACTGCCCCACGTAGTTGTCACCGAGGTCGCCCAGGGTGTTGCCGGACGTCTGGAAGGCCGCGAGGCCCGCCTTGTCCGTGCCGAAGCCGACGGTCTGCGCGAACATGACGACGACGAACAGGACACCGGTGAGGAGAACAGATCCGAACAGGGCTCGAGGGATGTTGCGACGCGGGTCGTCGGTCTCCTCGCCCAAGGCAGCGCAGCCCTCGAAGCCGGCCCAGGAGAGGAAAGCGGCGACGACGGCCGCGATGACCGAGCTCAATGACACGCCCGTGGGCGACAACGTGCTGACGTCGATGCCGGTGGTGGCGGCGCCGCCCTTGCCAAAGATGACGAGGACGAGGATGACCATGCCGGTGATGCCGATTCCCTCGATGAGGAGGAGGAGGCGGGAGACGGTCGTGGTGTCACGAGTGTTGAGGTAGGCGGTGACGACCAAGCAGACGAGGGCGCTGATACCGAACCCGACGACTGGCGGGTGGTCACCACCACCGATTCCGAGAAGTGCGTTCAGGAATGCGCCGAAGATTGCCGCGGTGCAGATCGTGAAGAACAGGTAGGTCCCGGCCAGGGCAAACCCGGCGACGAAGCCCGACCGTGGGCCGAGCGTTGCCCCCACGAGGGCGTAGGCGCTGCCCGCGTGGTTGTAGCGCTGCGTGAGGCGGATGAAGCCGTGCGCTACCAGGGCGACGCCGAAAAATCCGAGGAGGAAGACGAGAGGAACGGCCTTGCCGACCGTCCCGATGATGCCCTGGCCGTTGCCGGACATGGCGAGAGTGGGACCCATGAGTCCCAGTGAGAGGGCGAGTGCCTCCCACAGCTTGAGTTTGCGGCGGGTCATCGTTGATTCCTTCGGTGTGGCAGGGCAGGGCAGGGCTGGATGTCTGGGGTGGGGCGGGCGCCGAGCGGTGGTGGACGGCGGTCAGGCGGACCAGAGGTAGCGCGTGCGTTCCTTGGCGTCTTCCCCGGGGTAGGCCGTGAGTTCATGTGAGCGAATCGCCTCCAGCGCGGCGCTCAGGTCGGCACCGAGGATGCCGCGCACCGGCTGTGAGCCGCGGAAGTCTTCGAGCTGAGCCGCACGGTCAGCCTGCAGGGGGAGGATGCCGCCGTCCTTCTTCTGCTGAGGAGTCAGGGCGTCTGGGTCGCCGGTGACCTCTGGGGAGAGGGTGAGGGACTGCTCGATGCCGTGCGCGGCGAGGCCGAGCACGATGCCGGTGGCGAGGTAGGGGTTGGCCCCGGAGTCGACGCACTTGACCTCCACGTTGGCGCCGTGAGGGTTGCCGTTGTTCGCGGCCAGGAGCCGGACGGCGGCTTCACGGTTCTCGTGACCCCAACAGGCATGGGCGCCCGACCAGTGCCCAGGAGCCATGCGGTCGGCGGACACCACGGTGCCGGCAAGGGCGGTCATTGCGCCAGGGAGGCCCGACACGATCCCCGCGATCGCCGCGGCTGCGGTGTCCGTCATCCCACGCGGCCCGGTGCCACCCACGAGAAGTGAGGTCCCCTTGTGGGCGAAGGAGGTGTGCAGGTGTGCTCCGTTGCCCGAGGCGCCGTCGAAGGGCATCGGGGAGAAACTGGAGAGGAGCCCGTGCTCGCGTCCGACGCGGGCGATGACGGTGCGTGCAAGAAGGACGGCATCGGCGCTCCTCAGCGGTTCCAGTGGCGGCAGGGACAGCTCGTACTGTCCTTGGCCGTACTCCGCGTGGACCTGCTCGACGGGCACGCCCGCAGCAGCGAGTCGCTCACAGATCTGAGTGAGCACCTCGGACTGTTCGCTGTGGGCTGCCAGTCCGTAGCCCGCCCAGCCCCTTGATCCGAGAACTTCACCGTCCCGGGTGAAGAAGGTGAACTCCATCTCGTGGCCGACCAGGGCGGTGATGCCCAGGCCCTTGAGCCGGTCGATGGCTCGCCGGGTCACGTCGCGCCAGCACAGGGGAGAGCGCTCACCCTCTTGGTCGCGGACGTCGCAGGGGGCCCAACCGAAGCCGTTGTCGAGCACCCGGGCCGCCTCGAGATCTGCGGTGAGCCGCAGGTCGCCGACCACCCCGATGGACTCGGTCATGGCGACGGCGTTGTCCACACAGAAGACGGGCCAGGTGAGCGAAGCCCCCATGCCAGAACGCGCGAAGCTCTCGATCCGGGCCGCTGGCACCGTCTTTGCGCGAAGGACACCACCGGTGTCGCTCACCACCCCGGTGAGCGTTCGGGCACCGAGGCCCCGGAGATGCTCGGCTCGTTCGGTGAAGTCGGACGCGGTGGCCATCTGACATATCCGTTTCGTTGAGGACAAGATTGCAGTGAGGTTGCTATGGTCGTTTCATGCATTTATAGCGGATCGTGCGGCCGTTGCCTAGGGCTTGGCCACATGGCGATCCATGAGAAAGGAGCCACCCATGTGTCGACTTCTGGGGTATGCCGCTCGCGCACCCGAGCCGATCGCGCAGTCTCTCGGGCCGGAGGCCTTCGAGGAGTTCACCTCGCTCGCGCAACTGCACGCGGATGGGTGGGGCATGGCGTGGCAGTGCAGTGACGGCATCCACAGCGACAGGTCACCGGACAGCGCACTGGGCGACACGGCATACCGACGTTTGTCTCGATCGCCGCTCGCCGCAACGGGATTGGTTCACCTGCGTTGGGCAACCGACGGGCTTGCAGTGGACGAGAACAACACCCACCCGTTCGTCGACCGAGACCTGGCCCTGGCGCACAACGGCAGCATCGCACCGATCCCGGAGCTGGAGGCGCTGCTGCGACCCGAGTCCGCCGAGCGACTCGTCGGGACCACCGACAGTGAGCGCTATTTTCGCTTCGTCGCACAGTGCATCGACGACGCTCGCGATGTCGACACGGGGATCGTCGAGGCGGTGACGCGGCTTCACGCGACCTTCCCCAACAGCAGCCTCAACGCGATCATCCTCGCTCCGGGACGCCTCGTGGCAGTCCACGTCAACGCTGCAGCGACCGGGCCCATCGACGACATTCGCGCGCTGTATCCGCAGGAGGTCGACACCCCTGACGGCCACCTCGACCGCTACTTCACGATGTCGGTGTCGAGCACTCCCGAGAAGGTCCTCGTGGTCTCCTCCGGGATCCGCTCGCCGGGCTGGAACCCGCTGCCCGAGAGCACCGTGCTGTTTGTCGACACCACCACCCTCGAGCAACGCACCGTGGACATCGCGACACGCGTGGCTGGCCGGTCGCGGTCGAAGGCATGAGTGTCTCCGATCGGGTGCGCCGAGCGATGAGCACCCTGTCGCCGGGTGAGAAGCAGTTGGCGAGAGTGTTGCTCGCCGACTACCCCTCGGCTGGCCTGGGCACGAGCGCGGACCTCGGGCGGACCGCCGACGTGAGCGCGGCGACAGTGGTGCGCTTCGCACGCTCGCTGGGTTTTGGAGGGTTCTCCGAGCTCCAGGCTGATCTTGTCTCCGAGCTGTCCGAGCGTGGTGCGTCGCCGGTGACGCAGTACGGCGGAAGTCGCGAGCGTCGACCAGTCACCGACCACTGGTTCGACGACGCGGTCGCCGTGACCGTGGGGGAGGCGGAGCGCTCACTCGAGGCCATCCCCAAGGGAGACCTCGATGCCTCCGTGGCTTTGCTGGCCGACCGCAAACGGCGGGTGCGGGTCCTGGGTGGGCGATATTCCGGTTTCGTCGCTCGCTACTTCGCCTTTCACCTCCAACAGGTTCGGCCCGACGTTCTCGTGCTCGGCGACGACGTCATCGGCGGAGTGGCTGCTGCCATCGACGCACAGCGCCGCGACGTCGCGGTCGTCTTTGACCTCAGGCGCTATCAGGCCTCGACCATTGCGGCGGCCCGAGCCATGGCGGGAGCTGGAACGACGATCGTCTGCATCACCGATGAGTGGCTCTCGCCGGTCGCCGACGTCTCGGCCGTGACCCTGACGACCTCAGTCGCCTCCGTGGGGCCGTTCGACTCAGCAGCCGGGGCGTTCGTCCTCAGCGAGTTGCTCGTCGACGGTGTTCTCCAAAGCCTGGGCGACGAGGCCCTGCAACGGATGGAGCAGTGGGAGCGAGCTGGCGGTGAGGACGTCCTCGCCTGAGGTCCGCGACTCGGTTCGTCCGATCCGGCACTCTCGGGTGCGAGGATGCTCTGAGTGCGACCGGGTCGCTACGGGACTCACGTCGACGAGGACGGACAGGTGGATGCGATGGAAAGGCCTGACACTGCCTCCTCGCTGCCCGAGCACCTTCGAGGGATCGGTGGCATTCCGGGTCGTGCCCTGTGGCTGAGCGAGCCGGTGCGAGCCGTGCTCGATGCAGGGCTGTTGGTGGCAGCGACCCCGTGGCTCGCGGCCGCGAAGAATGGTGATGGTCACGGGGTGCTGGTGCTGCCCGGCCTGATGGCCAATGACGGCAGCACCAAACCTCTGCGCGCCTACATCCGGCGCCGCGGGTATTTCGTGCGCGGCTGGCGGCTGGGTCGCAATCTGGGGCCGACCTCGGGGATTGTCGCCGGGATGCCCGGGGCGCTGCGCGACCTGGTTGAGAGGTCTGGTGGCCCGGTGTCCATCATCGGCTGGAGCCTGGGCGGAATCTATGCCCGCGAGCTGGCGCGCACGCATCCCACGCTCGTGCGTCAGGTCATCACCCTGGGGAGTCCGATCGGGGTGTCCAACGGACACCGAACCCGAGCCGACCGGACCTTTCGCATGTTGTCCCCCCTGCACCCCCGACGCGGAGAGTATGCGGATCGGAACCTGCTCGCCGCGTCTGTTCCGGTGCCTTCCACCTCCATCTACAGCAAGCTCGATGGCATCGTGGGGTGGCGATCGTGCCTCGGCGAACCGAGCAACACACACCAAAACGTCGAGGTCCGCTGTGCCCACCTCGGGTTCGGGGTGGACCCCCCGACGCTGTGGGCGGTAGCCGACCGCCTCGCTCAACGGGTGGGTCACGTTGAACAGTTTGATCCGCCCCGCGCACTGCGCGCCTTCTACGGGAGCATCACATGACCGCACACGACACCAGTTCCTCGCTGCGCACGACACCAGCCTCCTGGTCCTTCACCGGGGAGAGCGGGGCACAAGGTTTTGTCTCGCAGCTGGGCGAAGGACCAGTGCACTGGGTGCGATGGGGGTCCACGGGTGCCGCTGACGCCGATCCGTTGCTCCTCGTGCACGGACTTGGCGGGAGTCACCTCAACTGGAACCTCGTCGCCCCGGAATGGGCGAAGGACCGTGCTGTGTTCGCCGTGGACCTGCGCGGCTTCGGCATGTCCCCGGGATTCCCGCAACCGACGAGCGTTCTGTCGAACCGAGACCTCGTGATCGACGTGATCGAGCAGGTGATCGGTCGCCCGGTCGTCCTCGTCGGGAACTCCATGGGTGGCCTGATCAGCACGTTGGTCTCCCAGCGGCGACCGGACCTGGTGCGGGCCACCGTCCTCATCGACCCCGCACTGCCGCTCGTTGCGGCCAAGCCGGACCCGCTGGTCGCCGCCCAGTTCGGACTGTTCGCCATCCCTGGTGTCGCAGAGAGGGCGATGCGCCGCAACCGCTTGCGAGTCTCTCCAGAGGTTCTGGCCACCCAGCTCATGAGGCTGTGTTTTGCGGACCCGACACGGATGGACCCCGCGATGCACAAGGAGGCGGTGGCGCTCGCAACTGCCCGTGCAGCCGATCCCCATCAGGGGAACCTGGAGCGGGGCTTCACCGCAGCGGCGCGCTCGCTTCTTCTGCTCTTGGGGCGGCCCCGGCGTTATCGACGACTGTTGGCCGAGCTGAAGCCTCCGATCCTCCTCATCCAAGGTGACCAAGATCGACTCGTCCATGTCGCAGCGGCTCGGCGCGTGGCCAGGGACAACCCGCATTGGCGCTACGTCGAGCTGGCGGGTGTGGGTCACACGCCACAACTCGAGGTTCCCGACGTGACGAGTCGGATCGTGAGCGAGTGGTTCACCGACGTCCTGGCCTCGGAGTCCTCCCCATGAGGCGCCTGTCCGGCCTCGACGCGGCCTTCCTCGCGCTGGAGACCCCAACGTCCACGGGACACGTCGGTGGGCTCAGCATCGTCGAGGCCCGCACCGCCCCTGAGCCGTTGTCCCTGGCGCGGATCACCCGGCTCATGGAGTCACGGATCGGCGCAGTGCCGGTCCTGCGGCAGCGACTCATGACGGTGCCGTTGGGCCTGGACCAGCCGGTGTGGGTCGACGACGTCCACTTCGACATCGGCTATCACCTGCGTGAGCTGGCCCTGCCCAGGCCCGGGTCGGATGAGCAACTGGCCGAGCAGGTGGCGCGCATCCACGCCCGACCGCTCGACCGCTCCCGTCCCCTGTGGGAGACCTACCTCATCAGCGGTCTCAAGGGTGGGCGGGCGGCCGTCTACACCAAGGTCCATCACGCGGCGGTCGACGGAGTGAGCGGAGCCGAGCTGCTCATGGTGCTGTTCGACCTGACTGCGGAGGATCGACCCGCTGAGGAAGTCACAGATTTCGAGGCGCGACCGGAGCCGCGACGATCCGTTCTCGGCGCCAGGGCCGTCGCTCGCCTGGCCTGGCGTCCCGTCGAGATCGCCCGACTGGCGACCCAGGCGATTCGGGTCATCCCATCGGTGTCACCGGTCGTCGGACCTCTCGTGGCGGGGATGATCGGGCTCGGTCGCGGATCAGACGCCGACGGTCAGGTCCTTGCGTCCCCCGCGCCCTTGGTGGCGCCCCAAACTCCGTTCAACGTGGCCATCTCGCCCCACCGTCGGTTTGCCTTCGGGTCGGTGTCCTTGGCCGACGTCAAGATCGTCAAGAATGCCTTCGGGGTCTCGGTCAACGACGTCGTCATGGCCATCAGTGCTGGTGCGATGCGTTCGTGGCTCATCGCTCACGACGCGCTCCCCGAGGGACCGCTGGTGGCAATGGTCCCGGTCTCGATCCGTGCGAAGAGCTCGGGGTTCACGGGCAACAAGGTCTCGGCGATGCTCGCGGCACTCCCAACGAACGTCGAGGATCCGGTCGAGCGACTCGGCGTCACTCGTCAGGCGACGGCCGCGGCCAAAGCACAGCAAGCCTTCATCCCACAGGGGTTGGTTGACGACGTCACCGACTTCGCCCCGCCGGCGCTCATGGCGCGGGCGGCACGGGTGGCGTTCGCGAGCAAGGTCCTGCACCGGCTGCCGGCCTTCAATGTCGTCATCTCCAACATTCCCGGCCCGAATGTTCCCGTCTATCTCGCCGGTGCCAAGCTCCTTGCGCACTATCCGGTCTCGGTGGTCACTGACGGCGTTGCCTTCAACATCACCCTGATCGGTTACCTCGACCAGCTGCATTTCGGGCTCATTGCCGCGCGAGAGGTGATGCCTGACATCGACGACGTCATGGCCGATATCGATCGTGAGCTCGCCCTGCTCGTCCGAGCGGCCAAGGCCCACACGAAGGCCGCCACTCGAGCTCGCAAGAAGACAGACGCATCAAGCTGAGCATCAAGGGCTCGCTCAGCGGACCCCGCGTGGACGGAACTGGATGGAGATGCGCGGACCCACCGGCTTGCTGGTCTTGGGGATGGCGTGGTCCCAGGTGCGCTGGCAGGACCCGCCCATGACGACGAGGTCGCCGTGGCCCAGTGAGAAGCCCCTGGACACACCGCCGCCGCGCGGGCGCAGCATCAGGGAGCGCGCCGACCCGATCGACAGGATCGCGACCATCGTGTCGCTGTCCTTTGCTCGTCCGACACGATCGCCGTGCCACGCGACGGAGTCGCGTCCGTCTCGATAGAGACACATCCCGGCGGAGACGAAAGGCTCGCCCAGCTCACCGGCATATCTGTCGGACAACGCTTTTCGCGCATGGGTGAGCACATCGTGGGGGAGAGCCTCGCCCTGCTCATAGAACTTCAGCAACCGCGGGACGTCAACCACCTTGTCCCACATCTCACGCCGCTCCGCCTCCCAGGGCACGTCGTGGTGGAGCTCATCAAACACACGATCCGCTCCGGTGAGCCAGCTCGGCTGGTAGTCGACCCACGCGCCCCGGTCGAGCAGGGTGCGGGTCGGTGCAAGGGGGCCGAGATCGATGGCGTCCCCGGTGTCGAAGAGCGAATGCTGCAGCGCTGTGGCCATGCTGCGAGTCTAACTCAGATCGAACGTGTGTTCTAGGGCGAACATCGGCGTATGCCGGGTCCGCCACGACCGCTCCCGGGTCTCGAGAGCGGCCGTTGCGCGTCTTGGCCTGCCGCGCACCGAGACGTCAGATTGTGAGTTCGGCCCAGGTCTGGGTCGCGATGATGCCGTCGGCGAGCAGGCCTCGGCTGGTCTGGAAGGCCTTTGTTTTCGAGGTGGTGGCCGCGCCGAAGACACCGTCAGCGGTGAGGAGGTAGCCGCGCGCAGTGAGGGCCTTCTGGGCGGCGACGACAGCCTGGCCGGAAGAGCCGGCCTTGACCGCGATGACCAGAGAGGCCCACGTCTTGGCTCCGACAACGCCGTCGGCCAGGAGGCTGCGCGAGGTCTGGAATGCCTTGACCTTGCCGACCGTGACCGCGCCGAAGACGCCGTCGGCCGTCAGCGACTGTCCGCGGGCCCTGAGAAGGTGCTGGATGACGGTGACCCGGAAACCCGTGGCCCCCGACTCCACCGTTGGCCAGGCGACGGTCGGCGCCGGCGTCGCCCCGCCGATCTCGGCGATCAGTGGGGCGATGCGGGAGTCGCCGGGCCGGACGTTGATCTCTCGAAGTGCATCTCGTCCTTGCGACCCGAGTAGTCGCCACCCCAGCGCACGACACCGTTGCACGAACTGACGATCGAGTGGATCCGGCTCACCTGGGTCGACGAGAACGTGCCCGAGGCGCCCAGAGGGTGACGCGGGGCGTTGCATTCGATGGCCGTGCCCGACGCGTGGTTCGACAGGCTCGTGCTGCCCGAGATCACGCGGTAGTTGTAGCCCCAGCAGCCGGGCGTCACCAGAGCCTCCACCTCGCTGTGGAAGCGTCGCGCGACATAACCCAGGATCGTGTGGACCTGGCCGCCGCGCACCCCCGAAGGGAAGGAATGCCCGCCCACGGACAGGGCAGTGATGCCGATGGCACTCGCACTGCTGCTCGCCGACCAGCCGTGCCTTCTCGCCCATGCTCATCCTCTGGTTGCTGCTCGCCGTCATCCTGGCCACTCTGATCGCCTGTGACGGGGAGTCGCCCTGGCTCGAGGGGCGACGCTCATTGCGCTCCACTTCGTCATCGCGGCGTCGTTCCGGTGGGGCTGAGCGCCGCCGACGTCACTCTTCTTCGTGCGGGTCGGGGTCGTCGAATTCATCCGAGAGAGAGAGTGTGTATGCCGCGTGCCCCAGTGGGGAGTACGCGAACCATCCGGCTGCGTCGAGCTGGGCGTCGGGTAATGGCCACAACTCGTGGGCCGCGCTTGATGCCTCACGCACTGCATCGAGGTCGAGTGTCAGGAGCGTCTCCGGGACGTTGAGGACCTCCCACGCGACGACCAGTTCGGCCGTGCCGTCGGGGATCGGGGACACCCAGAAGGACTGGCTCGCCCGGAGCTCGCCAGAAATGCCACCGGTGGGCGCGAAGATGGGAACAGCCGCTGAATCTGGCTCCGACGCACGTATGTCTGGGCTGGGCCCCTCAGCGGATGCACCGAGTTTGGTGCCGTCACTGAGGAGCAGCCCCACACGGGGTTCCTCGTGCAGGTAGTGCACGCCAGCAGGACGCGGAGCTGCCTCCGGGTGGACCCACGACTCGACCCGCACCACCATCCCCCGGTCGTAGACCTGGATGTCATGGATACGGATGACGACTTGGCCCGTGGCGATCACGTCGGCCTGGACCGGGATGATCACCGGCACCACGTTGATCGGCGGTGACCACGGGTGGTTGGCGAAGCGCGCCTGGTCGTCCGATCCCTCATCGGCAGGTGGAGGGGGCGGCTCGAAGAACGGTTCGCGAGAGCTCATGGTGACACCGTAAGCGCGACAGGCGGCACGGCATACCGGCATTGTCAGGGTGCCGAGGGACAATGAGGCGTGCCGCTCTACCGTGACCAGGGGATCGTGCTGCGGACCCACAAGCTGGGTGAGGCAGACCGCATCATCACCGTGCTCACCCGTAGCCTCGGCAAGGTCCGCACCGTCGGCAAGGGTGTGCGCCGCACCAAGTCCAAGTTCGGTGCGCGGCTCGAGCCGGGGATGCTCGTCGATCTCCAGTGCTTCGAGGGGCGCAACCTCGACACGGTGACCCAGGCCGAGACCCTCGAGTCCTGGGGTGACGTGGTCTCGCGCGACTACGGCGCGTGGACCGCGGCCAGCGCTGTGCTCGAGACGTGTGACCGCCTCACCGAGGAGCGCGAACCAGCGTTGCAGCAATACCTGCTGGTGACCGGTGCCCTGCGCTCGCTCGCGGGCAAGGAGCACGACCCCAACCTTGTCCTTGACGCCTACCTCCTGCGCGCGCTCGCGATCGCGGGGTGGGCGCCGAGCTTCCACGACTGCGCGAAGTGCGGAGCGCAGGGTCCGCATCGCGCCTTCCACATCGTGTCCGGTGGCGCTGTCTGTTCCGTATGCCGTCCGCCAGGCTCTGCTGCGCCGGCGCCGGAGACGCTTCGCCTCCTTGCGGCGCTGCTCGCAGGTGACTGGTTTATCGCGGACGCCTCGGACGTGCGTCATCGGCGCGAGGGGAGCGGGCTGACCACCGCCTTCCTCCAGTGGCACCTCGAACACGGGGTGCGCTCTCTCCGTATGGTGGAGCGGTGACGAGCCGCCCCTTCCCACACCCTTCCGGCGCGCAGCCGCCGGCCCTCGATCCGGCCAAGGTTCCGGGCCACGTCGCCATCGTCATGGACGGCAACGGCCGCTGGGCCAACCAACGCGGGCTGCCGCGGACCAAGGGGCACGAGGCCGGCGAGGGGGCGCTGCTCGATGTCGTCGCGGGCGCCATCGAGGCCGGGGTGACGCACCTGTCGACCTATGCGTTCTCGACCGAGAACTGGAAGCGCTCGCCCGAGGAGGTGCGCTTCCTCATGGGCTTCAACCGCGACGTCATCCGCCGGCGTCGCGACCAGTTGCACGACTGGGGGGTGCGCATGGTGTGGGTGGGGCGCCGACCCCGCCTGTGGTCGTCGGTGATCAAAGAGCTCGAGATCGCCCAGGAGCTCACCCAGCGCAACACCGGGCTGACGCTGTATTTCTGTGTGAACTACGGGGGTCGTGCCGAACTCGGTGATGCCGCCAGGGCCTTGGCGCAGGACGTGGCCAACGGACGGATCAAGGCCAAGAACGTCGACGAACGCACCTTGGCGCGCTACCTGCCGCAGCCGGACATGCCTGATGTCGATCTGTTCGTTCGGTCATCGGGGGAGCAGCGGACGAGCAACTTCTTGCTGTGGCAGAGCGCCTACGCCGAGATGGTCTTTCTCGACACACTGTGGCCGGACTTTGATCGGCGCGACCTCTGGCGGGCGATCGAGATCTATGTCGACCGCGACCGCCGCTACGGCGGAGCCATTGACCAGGCAGCCACACTCTCCCCCTGATTCCTCATTGGGCTGGTTGTGCGCGTAGTCAGTGGCCCTGTGCGTGGGAGGTGCAGGTGCCGAACAGCTCGATGGTGTGGGTGACGTCGGCGAAGCCGTTCTCCCTTGCGACCTCGGCTGCCCACTTCTCGACGGCCGGTCCCTCAACCTCGACCGTGCGGCCGCACTCGCGGCACACAAGGTGGTGGTGATGGGAGTCCGTGGCGCACGAGCGAAAGACGCTCTCACCGTCGTCGGTGCGCAGGGCGTCGACGTCCCCGTCCGCGGCCATGGCCTGCAGGTTGCGATAGACGGTGGCCAGGCTGACCGAGTCGCCGCGAGAGCGAAGCTTGGCGTGCAGGTCCTGGGCTGAGAGGAATTGCGACGTCTCGGACATGAGCTCGGCGAGGGCGGCCCGCTGGCGGGTGGGTCGACGCGAAGCGGTGGCCGCATTCGACTGGCTGGACGAAGCACTCATCGCGAGATTTCCTCAGTGTCGTGCTCGACGGGGTGGGCGCCTGCGTCGTGCTCGTCGTAGTGATCGGCATGTGGCGCGTGCCGGTGGCCGTCGTGGAGGTAGTCGACGTGGTCCTCGTGGGGGATGGACTCGTGGCCGCAGACCGGTCCGTGCTCATGCTCGTGGCGCTCCGCTCGATCGTGCGCCGCTCGACGGGCTCGCGTCACCAGCCCACTGACAACGCTCACGGCAAGGAAGGTCCCGATCGCGAGCAGGACGATCGTTCCTCCAGACGGGGTCTCGGCATAGAACGAGACGATCACCCCGCTGACGCTGGAGGCGACGCCGATGAGTGAGGCCCACGCGAGCGAGGTTCGGAAGCTGCGTGAGACGAGTTGGGCGGTGGCGTTGGGGATGATCATCAGCGCGGTGATGAGGAGGAGCCCGACCACGCGCATCGACACGACCACGGTGACGGCAGTGAGGACCGACAGGGCGATGTTGTAGCCCATGACCGGCAACCCCACAGCGCGGGCGTACTCCTCGTCGTTGGCCACGGCGAAGAAGCGGTGTCGCAGCACCCACGTCACGGCGACGACGACAACGGCAAGCACGGCGAACACCACGATGTCGGTGCGGCTCGTCGTGAGAATCGCTCCGAACAGGTAGCCCGTGAGGTTGGCGGATGACGCCGTGGACTTCGAGATGAGGACGACGCCGAGGGCGATCCCGCCATAGAACATGACGGCCAGCGCGATGTCGCCGCTGGTGCGACCCGTGGCTCGGATGAGTTCCACGCCCACGGCGGCGGCAACGGCAGCGATGAGGGCGGTGAAGACAGGCATCGTTCCGGTGAGGAGCCCGACGGCGACACCGGCGAGCGCGACGTGCCCGATGCCGTCACCGATGAGCGACAGGCGCCGCTGCACGAGGAAGGCACCAACGAGCGGTGCGGCGAGACCGACGAGGAAGGCAGCGATCAGGGCCTGCCGCATGAAGTCGAGAGCGAGCAGTTCACTCATGGGCGCGCCTTCCGGGGCGGCAGCGTGTCGGAGACGATCGCGGCCAGGCCCTCACGCTGGACGGTGCTGACGGGCGAGTTGTGGTGGTGTCCGTCGCCGAGCTCGTGGCCGCGGTGACTCCGCTCATAGGCCGCCGGGGACCCGTCGAAGTCGACGTGACCGCCGTTCATGCAGACGATGCGGGTGACGAGGTCACGCAGTGCGGCCAGCTCGTGGGTGACGATGAGCATCGAGGTCCCGCGTGCCGCGAGCGACGCCAGGACGTCGGCCAGGATGCGCTGGTTGGCGATGTCGACACCGGCTGTCGGCTCATCCATGACGAGGACGTCCGGTTCGGCGGCAAGGGACCGTGCGATGAGGACCCGGCGTTGCTGCCCGCCGCTGAGGGCCGTGACGTCTTCGCGCTCGCGGTCGCGCAGCCCCACGGCATCGAGCGCCTCGTCCACGACCGCCGAGTCCGCAGCGTTCGCGGGGCGCCACCATGGACGGAGCGGCAGCCGGCCGATCTCGACAATCTCTCGGACCGTCGCTCGCACCGACGCCGAGAGCGAATGCCGTTGCGGCACATAGCCAATGCGCGGCTTGTCGTGGAACTGGGCGAGCGGGGTTCCAAAGAGCGAGACGTCGCCCCCCAGGTGCTCAGAGAGTCCGAGGAGGCCCTTGACCAGGGTCGTCTTGCCGGAGCCGTTGGGGCCGAGCAGTGCAATGACCTCACCCGGTCCCTGCGACAGGGTGACACCGTCGACAACCCGGCGGTCGGCATACCCGAAGGAGGCGGAGCGCAGCGAGATCAGTGGAGATTCACTCACGCGCAGCCCTGCCCCTTCGTGAGAGTCGCGAGGTTGGAGCGCATGACTTCAAGGTAGTTCTTGCCGGCCGAGGCGTCACTCAGACCTTCGATGGGGTCGAGGACGGCGACGCTGGCGCCGGTTTCCTTGGCGATGGTCTCGGTGAGGTCCTTGTTGACCAGCGTCTCGGCATAGACGGTCGTCACCTTGTGCTCACGGATGTGTTCGATGATCGACTTCATCGTTGCGGCGTTGGGCTCGACGTCGGGGGAGATCCCGGCGATGCCCTCTTGGTGCAGGTCGTAGCGAGCGGCAAGATAGCCGAACGCCGCGTGCCCGGTCACCAGGTCGCGGTTGGTGCAGTTCTTGAGACCGGCGCGGAACTCGTCGTCCAGCGTGCTCAGCTCACCGACGAAGGTCGCGGCGTTCTGGGCGTATGTCGTCGCGTTGGCCGGGTCCACCTCGGCAAGTTTCGCGGAGATCGCCGTCACTGCGCTCGCGTAACGAGTGGGGTCGAGCCAAAAGTGCGGGTCGACGCCCTCGTGCGCGTGCTCCGCACCGGCGTGGTTGTGTCCGTCGTCGGTGGCCGGGAGAGTGAGGTCCACGGCTGTTGCAATATCGAGGACCTTGCCCGAGTCAACCTCGGTCACGGCCGCGTCGACTGCCGGCTGGAAGCCCTTCTCATAGATCACGAGTCCGGCGTTCCGCAGTCCGGCAACGTCCCTGGGAGTGAGTTCGACGTCATGGGGCTCTGCCCCAGGTTTGGCCAGGTTGCTTCCGGTGACGTGATCACCTCCAACTCGCTCCACGGCATACGCCAAGGGATAGAAGGCGGCGGTGACAGCGACGGTGTCCCCACGACTGCCGTCCGGCGAGGCGGGCGATGAGCCGCAGGCTCCGAGCGCGAAGAGGAGCACGCCAGCGAGAGGCAGGCCGAGAAGGAGGGGGCGCTTCATGACAATCATTCTCAACTTAGATGAGAATGATTGTCAAACAGAGTCCGTCTTATTGCCCGTTGGGAGAGTGGCTCGCTGCGCTCGCAACTCTCCCAACGGGCAATAAGTCGGACCTCGGGTCAGCGGGGGAAGGCCTGGGTGAGGGTGATGGCCGCCGCGATGGCGACGACGGCGAAACGCATGAGGCGCTCAGGGGCACTGAGTCGCGGCCATCCAAGAAGGAGTAGCCAAAGCAAAAAGAGCGTCACGATGGCGATGAGGATCCAGCCCCAGCCCGAGATGACAATGCCCGCGATCATCAGTGCGAGGACGAGGAGGAACGGGACGGCGCGGGGGAGCGCGGCCAGAGTCTGCAGGACCGGTGCGCTCTTGGTTTCCAGGGATTCGCGAAGGGGTGACACGAGTGAGGAGCCTACGTGAGCACCCGGCATACCCCTTCCCTCGCCCGTATCGGCGCAAGGCCGTTCGCGCCGATCAAACCGATGCCAGGGCGCTGCCGTTCGGCCAGTAGCCTTGCGCCCATGGCCAAGGAGACTTCCACCGTCGATACCGTCGTCAACCTCTGCAAGCGTCGGGGCTTCGTGTTCCCCAGTGGAGAGATCTATGGCGGCACGCGTTCTGCCTGGGACTACGGACCCCTCGGCGTCGAGCTCAAGGAGAACATCCGCCGCCAGTGGTGGAAGTCCATGGTCATCGGGCGTGACGACGTCGTCGGCCTCGACTCCTCGATCATTCTGCCGCGCGAGACGTGGGTCGCCTCTGGCCACGTCGGCACCTTCACCGACCCGCTGACCGAGTGCCTCAGCTGTCACAAGCGCTTCCGCGTCGACCACATGCAGGAAGCCTTGGCCGACAGGCAGAACAAGAAGGCGGCCGCTGATGCGCAGGTTGATCCGGACTCGATCCAGCTCGCCGACATCGCGTGCCCCAACTGTGGCACCCGTGGCCAGTGGACCGAGGCGCGTGAGTTCAACATGATGCTCAAGACGCACCTCGGTGTCCTCGAGGACGACAAGGGCCTTGCCTACCTGCGCCCCGAGACCGCACAGGGCATCTTCGTCAACTTCCTCAACGTCATGCAGACCGCGCGCAAGAAGCCGCCGTTCGGTATCGCCCAGACCGGCAAGAGCTTCCGCAACGAGATCACGCCGGGCAACTTCATCTTCCGCACGCGCGAGTTCGAGCAGATGGAGATGGAGTTCTTCGTCAAGCCCGGCGACGACGCCGAGTGGCACAACTACTGGATCGAGGAGCGCACCCGCTGGTACGTCGACCTCGGCATCAACCCCGACAACCTGCGCCTTTTCGAGCACCCCGCCGACAAGCTGTCGCACTACTCGACGCGCACGGTCGACATCGAGTACCGCTTCAACTTCACCGGCAGCGAGTGGGGCGAGCTCGAGGGCATCGCCAACCGCACCGACTTCGACCTCAAGACGCACACCGAGCACTCGGGCACGGACCTGGTCTTCTTCGACCAGACGAGCGGCGAGAAGTACACGCCCTACGTCATCGAGCCCGCAGCCGGACTGTCGCGCAGCCTCATGACCTTCCTCGTCGACGCGTACTCGGAGGACGAGGCGCCCAACACCAAGGGTGGTGTCGACAAGCGCGTCGTGCTCAAGCTCGACCGTCGGCTCGCGCCGGTCAAGGCCGCGGTGCTCCCGCTGTCGCGCAACGCCGACCTCTCGCCCAAGGCCCGCGACCTCGCGGCGACCCTGCGCCAGCACTGGAACGTCGACTTCGACGACGCCGGCGCCATCGGCAAGCGCTACCGCCGCCAGGACGAGATCGGCACGCCGTTCTGCATCACCGTCGACTTCGACACGCTCGACGACCAGGCCGTGACGATCCGCGAGCGCGACACGATGGCGCAGGAGCGGGTGTCCCTCGACCAGGTCGAGGGCTACCTCGCGCAGCGCCTCATCGGCTGCTGACTCCGGCCTGCCTGGTGCGTGACGGGGGGAACGGCCGGTGAGCCGCGCCGTCACACCCCGGGCCGACCGCCGCCACGCCGGGTTCGTCCTCACGCTCGTCCTCGCGGGGATGGCGATGCTCGGCCCGTTCTCGATCGACACCCCGTTCCCGGCCTTCGCGCAGATGCGCGGCGAGTTCGGGGTGGGCGTCGACGAGATGCAGCTCGTCGTCAGCGCCTACATGCTCGCGTTCGCGGCGATGACGCCGTTCCACGGCCCGCTGTCCGACGCCGTGGGTCGCAAGCCGGTCGTCATCGGGGCCCTCGTGGCCTACACGCTCGCGAGCATCGGGTGCGCGCTGTCACCCAGCCTGCCGGTGCTGCTCGCGTTCCGGGTCCTCCAGGGGGTCTCGGCCGGAGGCTCGACGATCATCGGCCGCACGATCATCCGCGACCTCTTCGACGGGGCCGAGGCGCAGCGGGTCATGAGCCGCGTCATGATGATCTTCGGGCTCGCGCCCGCGGTCGCCCCGATCATCGGGGGCCTCCTCCTGGGGTTCGGCCCGTGGCAGACGATCTTCTGGTTCATCGGGGCGTTCGCGCTCGTGCTCGCCGTGGTCGTGCTCGCCGTCGTCCCCGAGACCCACCCTCCCGAGCGGCGGCGGCCCCTGCGCCTCGGCGCGATGGTCCGCGACCTCGCTCACGTTGCCCGCGACGGCCAGTTCGAGCGCATGGGGTGGGCGATCACCTTCGTCTTCGCGGGGCAGTTCATCTACATCGGCGGCGCCGCCATCTTCGTGGTCGAGCTCCTCGGCAAGGGTGAGGGCGACTTCTGGCAGTTCTTCGTCCCGATGATCTGCGGGGTGGTCCTCGGCTCGTGGGTCAGCGGGCGTGCCGCGGGCCGAGTGAGCGCACGCCGGCTCATCTCGTGGGCGTTCGCCATCTCGGGCGTCAGCGCCCTCGCCAACGTGGTCCTTGCCGTGTCCTTCGGTCCGGTCCTGCCGTGGGCGGTCGTCGGTCCGAGCCTCATCGCGATCGGCACGGGCATCGCGTTCCCGACGATCCAGGTCGCGTTGCTCGACCTCTTCCCGCAGGTCCGGGGAGCGGCCGCCTCGGTCGCCGGGGTCATGCCGCTGGCCACCAACGCGATCGTCGCCGCGGCCCTCACGCCGCTGGTCACCGGTTCGGTGGCGACCCTGGCGGTGGCCAGCCTCGTGCTCGTCGTCCTCGGATGCCTCACGTGGGTCTGGCACCTCACCGTCGACACCGGTCGCAGGCTCCCCACCTGACCTGACCTGACCTGACCTGACCGGCGACCCGGTGGCGGCCGACATCGTCGCCGCACGGGCACCGAGAGCGACACCGGTTCCGTCGACGAGGTCGTCGCCGTTGCCGCCGACCTGTATGCCGTCCCGCTCGCCGACTTCGTCGCGTCGTGCAGGGCGGCGCTGTGGGCGTGACGAGCTCTGGTCGATCAGGTCGGTACTCCGAGGAGGCGCGTGGTCGGCCGAACCGTCCGTGCGGCGTGCGCCCCGGGACGCCCGGGGACGCCCGAGCAGGAGTCCGAGACGGACTCG
>JBDSIV010000046.1:0-23478 GCA_039917755.1 Knoellia sp. | reverse complement strand
GGCCCCAGCCGAGTTCGAGGCCGCCCACTACGCGACCCTCACCCGAGAGCCGCAACCCGTATGAGAGCGGCAGAGAACCTGGGGCGCTTCAGCCCGCACGTGGTCGAGGTCGCATTGGCGCGCGGGCATGGCGCAGCTGGGGAAGCGGCAGGATCCGTCGCGTAGTCGCACCAGGCGCGCCATGCTCGCGGGGATGCGGTATTTGGGGGTGGGTTGGTCTGCTGGTGCGGATCGGGATCGGGTGCTGCGTCCTGAGGCGAGGGCTGCGGGGACGTCTCCGTGCAGGAGGGCGCCGGTGGCGGTGTCGCAGATCAGGTCACGTCCCGGGCTGGAGGTTCCGGCGTCGTCGAGCCAGTCGCGGGAAACGAACGTCGTGCCACCGGTGCCGAGCCCACCGACCTCGACCAGTTCTCCCGCCCCAGCACGGTCTGCGGCAGCGGGAGCGGTGGAAGCGGCGGCGTCGGGGGGTGAGGAGTTGAGTGCGTCAGCCGTGCCCTGGGTCTCGGCGTTCTTGGTGTCGGCGTTCGGGGTGTTGGCGGTATGGGTGTCGGGCTCGGCGGCGCGGGTGGTGTGGACGACGACGTGGACGTCGCAGTGTTCGAGGATGAGTTCCATCATCGCGTCGGCGCGAGCCATCGCGAGGTTGTCAGCGAGTTTGTCGCGTACGAGTTGGCGGGCTCGTTCGGTCACGGCAGCCCACGCACCGCGGGCGTGTTCGACTTTGAAGTCGCCGCGCCAGTGGTCGGTGCCGTGGGTGCCGGTGCGCCGGGTCAAGCCGCGGCGTTCGCGTTCGTTCGCGGCTTGTTCGGCGACGGCTGCGGGGTCGACCTGGGCGGCGACGCGGGTCAGGAAGCGCCGCAGGGGTCCGGTGGTGAGGTGACCCCACACTTCGCTGACCTGATCCACGACCTCAGTGGCGGACTCAGGGCAGAGGTAGTCGGTTTCTTCGGTGACCACTGAGGCCCGTTGTTCGTCGAGGTCACCGGTGGCCATGGCGTCGACCACTTTGGGGGTGCGCATCAGTTGGGAGATCGCGTTCTCGATACGTCGGGTCGCGACGTGCACGGACACCCCCAAGCGGGGAGCAGCGAGCTCGGGGGCGTCGAGGCGTTGGTGCCCGATCTCGTGGTGAACTTCCGCCGAGGTGCCGTCCTCGAGCAGGGTGGGTTCGCGGGCGGCCAGGTGCGCCAACGCCACGGCTTGGCGAGCACAAGCGGCGTTGATCTCGCGTTGAGCCAGCTCGAGAACATCCAGCAGATCATCGGAACCCAGCGTGTCAGCGCACGCCCGCAACGCGGCATACCGGCCCTCAAGGGCTGCGGTTGCGGCGCTGGTGTCCATGGATCAAACCTATCGAACGTGAGTTCGAATGTCAAGTTAAAACGCCTGAATTCCGTTCTGCCACAGGCAAACACGCACTTCCCCCGCTTCAGAACCGAACCTGACCGACCAGCCAAACAGGCCCCTCTGACACTGCCGCTGAATGCGGCAGGATGGCCCCCATGGCTCGCGTCCTGCTGTTGCACTCAGCCCTGGGTCTCCGACCGGCCGTGCTCGACTTTGCGGAGCACCTACGTCGCCGCGGACACCACGTCGACGCGCCGGACTTCTATGAGGGTCACGTCTTCACTGACGAGGCCGCCGGCATCTCGCACCGTGACGCCCACCCTGAGTACTTCGAGCATGTCAGAGCACTCGCCGAGGCCCTCCCTGTTGACACGGTCCTTGCCGGGTTCTCCCTCGGCGCCTGGTTCGCGCAACGGCTTGCGGCCAAGCGTCCCGAGGCACGAGCTGCCATCCTCTTGCACTCAGCGGCATCCCCCCGAGGCGCCTGGTCGGGCGTGCCGGTGCAGGTCCACCGCTACGCCAGTGACCCGTGGATCGATCCAGCGAATGTCGGCGCACTCGGGGTGGCGGTCGCGGCCAGCGGGGTGGCCTTCGAGGACCACGTGACTCCGGGCAAGGGCCACCTCTTCACCGACCTCGACGGGCCGAACGCCGATCCCGCAGCCACGACAGCCACCCTGGAGCGGGTCGACACCTTCATCAGCTGAGCGTCACCGTCAGGGCCGAGTGGTCCGTGAGCGCATCGACTCGCGGCTGGTGGTCAAGATCGCACTCCGTCACGACGAGATCCGTTGTCGCGAAGGCGTGGTCGTACTGGCACCCCACACCTGAGTGGTCCATCCACGAGACTGCAGCGACCTCGGGATGGTGCGTTCTGAACGCATCGACGAGCCCGTGCACCTCGCTCATCGCGTGATAGGCCGCGGTCTCCTGGGGCAGGACGTACTTCAGCAGTGCCTCGTGCACGGGGTCGACAAGATGAGGTCGCCAAGGACGATCCCGCGGTCGCCTTGGGTGACCCATTCCCGGACGACGACGTTGTATGCCGTGAGCCACTGCCGCTTTCGCTCCCGCTGCGCCTTGCTCGAGTAGCGAACCGGGTCGCTGGCTGCGCCGTAGGTCGCCAGGAGGCGCAGCGGATGCTCAAGCGGGTCCGGCCGCCAGACAAGCGAATCCACGCGCCCCGCCAAAACCGAGAGAGGGGCCAAGGGTGCCACCAAAAGCGAACCCGTGCGGGCCACCGTCAACACCCCCAACTCAGAGCGATCGGTGCCGTGCACATCAAAGCCCGCGGCACGGCATACCGACTGCAGGAGAACGGATCCGGGACCGGTGCCCACCTCGGTGAGCACCCACACGTCCTCGTCGCGCGGCCACAACCAATGCAGCAGGGCTTCGGCCCGCGCCCGTGGCGGGTTCGAGACGTTGAGGGTGAGAAGGGAGGCCACCCAGAGATCCTCGGTGCAGACTGGGCGACATGTCCACGCCTTTGAAGATTGCCGTCATCATTGCTTCCTCGCGACCTGAGCGCGCCGGTCCCAACGTGGCCCAGTGGGTCATGCAGGGCACGACGAACCGCAAAGCCGCGACCTATGACCTCATTGATCTCGCGGAGCAGGACCTGCCCAACCTCGACGAGCCGGAGCCGGCCAGCTCGGGCAACTACACGCGTCCTCACACGCAGGCCTGGGCCGAAAAGGTCGCCGGTTACGACGCGTTCGTCTTCGTCACGCCCGAGTACAACCACGGCATCCCGGGCCAGCTCAAGAACGCTCTCGACTTCCTCTATGCAGAGTGGAACGACAAGGTCGCCGGCATCGTCTGTTACGGCAGCAACGGCGGGTTCCGCGCGGCCGAACAGCTCAAACTCACCCTCAACGAGCTCCAAATTGCCGTGGTGCGAGCCCAGGTCGAGCTCTCGACGTACGACGACATGAGAGAGCTGCGGGAGATGACGCCGCGCGACTACCAGCCGGTCAAGCGCAAGGCGATGCTCGCAGCGGTGGAACGCTGGGCCGAAGCTCTGCGCACCCTGCGTCAAGCCTGACTCAGGCCGGACGCAGGGTGCACAGTTCGCGTCAGAGCCGGAAGGCTTGCACCGTTCCGCCACCGGCACAGACAGCGCACGTGGTGACGTAGGCCGTGCCGTGGTGAATGGCGACACCATAGGGAGCGAACAGCCCACCGACAACGGTCGTCGGGGACGTCGAGCCCGCATTGACCTTGACGAGTGAGCCGATGGGGCCCTTGAGCAGACCGTTGGCCGCGATCTGGACGGCATACAACTGCTTGCCCTTGAACGCGAGGTCGGTGACGTTCGTCAGTCCGGTCGCGTAGGCCGTCGGCGCCGAGCCATCCTTGATCCGCCAGATCGTCGACCCACCCGCGGGGAAGGGGAAGCCGGTGAGTTGGCTGACATAGATGGCGTTGTCCGGCCCGATGACCACTGACGTGGGAACCGCCTGCATCGGCATCATGCCCTGGCCGTCGGGCGTCGCCACCATCGTCGAGGGGAAGACGGCCACAGTGCTGATGTCTCTGTGGCGGCGCACCGCATTCAGGTCGTTGCCTCCAGCATCAGCGACCAGGTAGCCGCCGCGGTACGGCGTGATCCCCACGGGGTTGGAGTCGGGGACGACCCCATCCGGATTCGCAACCTGCTCATAACCGGCGAGGTCGCCGAACGTGGACATCACGCCACCGAACTTGCCGGTCTGCAGCGTGCCCAAAATCTGTCCCGAGTCAGGCAGCTTTGCGCGCTCTGACGGAGCGGCGCCAAGACCGAGGGAGAGGGCGTACTTCTTCACCCCGGTGACCTGGATGTCGGCCGGTCCCGCGGCGTTGGAGCCATCAGCTGCAGCAACGGAGGGGAGGTTCGTGAGGACTCGGTTCTGGACGCCGTTCCTGACTCGCGTCACCGAACCGGTGAGCCCGAAGTAGGCGGGTCCCTCGCCACCCTCGATGCGAGGGCCCTCACTCCCACCCCCCGTGCCCGCCTCAGCGATGTAGAGGTCGCCGGTGGGAGAGAACGAGAGGAGGCGGGGGTTGTTCAGGCCCGAGGCGATGGTGGTGCCACCGTCGGCCGACGCGGGGGGAGCGAGCAGGACAAGAGTGGGGAGCGAGAGGGCCGCAACGGCCGTCGCGAGGTGACGCAGACGCATGAGGACTCCATCCGATGGACACGATCGGTGGCCAGGTGGCCGTGAGAGGGCGAACCTCCGCCGAGCATCACGGCGCGCGAGGGGTGACCTCGAGGGCCGTGCGACTCCCACGACAGTCGTCCTGTCGGCATGAACGGTCAACGGCCCGGACGGACCATGCCGCCAGCGACAATGGGACCAGGCCGACGATGGTCTCGACCTGGACTTCGGACTGTTCGCGAGCTGCGGTGTCGTCCGCCTCCATGAGGTGCTCGACTTGTTGGGCCAATTCGATGACCTCGGTGCGCGGATGAGCCAACTCCACCTCCCGGAAAGGAGGACGTGCTCCCTGACCCCCTCGCCGTCCATGGCTTTGGCTGACGTCCCGGGAACCCCGTTCGACGCAGTCGAGTTCCGTCGCGACCTGGAGAAGTCCAACTCGCGTGAGTGGTGGGCTGCCAACAAGGATCGGTATGCCGTGTGCGTGCGTGAGCCGTCGGCTCACGTGGAGAACAGGCTCACCGAGGGACGGGCTGCGGACCGCTGGGGATTTCTCTGCGTCACAATCCGACGAGCTGGCCCGCAACCGCGCGAGCGTGACGACGACGTCGTCGGCGAGCGACTCATGACCCTCGTCAACACCCTGTTGGACAACGGTTGTGACATCGGAGGTGACCTGCTCGCCACGCGGCCACGCGGCATACCGGCTGGTTGGAGTCTGACGACGCCGTGCAACTCGTGCGTGAGGACTGGACCGCGATGCGCCCACTCATCGAGTGGTGCGAGCAGTACGTTGGTCCCAGTGAGAAGCCGGGGAGGTTCTGATGGCCCGCAAGGCGCGCGTGGCGAGGGCGAGCGACGTCGACGAGATCGCCGCGGGACTGCCCGAGGCCGAGCTCGGCATCTCGTGGGGAGACCGACCGACCTGGAAGGTGCGCGGCAAGGGCTTCCTCATCTATCGGATGCCGCACAAAACGGCCGTCGACCCGGTCACTGGTGAGATGTGGGACGACATCCTCGTGGTCATTGCACCCGACATGGGGGCCAAGCAGGCGCTCGTCGAGGCGGACAACCCGTTCTTTGACATCGACCACTTCCGCAATCACAACGGAGTGCTCGTGCGGCTCTCGCGACTCGGCGAGATCGACCGAGACGAACTCGTCGAGATCATCACCGATGCCTGGGCAACCCGTGCTCCGAAGAAACTTGTGCGTGAGCACCTCGGCGACTGACACACTTCCGCCATGAGTGGTGATGGAACCAAGCAGTCCCCGTGGGAGCTGACCACAGCGCCCGGGACATCGGTCTACACGATGTATCGCGACGAGGCCGGTGACCCGCCCGCGCTCGTCTGTCAGGTGGGGTCGACGACCCTGAAGTACCACCTCAGGGCGATCGAGGATCTCCACGTGATGCTCACGGAGCACGGCGACTGGATGGACCTCGGGGCGGCCGACGAGAAGAAGGACGCCAAGCCCGGCACCGTCGAGGCGTGGGCTCGCTCCGGTGACAACCCGGTGGCTGGCTGGTACGGCCTGCGCAACGGCTATCGCGGGCGCTTCGGGATGTATCTCCCACCCCTGCTCGAGGAGCTCGGCCTCATCGAGCTGGAGCACAACACCCGCAACAACCGTGCTCGGGCGCTGTGACGACCTGAGCTGAGCAGCCAAGAGGGCCGCGTCCACGAAGCAACCTTCAGGGCTTGGCAGAACCGATCGCGGTGCGAACCGAGAACAGCTCCGGGAAGAAGGTGAGCTCGAGAGCGCGCTGGAGGAACCCAACCCCACTCGAGCCACCCGTCCCAGTCTTCATCCCGATGACCCGCTGCACGGTTTTCAGGTGACGGAAGCGCCACAGCTGGAAGTTGTCCTCGAGGTCGACGAACTCCTCGCACGCCTCATAGATGTCCCAGTGGTTCTCAGCGTCCTCATAGATGCCGGTGAGCACCCGCACGAGCTCGTCGTTCGGGACGTGAGCCACGCTGACGTCCCGAACGAGGATCTCCTGCGGCACGGCATACCCACGTCGTGCGAGGTATCTCAGGAACTCGTCATAGATGCTCGGGGCCTCGAGCAGTTCTTCGAGAATCGCGTGGGCTGCGGGGTCGGCTTCGTGGACCTTGAGCATCCCCCGGTGCTTGTTGCCGAGCATGAACTCGACCGCGCGGTACTGCCAGGACTGGAACCCCGACGCGTGGCCGAGAAAGCCGCGGAACTGGCTGTATTCGGTTGGGGTGAGGGTCGCGAGGACGGACCACTGGTCGGTGAGGGTGCGCTGGATGTGCTTGACGCGGGCAACCCGCTTGAGCGCGACGCGCATCTCATCCTGCGCGAGCAGCTCTGCGGCAGAACGCAGTTCGTGCAGGACGAGCTTGAGCCACAGCTCGCTGGTCTGGTGCTGGATGATGAACAGCAGCTCGTCGTGGTGCTCCGGTGCGCTCACGGGCTGCTGGGCGCTGAGCAGCCGGTCGAGCGAGAGGTAGGAGCTGTAGCTCATCTCCTTGGCGAAGTCGGTGTGGATGCCCGCCTCGATGGGCCGGGTGTTGCCCGCAGAAGTGTCGCTCACGCCCGCCACCCTAACCACCCTGCCACCCCTGCCTTGCGTGTCTGAGTGGAAGCCAGAGGTTCCGCTCAGGCACGCAAGGCAGGGGTGCGGGCGCCGAGGACCTGCCAGATCAGGCCGCTGTGCACGTCATCGGTGCTGAAGCCGTGACCGCCGAGGATCTCACGCAACTGCTCGGGCGGGTGCGCGAACGTGCGGTACTCCCGTCGGCGCACCCGCAGGGTGAGGTTCTCGACGAAGAGCAGGGAGCGGGAGAGAACGTTGCGCGGTGGATGGCTGAGGACGATGAAGCGGTCGGCGTGGTCGGCCGCAGCTCCGAGCAGTCGATCGGCGTCCGGGTAGCAGCAGATGACCCGGTGCATCACGACGATGTCGGCGGACTCAGCCACCGCTCCTTCGGCAGCGATGTCACCCAAGCGGCGGTCCACGCGGTCGACAAGACCTGCCTCGGCGATGAGGTGGGAGGCCTCGATGTCGTAAGCGGGGCTCAGCTCGAGGTTGGTCGCGTGGGACGCACCGTGCCTCAGGAGTTCGAGCCCGATCTCGCCAACGCCCCCGCCAATCTCGAGCACGGTCGCACCCTCGATGCCCTGTGCCACGAGCCAGTCCACCATCCGCTGGGCCGTGCCATCGAGGCCACGCTTGCGATAGCGCGCAGCAACATGTTTGGCAAACCTGGGCCCGAACATCTGGTCGCACCCGCGAGGATCACAGCAGCCTGACACCTCTGAAGTATGGCCCCGTCAGATACGGCGGAACAGGGCAGCCAGGGCCTGGCCACCGCCGATGCACATCGTCACGACTCCGGTCTCGAGGTCCCGGCGCTGGAGGTCCTTGGCCACGCGCAGCGACAGGATCGCGCCAGTCGCGCCGACGGGGTGGCCCAGGGCTATGCCCCCGCCATAGGGGTTGACCTTGTCCGGGTTGAGCTTGGCGTCCCGCACCACCGCAACGGCCTGCGACGCGAAGGCTTCATTGACCTCGAAGGTGTCGATGTCGTCAGGACGGAGGCCGGTCTGGGCAAAGAGCTTCTCGAGGGCGATGACCGGCGCGTAGCCCATGATCTCGGGCTCCAGCGCTCCCGTGGCGACGGCTTCGAGAGTGACGAGACCCGTGAGGCCACGCTCCTTGGCAACGGACTCACGAGCCAGAACAACCGCCGCCGCACCATCGTTGATGCCCGACGCGTTGCCGGCCGTGACCGTGCCGTCCTTGCTGAACGCCGCTCGCAGACCCGCCAGCCCCTCGAGCGTTGTCTCAGGCTTGGGGTGCTCGTCCTCGGTGGCGGTGAACGGCTTGCGGCCACCCACCTCGACGGGGGTGATCTCCTGCGCGAAAGCCGACCGACCCTTCTCGCTGGTGGCCAGTTGCTGGCTGCGCAACGCGAACTCGTCCTGCTGCTCGCGGCTGACGCCGTAGCGGCTGGCGACGTTCTCGGCCGTGACACCCATGTGGATGTCGTGGAACGGGTCGGTGAGCATCATGACAGTGCCGTCGACGAGCTCACGGTTCCCGAGGCGATAGCCCGCGCGGGCACCGAAGTCGTAGAACGGCATACGGCTCATGGATTCGTCCCCACCGGCGAGCGCGAAGTCCACGCCGCCCCAACGCATTTGCATCGCCGCGGACCAGATCGCCTGCAGTCCCGATCCGCACAGACGATTGACGGTGTATGCCGGTGTCGACTTTGGGAGTCCGGCTGCCAGTGCCACGCGACGAGCGTTGTAGGCGTCGGGTCCGACCTGTCCGATGCAGCCCATGATGACCTCGTCGATGTCGTCCCCGCTGACGCCAGAGCGCACCAGCGCCTCGCGGGCCGCGGTCGCACCCAGCTCATGCGCGGGGACGTCCTTGAACATCCCACCGAAGCTGCCGATGGGGGTGCGGGCGCCATCGATGAGGACGATCTTCTCTGCAGTCATGAGCCCATCGTAGGAAGCGCGCAGGCCAAGGGACAGGGCGATGCGGTGTGACCTGTGCTGGACTTCTCCCATGGAACACACCGCAGTCGTCCTTGTCGCCCACGGCACTCGTGACGCGCTGGGCGCCGAGACGGTGCGGAGGCTGGCACAGCGTGTGACAGACAGGGTGCCCTCGCAGGAGGTGGTGCTCGCCTACGTTGACGTGCAGGAACCGTTCGTGGGGGACGCGCTCGATGACGTCATGACTCGGCACGCGTCCGTCCTCGTCGTGCCGTTGTTGCTGAGCAGGGGCTTCCACGTTGATGTGGACATCGCCGGCGCCGTGGCCTCCCACCCGGGTTCACGCGTGGCGATGCCTCTGGGCCCTGACCCCTTGCTCGCAGCACTCATGGCCGAGCGGTTGAGGGGAAGTGATGTCGCTCCGGGGACGCACATCGTCCTGGCGGCAGCGGGATCGAAGCGCCCCGAGGCGGCCGAGGACGTGGAGACGGCTGCCGATCAACTGGCGGAGCAGTGGGGCGGGCCGGTGACCGTGGCCTATGCCGCAGGGACCAACCTATCAGTGCCCGAAGCCGTCGCTGCCGCCCGCGCGGCTGGCGCTGCGAACGTCGCCGTCGCGTCGTACCTGCTCGCCGAGGGTCACTTCCACGACCGGTTCGCTGACGCCGGCGCCGACGCTGTGACATCGCCACTGGGTGACGCCGACGCCGTCCTCGCCGTCATCCTCGCCCGCATTTCTTGACGACCCCCTGCCCCACTGATTACCCGTTGGGAGAGTTGTACAACTCTCTGAACGGGCAATCAGTGGATGGTGATGTCGCGATGCCAGGACTCGGTCTTGTAGTTCGTGGTCCAGCCGAGGAAGAGATAGAGGCCATCTGCTCCGGTGGGGGAGTGGTCGTCGACCTCGAGCCCCACGCGATTGTGCCCGCGTTCGGCTGCATCGCGAATCACGGTGTGCAGCAGTGCTTTGGCCACACCGCGCCCTCGGGCCAGACGGTGCACGCCGATGTAGTCCACGTAGCTTCCGTAGGCGCCTGAGTCATCCGGCTGCAGGATGGCCGCGACGAGGGCGCCACCCGGGACGGTCTCGCCATCGATGTCAACCTCGGCGATCCACCAGTGGTCCCACCGGTGGCCCGGGTCCTCGCGCAAGCGCGACAGGAACTCGGGGAACGACTCGCGATAGCTGTTGAAGTGGTCGGCGAACGACTCCTCGAGCATGCGGTGCACGGTCTGGAGGTCGGCGGCGACAGGCAGTCCGTTGTCGTGCTTGGCCACGCGTCGGATCGTCACACCCTCACGCGAAGCGGGGAGCACCCCGTCCTCGGCCTCGTCTGGCGTGACGGGCCGCGACATCTGCAGCCAGGTGCGCGTCTGGTGGTAGTCCGAGGCTGCGAGCCAACGTCGCTGACGGTCGTCATCGGCATAAGCGCCCGAGTCGAGTTGGGTGCCTGCACGTTCGCGACCGGCGGCGATGACCCGGCCGGCGTCCTCGGCCCAGGCGAAGAGGGAGGCGGCGAGGGCGTCGGCGTCGCTGTCGGCCAGACCTTCCGCGGCAACAGTCACCTCGACCATGGTGCGTCCGCTGGCGCGGTCGTGGATCGTGGCCCAGCCGATGACTGTGCCAGCCTCGTCGGTGACGAGCGCCTGATGACGCGTCCAGGAGCCCGTGCCCGCGACATTGCTCTCGACGCCATCGGAGTCGACTGAACCCGAGCCCTTGGCCATCCGCTGATGGCCCTCGGACAAAGCGACCAACGCGGCCACATCTTCCCGGGCAGGGACGCGCGCGACCCAGCCGGACGGCACATCGGACAAGTCGGGCAGGCCGGATTGGTGCGGTGGAATCTCGTTCTCGGACAACGGATCTGGCGCCTCGGACGTCATGAAACAGGCCCTCCGGAGTGGACAATCGGGACAAGGTCGGCGACCGAGTTCATCACAGCAGTGGGCCGATAGGGAAACAGCTCCACGTCGTCGGGACGCGTTGAACCGGTGAGCACGAGCACTGTTCGTAGTCCTGCTTCAAGGCCTGAGACCACGTCGGTGTCCATCCGATCGCCGACCATCACGGTGGTCTCGGAGTGGGCGTCCAGGCGGTTGAGGGCGCTGCGCATCATGAGCGGATTCGGTTTGCCGACGTAGTAGGGCTGTCGGCCGGTCGCTGTCGAGATGAGGGCGGCAACCGAGCCCGTGGCTGGCAGCGTGCCCTCATGCGAGGGACCGCTCACGTCAGGGTTGGTCGCGATGAAGCGGGCCCCCTTCTCGATGAGCCGGATCGCCTGGGTGATCTGTTCGAACGAATAGGTGCGCGTCTCGCCGAGGACGACGTAGTCCGGTGTGCGGCTCGTGAGGATGTAGCCGACGTCGTGCAGCGCGGTCGTGAGACCAGCCTCGCCGACGACGAAGGCAGTGCCCTGCGGTCGTTGATCGGCGAGGAACTGAGCGGTCGCCATGGCGGAGGTCCAGATGGCCTCCTCCGGGACGTCGATCCCACTGGAGAGGAGCCGGGCGCGCAGGTCGCGGGCGGTATAGATCGAGTTGTTGGTCAACACGAGGAAGGGGCGCCCGGCCTCCTTGAGCGTGTTGATGAAGTCGGCCGCTCCCGGGATCGCATGCTCCTCGTGCACGAGGACGCCATCCATGTCAGTGAGCCAGGTCTCGATCGGGTGCGCCGTCATGCGGGCATCTCCATCCACCGCTCTGTCATCCGGCCATTGTCGCGCCTACGGTGGAGACATGGCGGAAGCAACGACACACCGGACCGAATCGGACACGATGGGCTCCATCGACGTCCCCGCAGGGGCCTACTGGGGCGCCCAGACCCAGCGCAGCATCGAGAATTTCGACATCGGACGTGACACGTTCGTGTGGGGTCGGCCGATGATCCGCGCGTTGGGCATCCTCAAAAAAGCTGCGGCGCAGGCCAATGGCGAGCTTGGGGAGCTCCCCGCCGATATTGCCGAGCTCATCGTGCGTGCGGCCGACGACGTCATCTCCGGCTCGCTCGACTCGCAGTTCCCTCTCGTCGTCTTCCAGACCGGTTCCGGGACGCAGACCAACATGAACGCCAACGAGGTCGTGTCCAACCGGGCCATCGAACTCGCCGGCGGGGAACGCGGGTCCAAAAAGCCGGTTCACCCCAACGATCACGTCAACCGAGGCCAGTCGAGCAACGACACCTTCCCGACGGCGATGCACATCGCTGTCGTCCTCGAGATCGTCGAGCGGCTGGAGCCAGCCGTCGCTGAGCTGCACAATGTCCTCGCAGCCAAGGCCACGGCATACAGCGACATCGTCATGGTCGGGCGCACGCATCTCCAGGACGCGACGCCGGTCACCCTCGGTCAGGTGTTCGGCGGTTGGGTCGCCCAGTTGGACGACGCCATGAAGGCCTTGTCGTATGCCGTGGAGTGGGCTCGCGCTCTTGCGATTGGTGGGACGGCGGTGGGAACCGGGCTCAACGCCCACCCCGACTTCGGGAAGTTGGCGGCGAGCAAGATCGCGGCCGAGACCGGGCAGCCTTTCCGCCAGGCTCTAGACCTGTTCGCGGCCCTGTCGGCGCACGATGCCCTGGTGGGGGTCAGTGCCGGTCTGCGCACCCTCGGCGGGGTGCTCATGAAGGTCGCCAACGATGTCCGCTGGTACGCCTCTGGACCACGAAACGGTTTGGGGGAGTTGCGGATTCCCGAGAACGAGCCTGGGTCCTCGATCATGCCGGGCAAGGTCAACCCCACTCAGGCCGAGGCCCTGACGATGGTGGTCACGCGCGTCTTCGGCAATGACGCGACCGTGGCGTTCGCCGGGTCGCAGGGCAACTTCCAGCTCAACGTCTACAAGCCGGTCATGGCGCACGCAGTGCTGGAGTCGACGCGGCTGTTGGCCGACGCCTGCCGATCCTTCACAGCCCACTGTGCCCGCGGGATCGAGCCCAACGCTGAACGGATCGAGGCCAATCTCGCGAGCAACCTCATGCTCGTCACGGCGCTCAACCGGCACATCGGATACGACAAAGCTGCCGCCATCGCCAAGAATGCCCACAAGCAGGGCATCAGCCTGCGCGAGTCCGCCCTCGCTTCGGGTGAGCTGACCGCGGAGCAGTTCGACGAGTGGGTCGTCCCTGAGGACATGACCCACCCCTGAGGTCACCGGGGACGGCGACGAAGGGTCCAGCGGATGGTGGGCGGGCGAATAGCCGCAGACACCGGCCCACCATGAGGGTCGACGAGCGACAGTCTGCCTTCGAGCACGGCCCCCTCAGGCGCCGAGGCCATCTCGGCCGGATCGAGGACCCCCAGCATCAGTTTGGCGCGCCGTTGCATGACAAAGCCGGCGCCTTCGTCGTGACCCCAGCACAGATAGAGGAACCGGTTCCCACGTGTGCCCTGCACCCACGGCCCGCGGTAGTCCACACCGGCCGAGGTCACGACCACGTCGAGGGTCGCGTCGAACACCATGGACGACCCCACGACAGGGCGCGCCGACACCGTCTCGCGACCACGCTGCATACCGACAAGCACGGTGCGCCCCGCAAGCACGGGAGGCGGCAGCGTCAGTCCAACGATGTGCACGTCCACGACGTCATCGTGGCGCACTCGAGTCGCAACCACCCCAGAAAACACCGGCCGGACTAAGTTGTCGCCATGAACTTCACCGCTCCTTCACCCCATGGCGGCATGGGTGCCATGCCGATCGACGATGGTGTGACCTTCCGGGTCTGGGCCCCCCACGCCCACAACGTCTGGGTCATCGGCGACTTCAACGGGTGGGACAGCGGCAACAACCCGCAGCTCGAGCGCGATGGTGACGGTGACGCCGACACGTGGTCGGTCCACGTCCCCGACGCGAGCGTGGGTCAGGAGTACCAGTTCCAGGTCGACACCGGGTCCGAGGTCGTGTGGCGCGCCGACCCCTACGCCCGTCAGATGACGAGCTCGGTGGGAAACTGTGTCATCTATGACCCGAGTTCGTTCGACTGGGGTGACAACGACTTCCGTATGCCGTCCTGGGACGACGTGGTCATCTATGAGATGCATGTCGGCACCTTTGGACGGGACAAGGGCGCGCACGGAAGCTTTGAGTCGGCCATAGCGGGTCTTGAGCACCTGAGAGATCTTGGCGTCTCGGTCATCCAGGTGATGCCGCCGTTTGAGTACGCCGGCGACATCTCGTGGGGCTACAACCCGAGCCACCTCTTTGCGGTGGAGTCGACCTATGGCGGCCCGGACGCCTTCAAGTCGTTCATCAAGGCGGCTCACGAGGCGGGCATGGCCGTGATTGTCGACGTCGTCCACAACCACATCGGCCCGTCCGACCTCGACCTGTGGCGTTTTGACGGCTGGTCCGAGGGTGAGGGCGGCGGCATCTACTTCTACAACGACTGGCGTGCGGAGACGCCCTGGGGCGCCACTCGGCCCGACTACGGACGACCCGAGGTGCGCAACTACCTGCGGGACAGCGCCATGATGTGGCTCGAGGAATTCCGTTGCGACGGACTGCGATTCGACGCGACCAACTTCATCCGCTCCGTGACCGGCGGCACGTGGGATGGTGGCGCAGCCATCCCCGCCGGCGGCGAATACCTCTCGTGGCTGACGTCCGAGATCCGGGCAGCTCAGCCGTGGAAGCTCCTCATCGCGGAGGACCTGCAGAACGACCCGCTGGTGACGACCATGACGGAGCAGGGCGGTCTCGGCTTCCATGCGCAGTGGGACGCCGGCTTCGTCCACCCCGTGCGCCGCGCGCTCACCGAGCTCAGTGACGAGCATCGTGATGTCGAGGCTGTCGCAAACGCGATGCTCGGCGAAGGGCGCGGCCCGTCCGGCACCCGCGTCATCTACACAGAGTCACATGACGAGGTTGCCAACGGCAAGACGCGACTGCCCGAGGCCGTCTCCCCCGGAGACGCCGACTCGTGGGCAGCCAAGAAGAGAGCCGCGCTTGGCTTCGCCACCGTGATGTGCGCACCCGGGCTGCCCATGCTGTTCCAGGGGCAGGAGTTCCTCGAGGACCGCTGGTTCGACGACTCGGTGCAGTTGGACTGGGGCAAGTCGGAGTCCAACGCAGGCATTGTTGCGCTGCACCATGACCTCATCCGGCTGCGGCGCAACTCCGATGGAGTCAGCAAGGGCTTGCGCGGCTCGGGCATCAACCCGTTGCGGATCGACCACGAGGCCAAGGTCCTTGCCCTCCACCGGTGGGCAGAGGGTGGGATGCACGACGACACCGTGGTCGTCCTCAACTTCTCCACGCAGGTGCACAGCAAGATCCCGGTCGGGTTCCCCGCACCGGGTCTGTGGAAGGTGCGGTTCAACTCCGACTCCTCCGACTACGCCCCCGAGTTCGGTGGCACCGACGCGTTCGACGTCGAGGCGAACGGACCGGCGATGGATGGTTGTGAGCAGAGCGCCGTGCTCGCCCTCGGCCCCTACAGCGCGGTCGTCCTCACCCGCGAGTCCTGACCTCTCCACACCACCCGACTACGCCGGGCAACTTCTCACCTCGCCTGACTGCCCCGGTCAGGCGAGGTGAGAGAAACCCAGTTCCGGCGGGAAAGGTGTGACTTCAGTCGGTGACGTAGGTGTCGGTGACCGCCAGAGCACTGTCGAGCATCTCCAGCCCTTCGCGCATCTCGGCAGCCGTCGTCGTGCACGGCGGCACGACATGGGTCCGGTTGAAGTGCACGAACGGCCACAGCCCGTTCTTCTTGCACTCGGCGGCAAACGCGCCCATCGGAGCCGCCACCTCGCCGGACGCGTTGAACGGGACCAACGGCTCACGGGTCTCGCGGGAGCGGACGAGCTCCACGGCATACATGAATCCGACTCCGCGAACCTCGCCGACGGAGGGGTGACGTGACGCGATCTCCTCGAGCCCGGGCCGCAGCACCGTCTCCTCGACACCGCGCACGTGCTCGAGGATGCCCTCCTCCTTGAAGATGCCGATGGATGCAACCGCAGAGGCGCACGCCAGCGGATGCCCCGAATAGGTCAGGCCACCCGGGTAGGCGCGGTCAGCGAACGTCGCAGCGATGGCCGCCGAGATGACGACGCCGCCCAACGGCACGTATCCCGAGTTCACGCCCTTGGCGAAGCAGATGAGGTCGGGCGTGACGCCCCAACGGTCGACAGCGAACCACTCGCCGCACCGCCCGAAGCCCGCCATGACTTCGTCGACGATGAAGACGATGCCGTGCTGGTCGCAGATCTCGCGGACGCCGGCGAGGTAGCGATCCGGCGGCACGAGGACGCCGTTGGTGCCGACGACGGTCTCCAGCATGATCGCTGCGATGGTCGCAGCACCCTCGACCATGATCGTGTCGCGCAGGTGCTGCAGGGCACGCTCACACTCCTGCGCCTCGGTGGTGGCGTGGAAGGCGGAGCGATAGAGATAGGGGCCCCAGAAGTGGACGATCCCCGTCACCGACGGCTCCGAGCCCCAACGACGCGGCTCGCCCGTCGCGGCGATCGCGCCGGCAGTCGCACCGTGGTAGCTGCGGTAGGTCGTGAGCACCTTCTGCCGACCCGTGTGCAGCCGCGCCATGCGCATCGCGTTCTCGGTCGCCTCGGCGCCACCGTTGGTGAAGAACACCGAGTCCAGGTCGCCGGGCGCGAGTTCAGCGATGAGCCGAGCGGCCTCGGATCGCGCGTCGTTGGCGAACGCGGGCGAGACAGTCAGGAGCTTGCCGGCCTGCTCCTGGATGGCCGCCACCAGCTTGGGATGCTGATAGCCGATGTTGACGTTGACGAGTTGACTCGAGAAGTCGAGGTACTTCGTCTTCCCCACCCAGAAGTGCGATCCTTGGGCGCGCGTGACCTCAACGGGTGAGATCTGGGCCTGCGCGGACCAGGAATGGAAGACGTGGGCACGGTCGGCGTCGGTGGTCGAGGTGGCTGGGTTCGTCGTGGTCACCCTCCGCAGCATATGGGGACGTGCGGGAAGCGCTGTGAGTCACATGGTTGATAACTGTTCAACCACTCGTCTTTGCCGCTATTCTGGGCAAAGCCGGGCGCGCGTCGTGAACCCCTGTACCGACGCGCGCCCTTGGCGTGTCCCCCGCCTTTCACGCTCGGGGTATGCCGTCCGCTCGCCTTCGGATGATCTGGGCGCCTTTCGGTGTTGCCATGATGGGTCCACAGACCCACATCCACCGATTTTCAAGGAGATCTGCATGGCCACCGTCGAGCTGACCGCCGACACGTTCGAGAAGACCGTCACGAGCAACGGCATTGTGCTGGTCGACTTCTGGGCCGAATGGTGCGGCCCGTGCAAGCGTTTCGGCCCCATCTTCGAGGAGTCGTCGGAGAAGCACCCCGACGTCACCTTCGGCAAGATCGACACCGAGGCCGAGCAGCAGCTGGCCGCCGCCGCGCAGATCACGTCGATCCCGACGCTCATGGCGTTTCGCGACTCGATCCTCGTGTTCTCGCAGCCCGGAGCCCTGCCCGCCCCGGCGCTCGAGGGGATCATCGAGCAGATCAAGGGTCTGGACATGGACCAGGTCCGCGGCCAGCTCGAGCAGTCCACGCAAGCCGAGGGCAGCGAGTCCTCCCAGAGCTGACCTGCCCTTGGTTGGATGGGGTCGTGGATCCCATTTATGTCGCGCTTGGTGACTCGTATGCCGCAGGTGTCGGTGGCGGGGCCAAGCTCAATGAGTGCTGGCGTGCGCTCGAGGGCTATCCAGTCCTCGTCGCCCGCTCGCTCGGGCTCGACCTGGCCTACCAGGCGTGCCTCGGCGCGACCATTGGCAACGTCGAGCGTGACCAAGTGGGCGCGCTCGGCACCGGGACAACGCACGTCTCACTGACCGTCGGTGGCAACGACGTCGGCTTCACCCCCGTCCTCATCGAGGCAGCGAAACCGTCGTGGATGGCCGACTCGGACCCGGTGATCGACGACGCGCTCGCGATCCTGCGCACCCAGCTCCCGGAGCGGCTGGCCGCTCTCTTGGCAACCGTCCGCACGCGTGCACCGGAAGCCAGGGTTCTCGTCACGGCATACCCCGTGTTGTTCAACGGCGAGGACTGCAACGCGCTGACGTTCTTCAGCCCCCACGAGATGCAGCGCATCAATGCTGGCGTGGACGAGCTTGCTGGGGTGATCGGGGACGAGGCGCGGGCAGCGAACCTGATGTTCGTCGACCCACGAGCATCTTTTGACGGGCACGCGATCTGTGACGGTCTGGAGTGGCTCAACGGGGCGTCCTGGCCCCTCGAAGGGTCCTTCCACCCCAACGCTGCCGGCCATGCGGCTTATGCGCGTCTCGTCGAGACGGGACTGGGCGCCGATGAGGGGGAGGCGCGCCCAGGCGGGGGCGATGTGCGTGTCGTGCACGGTCCTACGAGCCGGGGGGACGCCCCGAGTTTCCGACTGCCTGACCTGCTGTCGTCGCAGAGCCTCGAGGGTGCGCGCCGACACGGACTTGACCCAGCTCGGGTGGCCTCACTCGTGCACGAGGCCAGGCACGACGCCCTCCATGAGCTCGATCGCGTGGTCCGGGACCGGATGCAGAACTGAAACAGCGCTGAACCGATGACCGGTTCAGCGCTGGGCAGCAGCGTGCGTCAGGCTCAGATCGAGCGGTGGTGCTGCTGCCACTGTGAGGCCACCATGAGCTCGTGGCTGGCGCGGGTGTTGTCCATGTCGACCGTGGTCGACCAACCGGACGAGCCCGGGCGGCGGAAGTTGCGGATGCGGTCGGCGATGCGAACCGCGGTGCTGAGGGTGTGGGTGCGGGGGATCATGGAGTCAATGATCCAACCTTCAACTCGTTAGCACAACGTCACTTTACTTAGGTGTTGTTAAGCAACGCTGTAGTATCAAGGTCATGCTCGACCCGCACCGCCTTCGCGTGTTTCGCGCCGTCGTCAGCACCGGCTCCGTGCAGGCCGCCGCGGACAATCTCGCACTGACCTCGAGCGCCGTGAGCCAGCACCTCAGTGCCCTCGCCCGCGAGACCGGTCTCGTGCTCTTCCAGCGACAGGGCCGAGGCATTGCGCCGACTCCCGCCGGTCTCGAGCTCGCTGCGCAGAGCGAGGAGGCCATGAGCCAGTGGGGGCGACTCGACGCGGTGGTCTCCGACCTGCGTGAGGGACGCAGCGGGCGCCTCACCGTGGGCTACTTCGCGTCAGCCGGGTCGGCATGGATGCCGGGCCTCATCAAGCGGCTGACCTTGGAGCAACCCGACCTCACCGTCGATCTCATCCTCTCGGAGCGGACGGGGCGCAGCGTGACACCGGACATCGACATCGTCTTTGACCCCGTGGACGGCGTGCGGCGCCCGGCACGCCTCGGCTATCGCCAGGTGCCCTTGGCCATCGATCCGTTCGTGGCCGTCGTGCCCAAGGATCATGAGCTTGCGGGAGCCCGGACCGTCGGCCTGGCGGACCTGAGACGGGAGACCTGGGTGTCCAACGACTTCCACGGCAGCCTCGTGCACCGCATGGTGGTCTCCGCCTGTGCGGCCGCGGGCTTCACGCCCCGCTTCACCGTCCAGGCGCAGGAGCACTACTCGGCGATCCAGTTCGTCGCGGCAGGCGTGGGTATCTCGGTCATGCCCCGCCTCGCGGCCCGGTCACTGCCGCCAGAGGTCGTGCGGCTCCGCCTGAGTGAGCCCACTCCGGTGCGCGAGATCTCGGCGCTGGTTCGGGAGGTGGGAAGCCCCAACCCGGCAGCAGAGCGGATGCTGGAGATGTTGCTCGAGCTCAACTCCCACCCGGCCCGTCGCGGACCCCCCAGCGCGGGCTGAGTCATGGGTGTGGCTTGAGGAGCACCCGTGGGCGAGAAAGCCTAACGGCGCCCGTGCGGCGGGTGGAGGAGTTGTGTGTCCACGACCGCGGAGGGGTTGAGCGGCCCATGGATGTGCGGGAACTTCTCGCCCGTCTCCGGGTTGCCCACCTCACGCACCAGACGCGACTCCAACAGCTCGGGGTCAATCGTCAACAGCATGAGGTCGTGCTCCACCGCTCCATAGAAGGCACCCATGACGAAGTCGAGCTGGGCTGGGTCGCAGCAGTGGATGAACCCTTCGTCCGCGAGGGACCTGCCCAGCGTCGACTCCGTGAACGTCCCGTCGGCAACGGCGCGCGCCCAGGTCTCGGGGCTCGTGACGTGATGGATCCGGGAGTTGCCGCTGACGCTCACTTCTGGGTGACCTTGTCGATCGACATCACGAGGATGACGCGGTCGGCCTTGTCCGGCGGCACCGGCGTCTCGGGGTTGCCGTAGCGCGCGCCCAGCACCGGATAGAAAGCGCCCTCTCGGTCGGGGATGACTTCGTCCAGGCGCCCGCGCACCTCGATGAAACGCATGGCGTTCTCGGGGTCGATCACCTCGAGGGCCATCGCCGGGTTCGACTGGAGATTGCGGAACTTCGCGCGCTTGGTGGTGTGGGTGAACCGGAGGGTGTTGGAGTCCTCGTCCCACAGGAACCACATGGGGTTGACCTGCGGTGAGCCGTCGGGGCGCACTGTCGCCAGGTGACCGTAGTGCGGGTCGCGGAGGAGGTCAGCCAATGCTTCGGGAACTGTTGCCATGGCTCCCAACCTATGTGGCGGCATACGCTCACGCCCATGACGATCCGCGAGGCGACACCCGACGATGTCCCGGCCATCCTCCAGCTCGTTCGAGACCTCGCGGTCTATGAGAAGGAGCCGGACGCGGCCACGGCGACGCAAGAGCAGTTCCGAGCCGCCCTGTTCCCCGAGACCGGCACGCCAACGACGTTCGCGCACGTGGCCGAGATGGACGGCGAGATCGTCGGAATGGCGATCTGGTATCTCACGTTCTCGACGTGGACCGGTGTCAACGGCATCTGGCTCGAGGACCTCTTCGTCCAGCCCGAGCAACGGGGCAGCGGTATCGGTCGTGAGCTGCTCGCGACCCTGGCGCGCACCTGCGTCGAGCGCGGCTACACCCGCCTCGAGTGGTGGGTGCTCAAGTGGAACGAACCGTCGATCGGCTTCTACAAGAGCCTCGGCGCCGTGCCGCAGGACGAGTGGTCGGTCTTCCGGATGGACGGCGGCGCGCTCACCGACCTCGGATCCTGAAGCAAACACAACGCAGCGGTATGCCGGCAGCCCACCTTGAGTGGCCGACATACCTTGGTCCGTGGCTGGGTTCAGGGCCAGCTCGAGGTGACCTATCCGCGTGGCCGTCGACGACGTGTCCTTCACTGCCCGCCCAGGTCGGGTCACCGGCCTCCAACGCTCAGAGGTGAAGCAGCCCACGTGCGTCAGGGGTCAGGACGTGGGGACGTTGCGTTCCAGCTCGGCCAGCCACGCCGTGGACGCGACGTCGGCCGGCATACGCCAATCGCCGCGAGGCGACATCGTGCCGCCGGAGACGACCTTGGGACCGTTGGGCAGCGCGCTGCGCTTGAACTGGTTGGCGAAGTAGCGCTTGACGAAGACTTCCAGCCAGTGTCGGATCGTCGCGAGGTCGTATGCCGCGCGCTCACCTTCGGGGTAGCCCGCCGGCCAGTCTCCGGTCGCGGCATCAGACCAGGCGTGGTGGGCGAGGAAGGCGATCTTGGAGGGCCGATAGCCCCTGCGCAGAACGTGATAGAGCGTGAAGTCCTGCAACGAGTAGGGGCCGACGGAGTCCTCGGTCGACTGGATCTTCTCGCCCGCCTTCGTGGGGACGAGCTCGGGGCTGATCTCCTGGTCGAGGATCTCGGTGAGGGTCGCATTCACGGTTTCCCCTCCGCTGCCTTCCCCCTCGAACTGGCCGCTGCTGACGACCCAGCGGATGAGGTGCTGCATCAGGGTCTTGGGGACGCCGGCGTTGACGCCGTAGTGGCTCATCTGGTCCCCGACGCCGTAGGTGCACCACCCCAGAGCGAGCTCGGACAGGTCCCCCGTCCCCAGAACGATGCCACCGCGCTGGTTGGCCGCGCGGAAGAGGTAGTCGGTGCGCAGGCCGGCCTGGACATTCTCGAAGGTGACGTCATAGACCTCCTTGCCGTCGCCCGCCGGGTGGCCGAGGTCTGTGAGCATCTGCATGGCTGCGGGCCTGATGTCCAGGGTCTCGAAGGTGATGCCGAGGGACTCCATGAGGTGGATCGCGTTGCTCTTGGTTCCGTCGCTCGTCGCGAAGCCCGGCATCGTGAAGCCGATGATGTCGGTGCGCGGGAGGCCGAGCCGGTCCATCGCCTTGGCGGCGACGATGAGCGCGTGAGTGCTGTCGAGCCCACCACTGACACCGATGACGATCTTGGGCTGACCGATGGCACGCAGCCGCTGTTCGAGGGCGGACACCTGGATGTTGTAGGCCTCGTAGCAGTCCTGCGCCAGGCGGGCCTCGTCATCGGGGACGAACGGGAAGCGGTCGACCTTGCGGCGTAGTCCGATGTCGCCGGCGGGCGGGTCGAGCTCGAACGCGATGACCCGGAAGGACTCACCGCCGGGCTCGCCGATGCCCTCGAACCGACGGTTGTCATCGAAGCTGCCCTGTCGAATCCGCTCCTGCCGCAACCGATCCAGGTCAACATCGACGATGGTGGCCTGCGGCCCGTTGGGGAAGCGTTCGGTCTCGCCGAGGAGGTCGCCCATCTCATAGACCATCGTCATGCCGTCCCACGACAGGTCCGTGGACGACTCACCTTCGCTCGCGGCGGCATACAGGTAGGCCGCGTTGCAGCGTGCGCTCGCGGAGCGCGCCAGAAGGTGGCGGTCGTCGGCGCGGCCGACGGTGATGGGGGAGGCGCTGAGGTTGAGCAGGACCGTAGCCCCCGCGAGGGCGGCGCGGTGGCTCGGGGGCACCGGCACCCACAGGTCCTCGCAGATCTCGACGTGCACGGTGAGGCCGGGGACGTCGGTCGCCTCGAAGAGGAGGTCGGTGCCGTAGGCGATGTCGCCGTCCTCGTCGGCGCCCGGCCAGTCGGGGCGGTTGATAAGCGTGTCGACCGCATCGTCGCCGGCCGCGAACCAGCGCTTCTCATAGAACTCGCGGTAGTTGGGTAGGTAGGACTTCGGCACGACTCCGATGACCTCCCCACCCTGGATGACGACGGCACAGTTGAGGAGACGGTTGCCAATGAGGAGTGGGGCGCCGACGACGATGATCGGGGTGAGCTTCGCGCTGGCCTCGGCGATGGTGATGATCGCCCGGTCGACTTCCCCGAGAAGGACGTCCTGCATGAAGAGGTCGTCGATCGCGTAGCCGGACAATCCGAGCTCGGGGAAAAGAGCGACTGCTACGCCGTCCTTGTGGAGGGCGCGCACCTGCTTGATCGTGGCGGCGGCGTTCTTGACGGGGTCGGCCATCGTCACCGGGAGGGTGCAGGCGGCGACACGGGCAAATCCGTGCGCGTAGGCATTGCGGAAGTCCATGGGGCCGAGTCTGTCAGAGGGGCGAGCAGGTTCCCGGTTCGCGCTGTGCCGAGCTGCGCTGTGCCGTGCTGCCCCCGACTTCGGCCTGACTGAGGTACGCCGAGGTCCGCGGTTTTGCGGGGTGTTGTCGTTCACGCACTCGACGCGGCGATCAGCTCATGGGCGACTGACGGT
>JBDSIV010000045.1:0-10628 GCA_039917755.1 Knoellia sp. | reverse complement strand
CAGACGCGCCGTCACTGAGCGGCGTGGAGTTGCCGGCTGTCATCGTCGCGCCCTCGCCCTTGCCGAAGACCGGCTTGAGCTTGGCGAGCTTCTCGACAGTCGAGTCGGCGCGCAGGTTCTGGTCCTTGGCGAGGCCGAGATAGGAGGTCATGAGGTCGTCGAAGAAACCGCGGTCGTATGCCGCAGCAAGATTCTGGTGGCTCGCTGCGGCGAGCTCGTCCTGGGCTTCGCGGGTGATGCCCCACTTCCTGGCCGTGATGGCCATGTGGTCGCCCATGGACAGGCCGGTGCGGGGCTCGGTGTTGGCGGGAGTTGCGATGCCGATGTCGCCGGGGCGGATCGTGAGGGCACCCTTGACCATGTCGAGCGTGGTCTTGCCGCGGTTGATCTTGAGCAGCTTGCGACGCAGCTTCTCGCTGACCATGATCGGCGCGTCCGAGGCAGTGTCGACGCCACCCGCGATGCCGGACTCGATCTGGCCGAGCTTGATCTTGTTGGAGACGAGGATGGCGTTCTCCAGGCCGGTACCACAGGCCTGCTGGACGTCGTAGGCCGTCGTATGGGGAGAAAGGCTCGAGCCGAGAACGGCCTCGCGAGTGAGGTTGAAGTCGCGGCTGTGCTTGATGACAGCTCCACCGACCACCTCTCCGAGGCGCTCTCCGGCGATGCCGGTGCGGGCCACGAGGCCCTCCAGGGCGGCAGTGAACATGTCCTGGTTCGACGCGTTCGCATAAGGCCCGAACTGGCGGGCGAACGGGATGCGGTTGCCGCCGATGATGGCGGCGCGGCGGGGACTGGTGGGTGTCACCGTGGGCTCCTGAGGTCTGTCGTGAGGTGGACGAGGTGGTCACGTGGGACGCGACACATATCCGGTACTGACGGTAGCAGGTACCTGCGTTCACCTGCTACCGTCCGATCTGTGAGCAGCACCACGAGTGACGACGACGCCGCCATTGACGGGCGCAGCAGTCGGTGGGACCAGCACCGCGCCCAGCGGCGGACGGAGCTCGTCGAGGCGACTCTCAGGGCCATCCGCAACCGGGGGGCCGGGGTGGGGATGGACGACATCGCCAGCTCTGCCGGCACCTCGAAGACCGTCTTCTATCGCCATTTCACGGATCGGGCCGGGCTCTATGGCGCTGTGGCCGAGCGCGTCAACGCGATCATTCTGCGCGACATCATCCGGGCGGTCGGGGGCGTGTCCACCTTCACCGGCCCTCTCGCCGAGTCTGCTTCTCCCCCACCACGCGACCTGCTCGCAGCAGCGGTCGACGCCTACCTCGCGCTGGTCGAGCACGACCCCGAGGTCTATCGCTTCATCGTCGCCGCCCCCTTGGTCCCGCCGTCGGAGCGCACGGAAACCATCGACCTCGCTTCGGCGGTGAGCCAGGCCGTGGCAGTCCAGATTGGCGATCTCATCTCGGCTGCTCTCACCAGCAGCGGACGCAGCACAGAGCCCGCGCTCACCTGGGGACACGCCGTGGTCGGCATGGCCCGAGCTGCTGGCGACGAATGGCTTCGCGCGGGGGCTGCTGACTCCGGCACGTCGCGTGAGACGCTCAAGGAGCACCTCACGGAGTTCATCTGGGGCGGACTGTCGTCGGCGTGGCCGACGTCGGACGCCACCCCTGACAAGGAGTGATCGTGGACGACCTCGCCCCCGCCCTGACTCGAATTCTCGATGGACGCTGGGGCGACGTGCGCGCCGCGCTGCGCGCCCACGAGGACCTCACCCGCTTCGCCCCGCCCAGCAAAGAGCTCTCCATGGAGGAGTACCGCGCCCACACCACGCGTCAGCTCATGACGCTCACGGGTGAGAGCTTTGCCCCGGATGGGCTGACCAAGGGCATGGGCGGCACCGGGAACTTCGGTGCCTCGGTCACTGCGTTCGAGATGCTCGGGCACTCCGACCTGTCGCTTCTCGTCAAGGCCGGGGTGCAGTTCGGACTCTTCGGCGGAGCGATCGCCAATCTGGGCACCGAACGGCACCACACGGCATACCTGCCCGGGATGTTGGACGGCACGATCCTCGGATGCTTCGCGATGACCGAGACCGGGCATGGCTCCAACGTCCAACACCTCGAGACCACTGCCACGCACGACGCCCAAACCGACGAGATCGTCATCAACTCGCCGACGCCCGGGGCGCAGAAGAACTACATCGGCAACGCCGCGCGCGACGGTCGGATGGCGGCGGTCTTCGCGCAACTGATCACAGCCGACGGTGAAGGCCACGGCGTCCACTGCGTGCTCGTGCCGATCCGGGACTCGAGTGGCCGGCCCATGGACGGTGTGACCATCGGCGACTGCGGAGCCAAGGGTGGGCTGCCAGGCGTCGACAACGGCACCCTCGAGTTCGACCAGGTGCGAGTTCCCCGTTGGAACCTCCTGGGTCGCTACGGCGACATCGCTGCCGACGGGACCTACACCTCGCCCATCAACAACTCCTCGCGACGATTCTTCACGATGCTCGGAACACTGGTGCGCGGACGGATCTCCGTCGCCGGAGCTGCCGGTGCTGCAACCCGGTCGGCACTCACCCTGACCACTCGATACGCCCTGCACAGAAGGCAATTCGCCGCTCCGACGGGGGGCGAGGAACTCACGCTCATGAGCTATCGCGCCCATCAGCGCAAGCTCCTTCCGGCGATCGCCAAGAGCTATGCGCTCATGCTCGCGCAGAACGACCTCGTCGAGATGATGCATGAGGTTGCGGGCCAGCAGGGCAACGGGCCGGAGGAGAGTCAGCGCGAGCTCGAGGCCCGGGCCGCCGGCATCAAGGCCATTGCCACCCGACACGCCACGGACACGATCCAGATGTGCCGCGAGGCCTGCGGTGGTGCTGGGTACATGGCTGAGAACCGGCTCACTGGGCTCAAGGAGGACACCGACGTGTTCACGACCTTCGAGGGTGACAACACGGTCCTGCTCCAACTTGTCGCCAAGGGGCTGCTCACCGAGTTCCACGAGACCTTCGAGGACAACTCGCCGTTGGCAATGATCGCGTTCGCGTCACGCTTCACTGCCTCCTCCATCCTCGAGAAGACGCCGGCCGCCGGACTCATCTCGCGGCTGAAGTCCCGTGCACCGAGCGACGACACCGACGAGGGTGAGCTCCACCGCGGCCGGCAGCTCTCCCTCTTCGTCAACCGCGAGAAGCACCTGCTCGAGGGCCTTGCCCTGCGTTTGGCCAAGGCCGCAAAGGCCGAACCCGACGTCGCCTTCCGGATCTTCAACAACGCCCAGGACCACCTTCTGGCTGCGGCAGAGGCACACATCGATCGCGTGCTCCTCGAGGCTCTCAGCTCAAGGACCGAGGAGTGCGAGGCAGGACCCACGAAGGAGCTCCTGGATCAGGTCACCGATTTGTTTGCCCTCTCAACCGTGGAGCGACACCGCGGCTGGTATCTCGAACACGGCCGACTGACTCCCACCGGCTCCAAAGCGGTCATTCGCAGCGTCGGTGTGTTGTGCAAGGAGTTGGCGCCTCAGGCGCGCACCCTCGTCGATGCGTTCGCCATCCCCGATGACTGGTTGGGCGCACCGGGCTTGCTCGAGCCCCTTGCCCCGTCGACCGGCAGCGACGCATGAGCGACCTGCCACAGACGCGTTGGGCACTCGGCGGCGAAGCCCACTCCGGCTATGGACGCCGCTTTGCCGAGCTTGTCGCCCAGGGCGACGACATTGACGGAGAAGCTCGACTTGCTGATGCGCTGGCGCCCCGGGGTGCCCGCATCCTCGACGCAGGCGCGGGCATGGGACGCGTGACCGCCGCCCTGCGGGCGCGAGGCCATGACGTCACCGGGATCGAACCCGATTCCGCCCTTCTGGAGCAGGCCGAACAGACCTATCCAGGCATCGCGCTGTTGCCGTTGGACATCCTCGAACTCTCGCCGGCGACGCTGCAGGCACACGGCCATCCCACGGCATACGACCTTGTCGTCTCGGTTGGCAACGTCTTCATCCTGCTCGCCGAGGACACCGAAGTGCGCGCCCTCACGACCCTGCGCGGCCTGCTCGCACCCCAGGGTCGGATGCTCATCGGCTTCCATCTGGTAGGTGGCCCGGCCGGCGGGCGCCGTTATGCCCCAGCCGAATTTCTCCGCGATGTCGAGGCCGCCGGCCTGCGGGTCGACCTGCGGACCAGCAGTTATGACCTGCGGCCGGTCGGCTCCGAAGAACCGGAGTATGCCGTGTGGCTGCTCAGCGCTTCTTGACTCACCTCAGGAAGCGGGCGGCGCCTGACCGACGCTGTTGCGCGTCTCGTCCGAGGCGTCCCAGTCGTTGGCCTGCATCGCAGCGACAACGGTGTTGTCGCGGATCCACCACGCGCGGAACGGCCCGCTGAAGTCACCGGTCGTCTGCACGCGGTCGTAGCCATCGGGGCCGACGTGGCCGAAGTACTCCATCCCCAGGTCGTATTGGTCGGTGAAGAAGTAAGGCAGCTTTGCGTAGGGCTCGGCGGCGCCGACGATTGTGGCCGCTGCAGTCTGGCCCTGACCGATGGCGTTGTCCCAGTGCTCCACTCGCACCCGTCGGCCCAGGACCGGATGCTGCTGATTGGCGATGTCACCGATGGCGAGAACGTGCGGGTCCGAGGTTCGGAGCAACTCATCGACGAGGACTCCGTTGTCGACCTCGAGCCCGGCTGCTTCCGCAAGCGCAGTGCGCGGCGCGGCCCCAATGCCGACGACGACAAGGTCTGCCTCCGAAAGGTCCTCGGCCGTCACGGGTGCCCCTAGGCGGAGGTCGACCCCGTGCTCGCGATGAAGGTCCGCGAACCTCTGGGCGACCTCTGGGCCGAGCACCGCGAGCAACGGCAACTGCGCGCCCTCGTGGACGGTCACGGCCGAGCCAGCCTTGCGCCCGGCCGCGGACACCTCCAGACCGATCCACCCGCCCCCGATGATGGAGAGGCGGGTTCCGTCATTCAGGGCCTCCTTGAGCGCAAGCGAGTCCTCGATCGTCCGGAGGTAGTGCACGGGTCGGCCGGACTCTTCGGCGAGGCGAAGGTGCCGCGGCTCCGAGCCGGTGGCGAGCACCAGCCAGTCGTAGTCCTGCTCACCGGAGCTGGTCACCAGACGTCGCGACGCCAGGTCGATGGTCTGGACTTCGGTGCCCGTGCGGACCTCGATGTCACGCTCACGCCACCAGTCCTCATCATGGACGTAGGCGCTGTCGACCTCCTTGTCGCCGAGCAGGACAGCCTTGCTCAGCGGGGGACGTTCGTAGGGCAGGTGCGCCTCCGCACCGATGACGACGATCTCGCCGTCGTATCCCCGCTCGCGCAGGGCCTCGGCGGCGCTGGCGCCTGCCAAGCCGCCGCCAACGATGACGACACTCATGCTGACCACCACGGACGCAGCGGAACCTGTGAAGGATGCGACGGGTCGATTTTGGTCGCCAGCACCTGGTGGAGCTGGACGACGTTGCGTTCGAACCCTCGACGCGAGCCGGCGAGATAGAGACCCCAGACCCGTGCCGTGGCCTCGCCGACCTCCTCGACGCATTCATTCCAGTTTTCGACGAGGTTGTCGCACCATCCGGAGAGGGTGAGGGCGTAGTGCTCGCGCAGGTTCTCCTCATGCAGCACCTCGAAGCCGGTGTCCTGCATGCTGGTGATGATGTGGCCGGATCCGGTGAGCTCACCGTCGGGGAAGATGTAGCGGTCGATGAAGGCTCCCGTGCTCCTGGGCCGGTTGTCAGGACGGGTGATGCAGTGGTTGAGCACGAGTCCGCCTTCCTTGACGTGGGCGAGCATCCACCCGAAGTAGCCGGGGTAGTTGCGAATACCGATGTGTTCGGTGAGGCCGATGGACGAGATCGCGTCGAAGCCGGTCTCAGTCACCTCACGGTAGTCCTGGAACCGCACGCTGGCGAGGTCCTGCAGTTCCTCGCGCTCAATGGCCTCCTGCGCCCACAACGCCTGCTCCCGAGACAGCGTGACTCCCGTGGCCCGCACGCCCTGGCGGGCGGCATAGCGAACCATTCCTCCCCAACCGCATCCGAGGTCGAGCAGCCGGTCCCCCGGTGTGAGCGCGAGTTTGTCGAAGACAAGGCGGTACTTGTTGTCCTGCGCCTCATCCAGACCGCTCTCGTGGTCCGGGAACACCGCGCAGGTGTAGGCCATGCTCGGACCAAGCACCATTTCGTAGAACCGGTTGGAGACGTCGTAGTGGTGGTGGATGGCCTCCTGGTCGCGAGTGAACGAGTGCCGCAGCCCCTCGGTCATACGTCGCCATCGCGGAAGCACTTCTTGCGGCGGGGGTGACGGCGGGGTGAGTCCGCGCAGGCCGAGGACCCGCGCAAGGTCGAGGAGGAGCCGCGGATCCGGTCGGCGGAAGTGCAGCCGCTCAAGGTCGACGAGGGCGTCATAGGGGTTGCCTGGATGCACGCCCTCGAGGACGAGGTCGCCCGTTGTGTAGGCGCGAGCCATGCCCAGGTCTCCTGGGGCCGTCGCGAGGTAGGAGACAGCGCGGTGGTTGACGATGTGGACTGCTCGGGGCGCGCTGTCCGGTCCCGTCTTCGAACCGTCGTATGCCGTGACGCGCAGCGGGAGCGGTCCCTCGACTGCCGCATCGACGAGATCGGCAACCGTGGGGGTCTCACGGATCATGCTGCTCATGCGTGATGCACCGCCTTGTCGTAGAGGTGGGGGAAGCGTCCGCGAGGGTCATAGATGTCCTTGAGCGCGGCATACCCATCGCCGCCGTAGAGGGCATCAAAGTCTTCGCGGGAGTAGAAGGAGTCGGAGTAGAGCGACTTGTGTCCCTCAAGCTCGGCGACGCGCCGCTCGATGGCACGGTTGGTGGCGCCCGGTTCGCCACCGGGCGCCACGCCCGGGACCGTGGACCAGAAACCGACATTGACATAGGTACGGTGCGGGGTCAGCGGGTAGAGGTCCCACGTCGCATCACCGCGAAGACGCAGGGGGCACAACCAGAGAGGCTCAATCGGCACCTCGTCGAGGAACCAGTCGAGGAACTCAGCGGTGTGCTCCAGCGGCACCTCGACGTCCTGGACGACGCGCTCTCGAGGTGGGTTGCCTTTGCGAGCTTCACGTCGGTCCGAGATTCCGCGGCGCTGGTCGAGGGCGACGAGCTTCCAATAGACGCTCGATCGTCGCCACCGACGCGGCCAAAGTCGGCGGAGCCGAGGGTTCTGGGCACCGAAAGCCCGCGAGCACCAGAACCAGTCGGTGTCCCAGCGCCAGAGGTAGTCGTGGATCGCAAGCAGGTCGCGTTTGGGCTCGGCGCTGTCGTGCTGGAGGGAGCGATAGAAGATCTCCTGGCCCGTGTAGTCACTGGGCTGCTGCGGACCTGCGGCGGGCGGCTCGTCGACCTGGCGCCCCAGGGCCAGGTAGGCCTCATCGCGGGTGAAGACCACACCGTCGATGTAGTCCACCTGCTCCCCCGCATGGCTCCCGGACTCGACGACGGCGTCGATGACTGCACACAAGGCCGAGAGGTCGTGGAAGCGCAGGTGGCGCAGGGCCACGAACGTCTTGACGGGTTCGAGCTCGATCCGGAGCCGGGTGGCATACCCGAGCGAACCGTAGGAGTTCGGGAAACCATGGAAGAGGTCGGCGTGCTCGTTGTCGGCGCGCGCTGTGACGATCTTGCCGACGCCGGTGAAGATGTCCATCTCGATCACGGACTCGTGGGGCAGACCACTGCGGAACGACGACGACTCGATGCCGAGACCGGTCACCGCTCCACCAAGGGTGATGGTGCGCAGTTGCGGAACCACGAGAGGCGCAAGTCCAAGCGGCAGCGTCGCCGCGACGAGATTCTCGTAGGTGCACATCCCGTCAACGTCAGCAGTCAGAGTTCCTGCGTCAACGACGCGCACGCCGGTCAGACCCGACGTGTCGAGTCCGCGAGAGGTTGCAGCAATGCGCTCTCGGAAGAGGTTGGACGTGCGTTTGGCCAGACGTACCCGCTCATTCGGCGGAATGGCGGCAAAACTGTCGAGCAGCCGCCGCTCCCCGTCCGTGCGTCGTGCCAACGGGAGGGTTTGCTCCATGTTGCGCACGTTACGCCTGTGGCACGACAGGCGTTGCTCTGGCTCATCGTGTCTCCACGCGGACTAGCATTCCCTTCCGTGAGGGCATCGCACTTCGGCTTCGTCGAGGTCGTGGCAGCCGACCGCGACCTGGTGGTCACGCGCGCGGGCGCCCATGCCTGTCGGTTGGAGCCGCGGGCATCTCACCTCACCTGGTTCTGCGATCTCGATGACGGCACTCCAACTGGTGACGACGACCCGGCGTCGTTCGTCAGATGGGTCTGTCCTGCGTTGCGACTCGGTGGTGTGGCCGGGGCGGCAGGTAGCCCATTGGTCGACGTTCGCCGCACCGGCCCCCAGTCGGACGTGATGAAGTTGATGACGCGGTTGGGGCGCCATGCCGGTAGGGCCGCAGGGGACCCTTCCGAGGGAGACAGGGGGCCATTCACCTACACGGATCCCGCAGAGATCTTCGACGGCCCTCTGCGCCAGCGCATCGAGTACTGGCCATCGGCTCTCCACGGCGACGGGGTCGTGCGCCCTGCGGAGTTGGGAGCGATCACAATGACTCACGAAGGACTGATCGTGGAGTCGTCGTCCTGGTGGGACAGCGCTCCCGTCCTGCATCACCAGATCCAGCTGGCCGTCGACCTCGCGAAGAGTCTGGCAGCACAGCGATAGGAGTGGCACCTGAAGGCTGACCGAACACGCACGCTCACGAAAAAGTCCCCGTCGCGCCGGCGACGGAGAATTTTGTGGGTGGACGTGAAGGGACTCGACTTCCGGCACAACGGTGCGGGTAGCGCAGCGCGCGACTCGAAGCGGCGGCGATGGCCGGACGAACCGGGCTTCTCCGCCGCCGTGAGCAGCGTTCTCGAGAACGGGGCCACTGAAGTGGTCATCAACATCAGAACCAACCGGACCCACGCGATCGACGGCACGCTCGAGCTTGAGTTGAAGAAGGTTGGCCTCGACCTAGGCGGCGGAATCCAAGTCCGTAAGGGCTGGAGGTAGCAGACCGCAGGCACGCGCACGGCGCAGCGACCCAGGGGCGGCTCGTGGCGGTGTGGGACAGGTCGACAGGCGGCGAGGTGGGGCAGGTCGATCCGGCGCGACATTGTGAAGAACATGAACGGTCAACCTGCTTGATTGTTGGGCAAGTCCGTTCGTCAAGGATGGCGCAAGCGCTGTCGGCACTGGACTGCCTGGACTCGGTGACTTCAGACCGCCGAGCCGCACCGGCCCAGTCCCGCAGCTGAAACACACGGTCCTAGCTACCGACCAGCGGGATACAGGAGCCACCTGGTGCCGTGTCCCCCCGGCCACCCCGAAGAACCATGACAACCAGACAAACTGGTCAAACTTCAACGGTCGAAACCTGATCATTTTTCACCCGGCGTTGACCTGGAATGCGTTCCGCAACCGTGGTGGGACAGGCGCTAATTTTTGGTTGGCATCGGACGGGTGGTATGCGTGATGCGGGCAACAGTAATGATCGATGAAGGCCGTCTCGAACACCGAGGCCACGAGGTGTGGTGGGGCCGCGCGAGCGGTCCGCTGTCGCCACAGGTGGCGCCGTTGCTGACCATCCATGGGGGCCCAGGGATCTGCCACGACTGCTTGGAGCCACTGGCAGCGCTCGGTGCGGACCGTCCGGTCATCTTCTACGACCAGTACGGCTGCGGGCGCTCCGACCGCGCCGTCGACGCGGACGAGTACGACATCGAGCTGTTCGTGGATGAGATCGCTGCCGTACGCGAAACCTTGGGTCTGGATCGGGTTCACCTTTTCGCCCACTCATACGGCGGCCCCCTGCTGCTTGAGTACCTGCTGCAGCACCGGCCCGTCGGCGTGCTCTCCGTGACGCTGTCCAACACGTTCGCGAGCACGCCGGGACTGAGCCGGGGCTGGGATCGGAGGCTCGCCGAGCTTCCCGATGGCTATGGTGTCGCCCTGAGGTCCGGTCCCCACGCCGACCCGGAGGCGTTCTCGCGTGCGCTAATGGAGTTCATGGCCCGCTTCATCTTTCCCGGACCTCCCCCCGAGCCCCTGATGCGATCGCAGCAGCACAGCGGCGCAGAAGTGTACGAACGCATGCATGGGACGTCTTGGTTCAGCCCGGACGGCCTGTGGTCCACGTGGGACGCGACGTCGCGGCTGGGAGAGATTCGGGTGCCGACGCTGGTCATCGGAGGGACCAGGGACCAGTGTGTGCCCGAGCTCGCGAAGGAACTTGGCACTGGCATCCCCGGGGCAGAGGTGGTGGTTCTCGACGCGGCCCACCTGCCGTTCTTCGAGGTCCCCGGCGAGTACCTCACGCTGGTTCGTGACTTCCTGGCACGCAGTGACTCAGACCGTTGATGGAACCCACCCCCCCACATTCCTGCGATCTTCAGCATTGAACGGATTACGCCGCTCGGTCTATCGCCCGCAGTGGGCGCTGTGAGGCGCCTCGCTAGTAGGCACGTGGCATCTTCGAGGCCGGTTCGGTCCGCGAAGCACGACCCTGCGGTCAGACACACCTGGACTCGGTCCTGCCACACTGCCCACATGGCGCTCAACGTTCTTGGCACCCAGCTCGAACCCTGTGGGATGGACCCACTTACCGGCTTCTACCGGGAGGG
>JBDSIV010000044.1:0-7890 GCA_039917755.1 Knoellia sp. | reverse complement strand
GTGCGCACGCTCGAGGCCGACCGCGGCGCGACCCTGAAGTCGGTGTGGCGCCTGCACGACGGCGCCCTCGTCGAGTCGGTGCTCATGCGCTATCCCAACCGCGTCACCATCTGCGTGTCGAGCCAGGCCGGCTGCGGCATGAACTGCCCCTTCTGCGCCACCGGACAGGCCGGACTCACCCGCAACATGTCGGCCGCTGAGATCGTTGAGCAGGTCGTTGACGCCAACCGCAAGCTGCGCCACGGCGAGCTGCCCGCGATCGGCGCCACCCATCCGGCCGAGGCTGGCCTCGGTGACGAGTCCGACGGGGACTACGACGGCCCCGCTGACGCGACGGCGACCTTGGGGCCGCAGCGCGTGAGCAACGTCGTGTTCATGGGCATGGGGGAGGCCCTGGCCAACTACAAGGCGGCCATTGGTGCGATCCGTCGCCTCACCGACCCGGCACCCAACGGCCTGGGCATGAGCGCGCGCGGCATCACGATGTCGACGGTTGGCCTCGTCCCCGCCATCGACAAGCTCGCGGCCGAGGGCATCCCCGTGACGCTGGCCCTGTCGTTGCACGCTCCGGACGACGAGCTGCGCAACGAGCTCGTCCCGATCAACACCCGGTGGAAGGTCGACGAGGCTCTCGACGCGGCCTACCGCTATTACGAGGCGACTGGCCGGCGGGTGAGCATCGAATACGCCCTCATCAAAGACATCAACGATCAGGCCTGGCGCGCCGATCTGCTCGGCAAGAAGCTCACGGCGCGCGGCAAGGGTTGGGTGCACGTCAACCCGATCCCGCTCAATCCGACGCCCGGCTCCAAGTGGACAGCGTCGCGCCACGGGGTCGAGCAGCAGTTCGTCGAGCGGCTGCGTGCCCACGGCATCCCGACGACGGTGCGCGACACGCGTGGTTCCGACATCGACGGAGCTTGCGGTCAGCTCGCTGCAGCAACTCCCTGAGCTGATCGGGCTCCTGCCAGCAGGTCGCTGACGGTGTGGAAGGTATAGCCCAGGCCCCTCAGCCGGTCGATGATGGCGCGCAGGTTGTCGATCGCGATGAGCCGGTTTGCCGGCCCCGTGTCGTGGCCCAGGACGATCGCCCCGGGGTGGATCATCGCCGCGACGCCGTCCGCGATGCCCGCCGGGTGGTTGACATACAGGTCCTCGCGGAACTGGGCGCTCCAGAAGACGGTTGTCAGGCCTGCTTGGGCGGCAGCGAGGACCGCCGATCCGCCGACGTGCCCGTAGGGCGGCCGGAACAGCGTGGGAACGATCCCGTATGCCGTGTGGATCGCTTCGGTGGTTCGGTTCAGCTGCTCGGTGCAGGCGGCCAGGTCGAGCCTGGCCAGGTCGGGGTGGTCCCAGGTGTGATTGCCGATCTCGTGTCGAGCCAGGGAGTCGGCGTGGATCGAGCTGTGGTCGCGCACGTTGACGCCCTTGACGAAGAAGGTGCCGGGGACGTTCTCGGCTGCCAGGGCCTCGAGCACGCGCGGCGTCCAGTCGGGCCGCGGGCCGTCGTCGAAGGTGAGGGCGCACGCCAGGTCGGTGCGGTCCGCCCGCCACACGAGGCTGCTCCCCGCTCCGGTTGGTCGAGAGAGGTCGGGGCGGATGGCGGAGGCGAAGCCACCGTAGAACGGCAACGGCGTGTGCGGTCCGGGGGTGGGTTCAGCAAGGAAGGTGGTGTCGCTGACCCTGGTTGCTGCTGCCCCCAGCAGCGTCCCACCGATGCCCGCGAGGGCCGTGCGTCGGTTCATCCCCACCGGACAAGGCTAAGCGACAGAACGCGTTGTTGCCCGTAGAACCCCCGAACGTCCGGGTGGAGGAATTCCGAGCGGTGAGCGGCCGGAGGACTACGGACTACTCTGGGGTAATGCGCCTGCGTCTCATCGTGGTCGGCGTCGTTGCCGCCCTCACCCTCACCGCCTGTGGAAGCACTTTGCCCGACAACCTGCGAGGCGAGGACTCCCACGGCGCCTCGGGGCACGGCGCTTCGCCGTCGGTTGCAGATGCCACGACGAAGCCCGCACCTCCCGACGTGCCACTGCGTGCCGGTGAGACCTTCCAGCAGCTCACGATGGCCGCCAAATACAGCCCCAAGGCGCCGTTCGGCTCGGGCACCGACGACTACCGGTGTTTTCTCGTCGACCCGAAGTTCGCGCAGGACATGATCGTCAGCGGTGTCCAGTTCGAGCCGGACAATCCCGGGGTCGTCCACCACGTCATCCTCTACAAGGTGGACTCGGCCAACGTTGCTGCCGCCAAGGCCAAGGATGCCGCAGAACCCGGTCAGGGCTGGACCTGTTTCGGTGGCACGGGGATCAACGCCGGGCCCGGCGCTCAGCTCAACAACGCCGAGTGGGTTTCTGCTTGGGCGCCCGGCGGTGGCGAGCGCGTCCTGGGGGACGACATCGGCATCCCGCTGTCCAAGGGCTCCCAAATCGTCATGCAGGTGCATTACAACCTTTTGGCCGGTGACGGGGCAGATCAGAGCTCGGCGCGACTGCGTCTGAGTCCGGCCAGCGCTGGCAAGAAGACTCCTCTGGAGACGATGCTGCTCCCGGCCCCCGTCGAACTGCCCTGTCGCGAGGGCACTCCCGGCGAGCTGTGTGCCCGCACACCAGCTGTCGCCGACATCCGCAAGCGCTTCGGCGAGCAGGTCGCAACCGCCGACCTCCTGCACCTTCTCTGTGGCGAGCTCAAGCCCGGCCCGACCCAGTCGTGCACGCGCCCCGTCAAGGATCCCGGTCTCATCCGCGCCGTCGCCGGTCACATGCACCTGCTCGGCAAGTCCATCACCGTCGATGTCAACAAGGGCACACCGCAGGCCAAGCGCGTCCTCGACATTCCGGTGTGGAACTTTGACGACCAGGGGGCAGTCCCCCTCAAGAAGCCGGTGGCGGTGAAGAAGGGCGACAAGGTCACCGTGACCTGCACCCACGACCAGGCCCTACGGGACGTCCTCCCGGCCTACAAGGGCACGAAAGAACGCTACGTCGCCTGGGGCGAAGGCACCACCGACGAGATGTGTCTAGGCATCGTCCTCCTCACGCGCGCGAGCTGAGCACCAGCTCGGCTGCCTCATCGATGCTGTCGACGAGGTGCACCACCTGACCCATCTCGCGTTCGCGGCCGAGCGCCTCGATGGCGTGCCAGACCGGGACCTCGCGCGACCAGTGGTCGACACCAACGAGGACCAGCGGTGCCAGCGGGTGCCCCGGGTCGGCGTAGTAGAGCGGGGTGATCGACTGAAAGATCTCCTGCACGGTTCCGGCTGCGCCGTGCAGCACGATCAGCCCCGCAGTGGAGCGCGCCAGCAACCCGTCCTCGCGGATCGCGTTGCTGAAGTACTTCGCGATGCCGCTGCAGAACACGTTGGGCGGCTCGTGACCATAGAACCATGTGGGGATCCCGATGGAGCGAACACGACTGTCCTGCAACGGATCGCGCATGATCTCGTCATACACATCCAACGCTGATTGCGCCCATTCGGCGATGGATGGACGAAACGAGGGTATGCCGGCCAGCCGGGCCAACGCGTCCGTCACCGCCGCGTCCGTCCGGCACAACGCCCCGAGGTTTGCTGCCTCCATCACACCCGGGCCACCCCCTGTCGCGACGACCATGCCCGAGGAGGCGAGCCGAAGTCCGAGACGGGCGGCACCGGCATACGCTTCGCTGTCGCGGGTCAGCGCGTGCCCACCCATGACGCCGACGACCGGTGAGCCACCGACGAACTCGGTGAGCGCGTCGCTGACCGAGTCATCGTGGATCGCACGCAGAAGGGTGACGAAGACATCGCGGTGCAGGTCAGCCTCGCGCGACCACGCGTAGCCGCGGGCGTCGGGAGTGCTGTCGTAGCCGTACTTGGCCAGCCCGGCATACAGCTCGTGCGGTTGATAGAGGCTCGCGCGATAGGGATTGACCGGCGCGTGTGGATCCGTGGGGAAGACCAATGCGCCGTGCAGGCGCAGGTGTTCGTCGAGGTCAGGGGAGAGGCGTCCGCCCAGGACGACGACGCCCTCGAGGTCGGTGCGCGCGAGGAGCCGGTTCTCGTGACGGGTGAGGTCGAGATCCTGCAGGCGTAGTCCGGCAAGTGGTGCGCCACTGGTGAGCGCGGCGTCGAGGTCGCGGAGGTTCTCGATCTCGTTCATGGCTCCCATCCTGCACCGATGCCGCTCTCATCGGTCGCACTCAATCTGAGATCACGTCGGCGCGCCACCGGCAGTGCTTGGGCGACCGGCGCCTCCGCTGGCCCTCTTGGTGGCTAAGGTCGAGACATGGCTGCCGTGACCCAGAAGTCCGTGCTCTCCTCCATCCCCACTCAGCTGTTCATCGGCGGGCAGTGGCGCGACTCGCTCAGTGCGACGACGTTCCCCGTGGAAGATCCAGCGACGGGGTCTGTCCTTGTCGAAGTGGCCAACGGGACAGTGGCCGATGGTGGCGCAGCCCTCGACGCAGCCGTTGCGGCGCAGGCTGATTGGGCTGCGACCGCCCCGCGAGAGCGCGGCGAGATCCTGCGCCGCGCCTTCGAGCTGCTCACCGCCCGCGCTGAGGAGTTCGCGCTCCTCATGACGCTGGAGATGGGCAAGCCCGTGGCCGAGTCGCGGGGTGAGGTCGCCTATGCCGCGGAGTTCTTCCGATGGTTCAGCGAGGAAGCCGTGCGGATCCACGGCCGGTATGCCGTCAATCCTGCTGGTGGGTCGCGCCTCCTCACGCTGCAGCGGCCGGTCGGACCGACGTTCATGATCACTCCGTGGAACTTCCCGCTCGCGATGGGGACACGCAAGATCGGTCCCGCCGTGGCCGCTGGTTGCACGATGGTCGTCAAACCCGCGCACGAGACTCCGCTGTCCATGCTGGCACTGGCCGCGTTGCTCGAGGAGGCTGGTCTGCCAGCCGGGGTTCTCAACGTCGTGACCACTTCCGACACAGCAGTTGTCTCGGAGCCCATCATCCGTGACCCGCGACTGCGCAAGCTCACCTTCACCGGATCGACAGCGGTGGGACGGATGCTCGTGGAGCAGTCCGCTGAGCAGCTGCTGCGGGTGTCGATGGAGCTCGGCGGCAACGCGCCGTTCCTCGTCTTCGATGACGCCGATGTCTCTGCCGCCGTCGACGGCGCCATGCTCGCCAAGATGCGCAACATCGGCGAAGCCTGCACGTCGGCGAACCGCTTCCTCGTGCATGAGTCGGTGGTGGAGGAGTTCTCCACGGCCCTGGCTGCTCGGATGCGCGGGCTCACCGTCGGCAAGGGCACCAAGGCGGGGGTCGACGTCGGGCCACTCATCACCGACAAGGCGCGAGAGGGCGTGCACGAGTTGGTGCGCGACGCCGTCGATCGTGGCGCCACAGTTCTCACCGGCGGCGACAAGGTCGCTGGTCGTGGTCACTTCTATGCGCCGACCGTGCTGACTGGGGTGCCCGCTGGGGCCCGGGTCCTCACCGAGGAAATCTTCGGGCCAGTCGCGCCGATCACGACGTTTGCCGATGAGGCGGAGGCCATCGAGGTGGCGAACTCCACCGAGTACGGCCTGGTGGCCTACGCCTACACGCGCGAGCACGGCCGAGTGCTGAGGATCAGCGAGGCACTGGAGTTCGGGATGGTCGGCATCAACACCGGCATCGTCTCCAACGCGGCCGCCCCCTTCGGCGGTGTCAAGCAGTCGGGCTTCGGTCGCGAAGGCGGCTTCGAGGGCATCCACGAGTACCTCGAGACCACCTACGTCTCCCTCAACCCCTGAATCACCGACAACTCTGGGGCGAACCGTAGGGTCATGGCATGACGCAAGCACCCGAACCCGGCACGATCGACGCGCTCTCGACAGCGGCCCGAGCTGCAGGCAGTGACGTCGATGCGCAGACCTTGCTGTGGCAGGCGATGTTCGAGTTGGAGCGCTGGTATTTCGTGGCGCGCGGCACCACGCCCGACGTCGCGCCGCTCGTGGGGGTCGTCGACGGAGTGCCCTCGCTGCTGGCCTTCACGACCGGGTCCCGTGCGCGCGAGTTCGCCCTCGGCAACGGCTTGAGCGAGGAGGAGGCCAGCCAGGTCCTGGGGGTGCCCACCGACTCGGTTCTCGACCTGTGCGACCAGTTCACGACTCAGGGTGTGGAGCGACTCGTCATCGATCAGGGCGTGCTCGGGTTCTTTGCCCCGCTGGAGCAGCTCCGCCCGATCCACGGATTCATCTCGCGCCCACGACGGGTTCCGCGCGGCTAGAGCTGGCCCTGCATATGGTCCACTTTCCTCGTGGATCACACGAGGTGGGGGACAGGGGCCGTCGCGCTGCTCTCGGTTGCCCTTGAGGGAAGGCTGGACTGCGACACGTATGCCGGTGCGCTGAGGGATCTCTCCGCGGACATTGCGGTCGTCCAGAGGGTGATTGCCGCCGAACCGGCCATCGCTGACCTGCGCCTCGATGGGCGCATCTCGCAGCCGCGAGGTGAGGTCGTCGGGTTGTGGCGGGACCTGACCCCACACCTGTCCGAAGCCTTCGGTGCCCTCGCGTCCGGAGAGGTCAACCGCTTCGACCTCAACGGCACCGCCCTCACGATCGACGTCCAACCCAGCGCGGACCTCGAAGGCCTGAAGGCTACCGTGGCTGCAGTCGTCCCCGATGTGGAACTCACGCTGACTCAGGGGAGCGGCCAGAGTGAGGGTCGGTCCCTGCCCGCGGAGGCGGCGCAACTTCGCGCCGACCTCGGCGCACTGCCCGGGGTCGAGTCCGCGAGTTTTGTCTCGGCCACCCGGGTCGTGATCAGGGTTGCGGCCTCGACGGACGTCGTGCCAACGGTGGCTGCTGGACAGCCACTCCTCGCGGGAGTGGCGCCGATGACACTCCACGTCACGACCCAGACCTCTGACGCGCCCCTCTGGGCGATTCAGTCCGGTGCCGATTTCGAGGTGGATGCCGCGACTATGCCAGAGCACCTCGACGACTTCGCCGCGCTCATCGGTGACAAAGGGCTGAGTGCGGTGGGGTGGCGGGAACGAGCGAGCGGTGCGGCCGCACCGATGGTGACGATCACCGCTCCGACTGGTGGCGACCTGCGCGAGGTGCTCCCTCTGATCAAGAAGCACGTCCCCGTCGGAGCCGACCTCAACCTCCATCTCGGTGACGAGGACTACTACTTCGACGTCGCTCCACAGCTCGACCGCAGCATGGGGCAGATCCGCGAGCTGCCGCGCACCTTCGTGGAGACGTGGAACGCGCTTCCCTGACCCACGCCGGTGACCGGGCACAATGGCGCACGTGTCGAAACCTCTCATGGGAGCACGCTCCTCCCTCACCTGGCTTGCGCCGATGCTCGTCATCGTCCTCGTCGTGGGGCTGTGGTGGTTCGCGAACCGGGACGACTCGACCGGGTCGGCCAGTGCGCCGGGCACCAGGGCGTCGTCCACCGCGGGAGCGAACACCCCCGACTCGGGACTGGGCACGATCGCGGAGTCCAAGCTCCCCAAGGAGGCCAGGGCGACACTCACCCTGATCCGAGCTGGCGGTCCCTACAAGTACGACCAGGACGACAAGACCTTTCAGAACCGCGAGGGGATCCTGCCGAGCCAGAAGAAGGGCTACTACCGCGAATACACCGTGGTGACACCTGGATCGGGTGATCGTGGGGCTCGGCGCATCATTGGCGGCCGCGATGGTGATCGCTATTGGACGGATGACCACTACGACAGCTTCCGACAGATCCAGGAGGGGCAGTGATGCGGGTTCTCAGTGACAAGGTCGACCTCGAGGGGCTCATCGCCGATGCCGTTGAAGAGGGGCGTCAGGTCCACGTGGTCCCGGGGGGCGACACGAAGCAAGCAACGCTTGAGGCGTTCTCGCACGAGTTGAACTTCCCCGAGTGGTTCGGGATGAACCTCGATGCCCTCGCCGACTGCCTCGACACCTT